>NZ_JBHXFE010000011.1:118767-178815 GCF_042722475.1 Streptomyces sp. NPDC127092
TGGGGGCCTCTCTGGGGAGTGGGTTGGGGGGAGGAGACTGCTCCCACCGCAGAGGACCTCGTTCGTGGGGAAAGAAGCGCGGAGAACGAAGCGCCCCGCGCCCCCCCCCCCCTCGTTGCGGGCCGCCCCCACGGCGGGGGTCACTTGCCGTACGCCATCATCGTCTTGGTCTCCTTCTCCGCCTTGTCGTTGGAGGCGGAGACCCGGCCGGCCGCGATCACGAACGAGCCGTTGGAGTACGCGTACCCGGCGTCGTAGAAGGAGCTCTCCAACGACGAGACCGCGGCCTGGTGCTGGAGCAGCGTCTTCGGCGCGCCGCCCGTCGGGGCGAGCGTCGCGACCGCGCCGCCCGCGTCGTAGCGCGGCTCGACGTAGAGCAGCACCTCGGAGCCCTCCATGCGCAGCGGCGTCATGGTCTGCTCGCCGGGCGCCTTGGAACGCCACTTGGGCTTGCCGGTGTTGAGGTCGAAGGCGATGACCTCGTTGGGCGTGCCGTACTCGGTGTCGGTCGCCATGTAGAAGGTGTTCTGGTCGGCGGCGACGCCGGTGCAGCCCTGGAGGTTCTTGCCGAAGACGACGAAGGTGCCGCCGCAGCGCGGGGCGAACTTGTCCTTGCCGCCCTGGATCTGCGAGCGCTCCTTGCCGTCGGCGGTGAGCGAGAAGATCGCCCACTTCTTCTGCTCGCGCTGGGTGGCGGAGACGACCAGCGGGTCGACGGAGTAGACCCTGTCGACCTCCCACGTCGCCTGGAGCTTGAAGCTCCACTTGGCCTTGCCCGTGTTCGGGTCGACCTCGCTGATCTCGTGCTGCTCCTTGCTCACGTCGCCCGACGGGCACTTGGAGGCGGCGATCAGCTTGCTGCCGCCCGCGTACGCGTAGGGCTTGCAGCCACTGGCGGGGCCGGTGAAGAGCTGCTTGCCGTCGGTGAGCGAGAAGCCGTAGGCGGAGCTGGAGCCCGAGGCGGTCACCGTGTTGCCGCCGATGGCGAGGGTGTTGTCGGAGAAGGCGAAGAGGCCGGTCGGCTTGGGGATGGACTTCTTCCAGCCCGCCTTGCCGGTGTTGAGGTCGACCTGCTGCATCTCCAGGCACTTGGCGCGGTCGCCCGCGCTGTCCTTGTAGCCGAAGACCATGAGGCCGTTCGCGGACGGCTCCGGCGGGGCGGCGCACAGCTCGTTGGGCACGTCGATGTGCCACTTGGGGGAGCCGTCGGCGAGGCTGTAGCCGTCGATGCCCTTGTACATGGCCTTGACGACGGTGTCGCCGACGATCCACGGGCCGTAGACGTCGGCGCCGTTGCGCGGCAGGTCGACGTCGTTCTTCAGCAGCCAGCTGATCTTCGCCTCGCCGTCCTTGCGGCCGGCGTTGAGGTCCTCGGGGCCGCCGTTCTCGCCGTCGCCGGAGCCGTCGCCCTTGTCGACGGACTCGGTCGGCTTCGGGCCGGTGGTGGCGGAGTTGGTCGGCTGGGCGACCGGCTCCTTCTCGTCGTCGCCGCCGACCACGAACCAGGTGCCGAGGCCGATGACGAGGGCCGCGGCGACGGCCGCGCCGATGACCAGACCCGGCTTGCCCTTGAACGGGTTCCTGCCGCCGCCCCCGGGGGCCGGCGGCATCGGAGTCGTCGGGTAGGCGCCGTACGGGCCGGGCTGCTGCTGCCCGTAGGGGCCCGGCTGCTGCGGATAGCCGTACGGACCGGGCTGCTGCGGGGCCTGCTGCGGGTACCCGTACGGGCCCGGCTGCTGCGGAGCCTGCTGCGGATAGCCGTACGGGCCGGGCTGCGCGGGCGGAGCCTGCTGCGGCGACGGCGGAGCGGCCGGAGGCGCCTGCGGCGGTACGGGCGGGGCCGGCGGCGCCTGCGGAGGCATCGGCGGCACCGGCGGGACGTTGGCCCCCGGGTTCGGGTCCGGCGCGCCGAAGCCTCCCGGCGGCTGGTTGCTGGGCGGCTGGGTCATCAGCGCTTCCCCCTTGATGTGAGCGGGTTTTCTTTCTACCACTCACGGGATGGCGCGAAAGTGACCGGTCCGTCCCTTGTACCCAAGGGAGGACCGGCCCGTGATGCCTCCGTTACGCGTCCTCTACGACTTCTCTACGCGTCCTCGGCGAGCTCCAGCCACCGCATCTCCAACTCCTCGCGCTCACCTGCGAGTTCCCGGAGCTCGGCGTCCAGTTTGGCCACCTTCTCGAAGTCCGTGGCGTTTTCGGCGATCTGGGCGTGCAGCTTCCGCTCCTTGTCGGAGATCTTGTCGAGCTGTCGCTCGACCTTCTGCAGCTCCTTCTTCGCGGCGCGCGCGTCGGCGGCCGACAGGCCCGGCTTCTGCTGTGCGGCCGGCGCGGCGGGCGCCGGGGCGGCGGCCTCGATCATCTTCTGCCGCCGCTCCAGGTACTCGTCGATGCCGCGCGGCAGCATCCGCAGCGTCTGGTCGCCGAGCAGCGCGAAGGTGCGGTCGGTGGTGCGCTCGATGAAGAACCGGTCGTGGGAGATGACGATCATCGAGCCGGGCCAGCCGTCGAGCAGGTCCTCCAGCTGGGTCAGGGTCTCGATGTCGAGGTCGTTGGTGGGCTCGTCGAGGAAGAGGACGTTGGGCTCGTCCATGAGCAGCCGCAGCAGCTGCAGCCGCCGCCGCTCGCCACCCGACAGGTCACCGACGGGCGTCCACTGCTTCTCCTTGCCGAAGCCGAACTGCTCGCACAGCTGACCGGCGGTCATCTCGCGGCCCTTGCCGAGGTCGACCCGGTCGCGGATCTGCTGCACGGCCTCCAGGACCCGCAGCTGGGCGGGGAGTTCGGTGACGTCCTGCGAGAGGTACGCGAGCCGCACGGTCTTGCCGACGACCACGCGGCCGGCGGCGGGCTGGATGTCGCCCTCGGTGACGGCGGCGTCGGCGAGCGCCCGGAGGAGCGAGGTCTTGCCGGCGCCGTTGACGCCGACCAGGCCGATGCGGTCGCCGGGGCCGAGCTGCCAGGTGAGGTGCTTGAGCAGCGTCTTCGGCCCGGCGGTGACGGTCACGTCCTCCAGGTCGAACACGGTCCTGCCGAGCCGGGCGTTGGCGAACTTCATCAGCTCGCTGGTGTCGCGGGGCGCGGGCACGTCCGCGATGAGCGCGTTGGCGGCCTCGATGCGGAAGCGCGGCTTCGACGTCCGGGCGGGCGCGCCGCGGCGCAGCCACGCCAGCTCCTTGCGGACCAGGTTCTGCCGCTTCGCCTCCTCGGTGGCGGCGATCCGCTCGCGCTCGGCGCGGGCGAAGACGTAGTCGGAGTAGCCGCCCTCGTACTCGTAGACGGAGCCGCGCTGCACGTCCCACATGCGGGTGCAGACCTGGTCGAGGAACCAGCGGTCGTGGGTGACGCAGACGAGCGCGGAGCGCCGGTTCTGCAGGTGCCCGGCGAGCCAGGCGATGCCCTCGACGTCGAGGTGGTTGGTGGGCTCGTCGAGGACGATCAGGTCCTGGTCCTCGATGAGCAGCTTGGCGAGCGCGATGCGCCGCCGCTCGCCGCCGGAGAGCGGACCGATGACGGTGTCGAGGCCCTTCTCGAAGCCGGGCAGGTCGAGCCCGCCGAAGAGCCCGGTGAGCACGTCGCGGATCTTGGCGCTGCCGGCCCACTCGTGGTCGGCCATGACGCCGATGACCTCATGCCGGATGGTGGCCTTCGGGTCGAGCGAGTCGTGCTGCGTGAGCACCCCGAGCCGCAGCCCGCCGCTGTGCGTGACGCGCCCGGTGTCGGCCTCCTCCAGCCTGGCGAGCATCCGGATGAGGGTGGTCTTGCCGTCGCCGTTGCGCCCGACGACACCGATCCGGTCCCCTTCGGAGACGCCGAGCGAGACCCCGTCGAGCAGCGCACGGGTGCCGTACACCTTGCTGACGGACTCGACATTGACCAGGTTGACGGCCATTTCACTCCTGTGGCGGGGGATCGATCGACGTCCAGGGTAGACGGAGCCGCGAAACGTACGGCGCCGTCACTCTTTGTGATGACGTAGTCGTGATCCTGGGGCTACCGTGGACAGGCAGGCCGAAGAATCCCGTCCATGGGAGGAACCATGACCGCCGAGCCGACGACCAGGCCGACCGCTGAGTCGGCTCCCGCATGGCCGGTGCCGCCTCGCGAGGGCTGGACGGTGGACGACCTGGACACCCTGCCCGGCCTCCCGCCGCACACCGAGTTGATCGACGGGAGCCTGGTCTTCGTGAGCCCGCAGCGCCGTTTCCACAACATCGTGATCCGACTGCTGACGAACGGACTGGCCTCCGCCGCTCCGGCGACGCACAGGGTCTACAACGAGATGACGGTGGTCATCGACCGCAGCAACGGCCCCGAGCCCGATGTCCTCGTCGTCCGCAGGGAAGCCGTCAAGGGCCTGCGGCAGACCTCTTATCCGGTCGCCGACGTCCTGTTGGCCGTCGAGGTCGTCTCCCCCGACTCCGAGTCCCGGGACCACGACACCAAGCCCCGCAAGTACGCGGCGGCGGGCATCGAGCACTTCTGGCTGGTCGAGATGGAGGGCGAGGACGATCACGCCGTCGTACGGGTCTACGAGCGCGACCCGGTCACCAAGACGTACACCTGTACGGGCGTCCACCGCGACCGGCTGAAGCTGTCGGTCCCCTTCGACATCGACATCGACCTCACCGAGATCGACGAAATGTAGTCCCTTCCACCAGCACCCACCCCGCCACCGTCATCGCCACGGCCACGGGCGCCGACACGCGGATGGCGATCAGGGTGGCCGTGTGGCCCTCCAGGAGGCCGCCGAAGCCCGTCATCGACAGTCCGAGGACCCCCAGCAGGGCCAGCGTGATGCCGAGGGCCGCGAGCGAAGCGGGAGGGGAGTCCCCCCGGCCGGAGGCCGGGGAAGGTCCGCCCGCGGCGGTCGCCGGGCCGGGCGGGACCGGGGACTCGAAGCGGCGGAACACGGCGACCAGCAGGCCGGTCAGGAGCGCCGCCGCCGCGATCCGCAGCGGGACCTGCGCCCACCACCCCGCCGTCGCCGGCTCGGGCAGCCGGACACCGAGGGCGAGCAGCGCCCCGTACACGCCGAGCATCGCCGTCAGGTGCCACAGGAACGCGGTCATCGCGATCCCGTTCGCGGCGACGACCCCGCGCCACACCCGCGCCCGCGCCGTGAACCGGGCGCCCGGGCCCTTCAGGAGCTCGACCGCCCCGACCAGCCACAGGCCGTGGCAGAGCAGGGCCAGCGTCGGCGGGGCCATGTTGGAGACCTTCTCGCCCGGCATGCCGACCATGGACAGCGGATACGGCCCGAAGGCGACGAGCGCGACGGCGCCGAGCAGGCCGGCGCCCGCGAGCAGCGCCGGGCGGCGGATCATCCCGTCCGCCCGCAGGAAGCCGAGCTGGTGGACCGCCAGCCAGACGAGCGCGAAGTTCAGGAACTCCACGTACGGCACGCCCGCCGCGAACCGCAGCGCGTCCACCGCCACCGCGCCCGCCGCGAGCCCGGCGAAGGCGCCCCAGCCGTACCGCCCGTGGAGCCTCAGGAGCGGCGGCGTGAAGGCGACCATCGCGAGGTAGATGCCGATGAACCACAGCGGCTGGGTGACGAGCCGCAGCGCCACCCCGGTCAGTCCGCCGTCCGCGCCCAGCAGTTGCAGCACCAGCGCCAGCGCGCCCCAGACCCCGATGAAGACCATCGTCGGCCGCAGCAGCCGCTGCAGCCGGGCCCGCAGGAACTCCGCGTACCGCGGGCGCGAGCGGTGGGCGAGGGCGTGCGAGAAGCCGCCGACGAAGAAGAAGACCGGCATCACCTGGAGCGCCCAGGTGAGGACCTGCAGCCCGGGGACGACCGCGAGCAGGTTGCCGACCTGCCCGTCGGGCGTGACGGCGGCCATCAGCCAGTGGCCGAGGACGACGACGGCGAGCGAGGCGACCCGCAGCAGGTCGACGTAGCGGTCGCGGGTCGCCGGGGTCGCGGCAGCGAGGTCACGCGCACTGAATCCCATACGGGCACGGTGCCGGTCCGGGCCGTGGCTCCGTCAGCGCTCGGATACTCAACTCGCCCGTGAGTACGGGCGGGCGCGGGTGCGGCGCCCGTGGGTGCGGATGGAGGGCCGTGGTCCGCCGCGCGGGCGACCCCGCGGCCCGGGCTCCCGACCGGTCGGGCCGGCGGTCCGTCATGTTCGTCTGCAGTCGCATCGCACCCCACGGGGTGACCCCCCACAAGGAGAGACCCATGCGTCGCACCACCCGCCTCGCCGCCGTCGCCGCGGCAGGCGCCGCGCTCAGCGTGCTCGCCGCCGGACCCGCGTCCGCCGGCGACCCGACCGTCACGGACCCGCGCGTCGTCGCCCACTTCGACTTCGCCGCCGGTCAGCAGGCGGAGAACATCGCCCTCGAACCCGACGGCTCGGCCGACGTCACCTGGGCCTTCGCCCACCAGGTCGCCCGCGTCGCCAAGGACGGCACGACCGAGGTCATCGCCACCCTCCCGGACGTGCCGGGCGGGTCGACGCCCGTCGGCGGGCCCGCCGCCACCGGCATCGCCCGCGGCAAGGACGGCACCCTGTACGTCAACTACGTCACCAACACCGCCGAGACCGGCGTCTGGCGCATCAGGCCCGGCGGCGAGCCGGAGCAGATCGGCTTCTTCCCCACGAACGCGTTCCCGAACGGGCTGGCCCTCGACGAGGAGTGCGGCACCCTCTACACCCCCGACACGACCCTCGGCGTGGTGTGGAGCCTGCCGGTGGCCGGCGGCGAACCCACGGCCTGGGCGACCGGGACCGAGCTCCGGCCCACCGCGGAGATCCCCTTCGGGGCCAACGGCGTCAAGGTCCACAACGGTGCCGTCTGGGTGACCAACACCGCGAAGGGAACGCTGCTGCGCATCCCCGTCGGCCCCGAGCCCGACCGGGCGGCCGGCCCGATCGAGACCAAGGCGACCGGGCTCCCGTTCATCGACGACTTCGCGTTCACCGGGCACGGCGACACGGTCCTCGCCGCGCTCATCGCGGACGACAAGGTGGAGCTCGTCCGCCCCGACGGCACCCACAAGACCGTGCTCACCAAGGCGGACGGGCTGGACGGCCCGACCTCCGTCGCGGTGCACGCCAAGAAGGTCTACGTGAACAGCGCGGCCTTCTTCACCCAGACGGACCCGGACCCGAACCTGCTCCTGGCCACGATCTCCAAGAACAAGCTGTAGTCAGCCCAGCAGGGTCGCCCCGGCCGCCGGGGAGGTCGCCACGCGGGCCGTCCGGCAGGTGCCGGAGGCGATCAGCGCGGCGGCGACCGACTCGGCGGACTCGGCGTCCTTCACCAGGAACGCGGTGGTCGGGCCCGAACCGGAGACCAGACCGGCCAGCGCGCCCGCGTCCGTGCCCGCCGCCAGCGTCGCGGCCAGCGAGGGCCGCAGCGACAGGGCGGCCGGCTGGAGGTCGTTGGCGAGGGCGCCCGCGAGCGCGGCGGCGTCGCCCGTACGCAGGGCGTCCAGGAGCGCCGGCGAGGCGACCGGTTCGGGCACGGCCACGCCCTCGTTGAGGCGGTCGAACTCGCCGTACACCGCGGGCGTCGACAGACCGCCGTCGGCGACCGCGAACACCCAGTGGAAGGCGCCGCCGACCGGCAGCGCGGTCAGCCGCTCGCCCCGGCCGACGCCGAGGGCGGCGCCGCCGACCAGGCTGAAGGGCACGTCGCTGCCCAGCTCGGCGCAGATCTCCAGGAGTTCGTCGCGCGAGGAGTGCAGGCCCCACAGCGCGTCGCAGGCGAGCAGCGCGCCCGCGCCGTCGGCGCTGCCGCCGGCCATGCCGCCCGCGACGGGGATGTCCTTGGCGATGTGCAGGTGCACGTCGGGCGCGATGCCGTGCCGGGCGGCCAGCAGTTCGGCGGCCCGCGCGGCCAGGTTGGTGCGGTCGAGCGGCACCTTGTCGGCGTCGGGCCCCTCGCAGGTGACCGTCAGCGTCCCGGCGGGCGTGGCGGTGACCTCGTCGTACAGGGACACGGCGAGGAAGACGTTCGCCAGGTCGTGGAAGCCGTCGGGGCGGGCGCCGCCGACCGCGAGCTGGACGTTGACCTTGGCCGGCACCCGCGCGGTCACACCCGCGCTCACGCTCGTGGCCCCGTTCGCACTCACTGCTGCTCGGCTCCCTTGTTCACGGCGTTCTCGGCGATCCGCGCGAACTCCTCCACCGTCAGTGCCTCGCCGCGCGCCTGCGGCGAGATCCCGGCCGCGACGAGGGCCGCCTCGGCCGCCGCGGGCGAGCCCGCCCAGCCGGCGAGGGCCGCGCGCAGGGTCTTGCGGCGCTGGGCGAAGGCCGCGTCGACGACCGCGAAGACCTCCTCCTTCGTCGCGGTGGTCTTCAGCGGCTCGGTGCGCCGCACCAGGGACACCAGCCCGGAGTCGACGTTGGGCGCGGGCCAGAAGACGTTGCGGCCGATGGCGCCGGCCCGCTTGACCTCGGCGTACCAGTTGGCCTTCACGGAGGGGACGCCGTACACCTTGTTGCCCGGCCGGGCGGCGAGCCGGTCGGCGACCTCGGCCTGCACCATGACGAGGGTCCGCTCGATGGTCGGGAAGCGGTCCAGCATGTGCAGCAGCACCGGCACGGCGACGTTGTACGGCAGGTTGGCGACGAGCGCGGTCGGCGCCGGGCCCGGCAGCTCCTGGACGTGCATGGCGTCGGAGTGGACCAGCGCGAAGCGGTCCTTGCGCTCCGGCATGCGCGCGGCGATCGTCGACGGCAGGGCGGCGGCGAGGATGTCGTCGATCTCGACGGCCGTCACCCGGTCCGCGGCCTCCAGGAGCGCGAGGGTGAGGGAGCCGAGGCCGGGACCGACCTCCACGACCACGTCGTCGGGGCGCACGCCGGCCGTACGGACGATCCGCCGGACCGTGTTCGCGTCGATGACGAAGTTCTGGCCCTTCTGCTTGGTCGGGCGCACGCCGAGGGCGGCGGCCAGCTCGCGGATGTCGGCGGGGCCGAGGAGGGCGTCGGGACCGTCGGGTCCGGTGGTGGTGCTCACCGGTACAGCCTACGGGGCGCCCGTGGGCCCGGCCGACGGCTCACCCCGGTCACCCGTACAGCCGGCGGCCGCAGTGGGGCCACGGGCTCGCGCCCCGCTGCACGTACAGCTTCTTCGCCCGGAAGGTCTGCTCGGCGGCGGGCGCGTTCTGGGCGACGCCGCTGCCGCCGAGGGAGCGCCAGGTCCCGGGGTCGAACTGGTAGAGCCCGCCGTAGGTGCCGGACGGGTCGACGGCGTTCGGCCGGCCGCCGGACTCGCAGGCGGCGAGCGCGCCCCAATTCAGGCCGTCGGCGCCGGCGACGGAGCTGGGCAGCGGGCGGCTGCCGACCCGGACGCGCTGGGCGACGGGCTCCCGGACGGTCTCCTCGCGGACCCGGCGCGGCTTCTGCCGGACGCCGTTGACCGTCCGCAGGGTGTACGTGACCCGGCGCACGCCCGGCACGCCCTGCCGTTCGACGACCTCGGTGCCGGCGAAGAGCTCCGGGTCGGTGGTGCGCTCGACGGCGAACGGCACGGGCTCCTCGCGGATCTCCTGCGTGCCCGTGATCCGCAGCACGGTGATCGTCTGGCCGTCGCGCGGGAAGGAGCCGAGCGGCACGGAGGTGGTGTCCTGGCCGGTGAGGGTGATCCCGGCCTCCTCGACGGCCTCGCGGACGGTGGCCGCGTTGGTGCGCACGGTCCGCTCCCGGCCGTCGGCCAGAAGGGTGACGGCGCGCTCGGTGCGGACGTCGAGGGCGAGGCCCTGCCGGGAGATGGGCGCGGAGCGGGAGACCGAGAGGTAGGCGCCCTCGGCGCGCACGCCGAGCTGGCGCAGCGCGCCGTCGACGGTGCGGGCGGTGGTCCACACCTGGCGGCGCCGGCCGTCGAGCGTGAGGGCGACGGGGCGGCCGTAGCGGACGACGATCTCGTCTCCGCTGGCGAGGGCGGCGCCGGGGGCGGGCGCGACGATGTCGTGCGCGCCGACGGCCAGGCCCTCGTCGGCGAGCAGTTCGTCGACGTCGTCGGCGAAGGTGTGCAGGGTGCGGGGCACGCCGTCGACCGACAGTCTGACGGCCTTGTCGTTGGCGACGAAGGCGCTGGTGCCGCCCGCGAGGAACGCCACGACCAGGGCCTGCGGGACGATGCGCCGCAGGCCCTCGACGGCGGGCGGGTTCGCCTTGCGGCGCCGGGCGGCCCGGCGGGCCCCGGAACGATGCGAAGTGCTCACGAGGCCGGGACCCTAGCCCCGAGGGCGATCACTCTCCAAAACGACTCGACTACCTTGTGTAACCGTTATGGATCGGTGACCGGCCGGGGCCGGCGGTCAGGAGGCGTCAGCGGAGGAGTCAGTAGTCGAAGGCACGCGCCGTGTTCGTCGCGATGGCCTCGGCCAGCTCCTCCTCCGTGATCCCGCGGACCGCGGCCATCGCCCGGACGGTCACCGGGATCAGGTACGGGGCGTTGGGGCGGCCACGGAAGGGGGCGGGCGTGAGGAAGGGCGCGTCGGTCTCGACCAGGACGAGCTCCAGCGGGGCGACGGCGAGGGCGTCGCGCAGCGGCTGGGCGTTCTTGAAGGTGACGTTGCCGGCGAAGGACATGTAGTAGCCCTTGGCGGCGCAGATCTCGGCCATCTCGGCGTCGCCGGAGTAGCAGTGGAAGACGGTCCGCTCGGGCGCGCCCTCCTCGTCGAGAACCCGCAGGACGTCGGCGTGGGCCTCGCGGTCGTGGATGACCAGGGCCTTGCCGTGGCGCTTGGCGATCTCGATGTGGGCGCGGAAGGAACGCTCCTGCGCGGCCATGCCCTCGGGGCCCGTACGGAAATAGTCGAGGCCGGTCTCGCCGACTCCGAGGACGTGCGGCAGGGCGGCGAGCCGGTCGATCTCGGTCAGCGCGTCGTCGAGGGCCGCGTCGCCTCCCGCCTCGCGGGCGCCCTGGCGCGACCAGCCGGCCTGGGGGGTCTGGGGGGCTTGCCCCCCAGAGGGAGGTGTGCCCAGGACGATCCGGGGTGCCTCGTTCGGGTGCAGGGCGACGGCCGCGTGCACGTTCTCGTGCGCGGCGGCGGTCTCGGCGGCCCACTGGGAGCCCTTGATGTCGCAGCCCACCTGGACGACCGTGGTGACGCCGACGGCGGCGGCCTTGGTCAGGGCCTCCTCCACGGTGCCGGACTGCATGTCGAGATGGGTGTGCGAGTCCGCGACCGGGACCAGCAGGGGCTCGGGCAGCGGCGGCGGGGCGTCCTTGGAACTCATGGCCCCGATCGTACGAGGGCCACGAGTTCCACCGCGAAGGAATACCGCCGGGGACTACCTGCGGGAGCGGAAGGGGCGCAGCAGGTGGGAGAGGTGCCAGTGGTGCGGGACCGGCGGCGGTTCCTCACCCGCGACGGGGATGTCCTCCGTCAGTTCCTGGCCGATGGGCCCGGCGATGGACACCGGCTTGGCCGGCCTGGCCCCGCGGCTGTGGTGCTCGGTCGCGGCCACCATGTCGAGCACCGACGACACCTGGCCCGCCCGCATGATCCGCACGACGTGGCTGCCGCAGTTCATGCAGGTCGGCCGGGACAGCGGCGAGGGGACGCGGGCCCCGTCCGCCTTGTACACGACGTATTCGTGCCCACGTGCGTCCACGTGGTGCTCTATCTCGTACGCCTGCTCCCAGCCGTATCCGCATCTCATGCAGGCGAAGGCGTACGCCTCGTGGGCCACGGGCGTTCCGGTGCCGGTGCCGGTGATCTCACTCATTCCAGCTCCTCTCCACTGAACCCAGTGGACGCCTTTTCCGGCCGGAGCGCATCAGCGCCGGAGAAACCATGGACGCCATTTGGCGTTTCCTTGCCCCGAAGGCCTTCAAGCGGCCCGCCGCCGGGTTTCCGCTTTGCCTTTCAGATTAGTCCTTTACCTTTTACGGGGCCTATCAGGAGCTGCGGATGACGGGGCCCCCGGTTTACCGGCCCTGCGGAGCCTTTCCGGTACCCGGGCCCTCCGCGTTCTTCGCCGCGACGACGGCGTCGAACACCTCGCGCTTGGGGACCCCGGCCTCCGCGGCGACCGCCGCGATGGCCTCCTTGCGCCGCTCCCCCGCCTCCTCGCGCACCCGCACCCTGCGCACCAGCTCCGCCGCGTCGAGCTCGGCGGGACCGGTCTCCGGGGCGCCCTCGACGACCACGGTGATCTCGCCGCGCACGCCCTCCTTCGCCCACTCCGCGAGCTCGCCGAGCGGGCCGCGCCTGACCTCCTCGTAGGTCTTGGTCAGCTCCCGGCACACGGCGGCCCGGCGGTCGGCGCCGAAGACCTCGGCCATCGCGGCGAGGGTGTCGTCGAGCCGGTGCGGGGCCTCGAAGTAGACGAGGGTGCGGCGCTCCTCCGCGACCTCGCGGAGCCGGGAGAGCCGCTCGCCGGCCTTCCTCGGCAGGAAGCCCTCGAAGCAGAAGCGGTCCACGGGCAGCCCGGACAGGGCGAGCGCGGTGAGCACGGCGGACGGGCCGGGCACGGCGGTGACCTTGATGTCCCGCTCGACGGCGGCGGCGACCAGGCGGTAGCCGGGGTCGGAGACGGACGGCATGCCCGCGTCGGTCACCAGCAGCACCCGCGCGCCGCCGGCCAGCGCCTCGACCAGCTCGGGCGTGCGGGCCGACTCGTTGCCTTCGAAGTAGGAGACCACCCGGCCCTGGGTGTGGACGCCGAGCGCGCGGGTGAGCCCGCGCAGCCTGCGGGTGTCCTCCGCGGCCACGATGTCCGCGTTCTCCAGTTCGGTGGCGAGCCGCGGCGGAGCGTCCGCGATGTCGCCGATGGGGGTGCCTGCGAGTACCAGCGTTCCTGTCACACGGGTCATCCTCCCAGCCCCGGCGGTGGTCCACCCAGCCCGGACAGGCGACGCGCACAGACGCGTTCCCTACGATGGCGCGGTGACCAGAACCGCACCCGAGGCCCTGGAGGGTCAGCACCCCATGGACCCCATGGACGCCGAAGACCCCGTGGCCCCCAAGGACGCCCGGGACGCGAGGGACGCCCAGGACGCCTGGGACCGCGCGGACCTCGTGGGACCGACCGGGGCCGAGCAGTCCGCGTGGCAGCGCAGGCTGCGGCACTTCGGTTACCGCCCCGACACCACGGGCTCCCTGGCCGTCGGGCTGCGGGAGCGGCTCGTCCCGCCGTACACCCGGCCCTCGCCGCGGCTGTGGTCGCTCCTCGGGATGTCCCCGAAGGCCGCCCACCGGGTGTGGCGCCTCGCCGCCTGGGGCGGGCCGCTGCTCGTCGCGCTGGTCGCGGGCCTGCTCCGGTTCTGGAAGCTGGACGAGCCGGACGCGGTGATATTCGACGAGACGTACTACGCCAAGGACTCCTGGGCGCTGATCAACCAGGGCTACGAAGGCGCCTGGCCCAAGGACATCGACAAGACGATCCTGGCCGACCCGGGCTCCGTCCTCGTGCCCACGGACCCGGGTTACGTGGTCCATCCGCCGGTCGGCAAGTGGATCATCGGGCTCGGCGAGAAGATGATCGGCTTCGAGCCGCTGGGCTGGCGGTTCATGGTGGCGCTGCTCGGCACCCTGTCGGTGCTGATGCTGTGCCGGATCGGCCGGCGGCTGTTCCGTTCGACGTTCCTGGGCTGTCTGGCGGGCCTGCTGCTCGCCGTGGACGGCCTGCACTTCGTGATGAGCCGCACGGCCCTGCTCGACCAGGTGCTGATGTTCTTCGTGCTCGCCGCCTTCGGCTGCCTGGTCGTGGACCGGGACCGGGCGCGGGCCCGGCTGGCGGCGGCGCTCCCGGTGGACGAGGAGGGAGTGCTCCGGCCGGACGCGACGGTGGCGGAGACGCTGCGGCTCGGCTGGCGGCCGTGGCGGCTCGCGGCCGGCGTGATGCTGGGCCTGGCCGCCGGCACCAAGTGGAACGGCCTGTACATCATGGCCGCGTTCGGCCTGATGACGGTGCTGTGGGACATCGGCGCCCGGCGTACGGCCGGCGCGATCAGCCCGTACGCGGCGGTGGCCCGCCGCGACCTGGTCCCGGCCTTCGTGTCGACGGTCCCGGTCGCCGTCGCCACCTACCTCGCGTCCTGGTCGGGCTGGATCTTCACGGACAAGGGCTACTTCCGCAACTGGGCCGCCGAGCAGGACCGGCTGACCGGCGGCGGCACCTGGAGCTGGCTGCCGGACTGGCTGCGCAGCCTGTGGCACTACGAGACCGAGGTCTACAAGTTCCACGTGGGCCTGAGCTCGCCGCACACCTACGAGTCCAACCCGTGGAGCTGGCTCGTCCTGGGCCGCCCGGTCTCCTACTTCTACGAGTCCCCCGCCCCCGGCACCGCGGGCTGCCCCGCCGACGCCAAGGAGAAGTGCGCCCAGGAGGTCCTGGCCCTCGGCACGCCGCTCCTGTGGTGGGCCGCCTGCTTCGCGCTCCTCTACGTGCTGTGGCGCTGGGCCTTCCGCCGCGACTGGCGCGCGGGCGCGATCGCGTGCGGCGTCCTGGCCGGCTGGGCGCCGTGGCTGCTCTACCAGGAACGCACCATTTTCCTTTTCTACGCGGTGGTGTTCGTCCCGTTCCTGTGCCTCGCGGTGGCGATGATGCTGGGGGCGATCGTGGGCCCGGCGGGTTCCTCGGAAAGGCGTCGCACTTTCGGGGCGGTGGCCGCGGGTGTGCTCGTTCTCCTCATCGTCTGGAATTTCATCTACTTCTGGCCGCTGTACACGGGGCAGGCGATTCCCATGGACCAGTGGCGGAACAGGATGTGGCTCGACACCTGGGTGTAGCGGGGTGAGGACGGGATGAGGGCGCGACCGGCCGGTCGCGCCCTCACGGCTTCCCGGAGCTCTCGTCACACGGCCACGGCCAGCTCGTAGCCGCCGCTCGACATGTCGTCGCACAGGGCCCGGCAGGCGCCGAGCAGTTCGGCGAACTCGGGCTTGCTCTGCCACTCCTTCATCGCCGCCGGATCCCGCCAGGAGGAGAAGGACACGAAGTGGCGCGGCTCGTTCAGATCACGGATGAGCCGCGCGGAGATGAAGCCGTCATTGGCCTCCTTGGTCCAGGTGAGGAAGGCCCTCCAACGGTCGATGAACTCATCGGCATCGCCCTCGGAGACCTGCCAGTTTCCAGAAGCCCAGTACTTGCTGTCCTCGGACACGGCACACCGCCTCGGTAGAGGCCCCTCCTCTCAGGCTAGGCCCCTTGCACGCGGGTCGCCCCGGCGTCGCGGACACGGGCGTCCCGGCAAACCGACGCCCCGGTCGCTTTCCGGTAACGACCGTCGCCACTGTCACTGCTGCCGCATAGGCTGCCGAGAGGCCACACCTGGGGAGGGAGGCGCAGCCATGCGCAGTGGTGCCAAGGTCGCGATCGTCGGCGGGGTGTTCGTCGTCGTGGCGAGCGGAGTGGGGTACGGGGGCTACAACCTCTGGAACGGGATCACGGGCGGTTCGGGCGGCACGACCGGCATGTCCGGCGCCGACGGCAGGAGGACCGGGCCGGTCACCTCGGAGGAGGTGACGTCGACCGCGAAGGACTTCCTGGCGGCCTGGGCCGCCGGCGAGGCGGACCGGGCGGCGCAGCTGACGAACAACCCGGTCGACGCCGGGCCGGCCCTGGCCGGCTTCCGCGAGGAGGCCAGGGTCTCCGCCGTCACCATCACGCCCGGCGCGGCGACCGGATCGGGCACGTCGGTGCCGTTCACGGTGAAGGCGACCGTCACGTACCAGGGCGTCTCCAAGCCGTGGACGTACGCCTCGGAGCTGACCGTGGTGCGCGGCCTCACGACCGGCCGGGCGCTGGTCGACTGGAAGCCGGCGGTGGTGCACCCGAAGCTGACGACGAAGACGGCGACGCTCCGCACGGGCGGGGCGAAGTCGGGCGAGATCCAGGCGGTGGACCGCAAGGGCCGGGTCCTTACGGCCGAGAAGTACCCGTCGCTCGGGCCGGTCCTGGCCCAGCTGCGCGAGCGGTACGGCTCGACGACCGGCGGCAGGCCGGGCATCGAGGTCTACGTCGACCCGGGCGTGCAGGGCGCTCCCGACACGACGCTGCTCACCCTCGCCAAGGGCGAGCCGGGCCGGCTGCAGACGACGATCGACGCCGATGTGCAGGCGGCGGCCGAGAAGGCGGTGGCGCGCTACGGCACGGCGTCCGTGGTGGCGGTCCAGCCGTCGACGGGGGCGGTGCGGGCGGTGGCGAACAGCTCCCCGAACGGGTTCAACGCGGCGTTCGAGGGCAAGAAGATGCCCGGCTCGACGATGAAGATCGTGACGGCGGCGCTGCTCCTCGAGAAGGGGCTGGTGAAGGCGGACCAGGCGGCCGAGTGCCCGCCGACCGCCACGTACTACAGCCGGACGATCGGGAACCTGGAGGGCTTCTCGATGAACGGCGCGACCTTCGGCAAGAGCTTCGCGCGCTCCTGCAACACGGCCTTCATCAAGAAGATCGACGACGTGAAGGAGACCGAAGGCGACGACTTCGGACTTGCCAGGGAGGCCAGGGAGGTCTTCGGCATCGGCCTGGAGTGGAAGACCGGCATCCGTTCGGTCGACGGCTCGGTGCCCGAGGCGACGGGCGGCGCGGCCGCGGAGCAGTACATAGGCCAGGGCACGGTCCAGATGAACCCGCTGAACATGGCCTCGATCACCGCGACGGCGAAGGCGGGCGTCTTCAGGCAGCCCTATCTGGTCGCCGCGGACGTCGACAACCGCACCTTCGCGACAGCGGAGCGGAAGCTGCCGACGCAGGTGGCGAAGCAGCTGCGCGACATGATGCGGCTGACGGCGACGGCGAGCTACGGCACCGCCACCGGCGCCATGGCCTCCGTGGGCGGCGACAAGGGCGCGAAGACCGGCTCGGCGGAGGTCGACGGGCAGGGAGTGTCCGACTCGTGGTTCACGGGCTTCTCGGACGACCTCGCGGCGGCGGCGTTCGTGGAGGGCGCGGGCCACGGGGCGACGGCGGCCGGCCCGGTGGTGGCACAGGTGCTGAGGGCGGGGTAGCGGCGCCATAACCCGCTCGCGTGCCTCGTACACCTACCGCTAGCGTGCGGTGGCATGACGACGTCACACGCCGATGCCCATCCCCAGTTCGCCGCGGCCCTGCAGGAGTTGGGCCTCGATGTCGAGGTCCGGAGCTTCCCGGAGGAGACGCGGACCGCGCAGCAGGCCGCCGAGGCCATCGGCTGCGAGACCGCCGAGATCGTGAAGTCGCTGGTCTTCGCGGCGGACGGGGTGCCGGTGCTCGTCCTGATGGACGGCTCCTCCCGGGTGGACGTGGAGCGGGTACGGCAGGAGCTGGGCGCCGGGGCGGTCACGCGCGCCGACGCCCGGGTCGTGCGGGAGACGACCGGGTACGCGATCGGCGGCGTCCCGCCGTTCGGGCACCGCACCCGGACCCGGGTGCTCGCGGACCGCGGACTGCTCGACCACGAGGTCGTGTGGGCGGCGGCCGGCACCCCGCGCAGCGTGTTCGCGCTGGACCCGAAGACGCTGATCGCCCACGCGGGCGGCACGCTGGTGGACGTCCGCGAGCGCTCGGCGTGACGCCGCTGGTCGCGACGGCGGTGCTGCTCGCCGCCGTGACGCACGCGAGCTGGAACGCGATCGCCGCGCGCATCCGCGACCAGCTGCTCTCCTTCACCCTGATTTCCGGCGGCGGCGCCCTCATCGGCGCCGTCGGCGTGTGCTTCACCCCGCTGCCCGCCGCCGGTGCGTGGCCGTACCTGATCGCCTCGGCGCTCCTCCACATCGCGTACTACGCCCTGCTGATGAAGTCCTTCGCGCTCGGCGACTTCGGGCAGATGTACCCGATCGCGCGCGGCACGGCGCCGCTGGTGGTGACGCTGCTCGCCGCGGTCTTCGTCGGCGAGCTCCCCGACGCCGGACAGCTCGCGGGCGTCGCGGTCGCCAGCGCGGGCCTCACCGGCCTGGCCCTGTGGGGCATCCGCGGCAAGGGCGCGCGCCCGCACTGGCCGGCGCTGCTCGCCGCCGGGGCGACCGGCCTGTCGATCGCCGCGTACACGGTCGTCGACGGCGTCGGCGTGCGCGCCTCCGGCACGCCGCTCGGCTACATCGCCTGGCTGATGCTCCTGGAGGGCCTGGCCGTTCCGGCGTACGCGCTGTACCGGCGCCGCGGCCGCCTGGCCGCGGAACTCCGCCCGTACGCCGCCCGCGGCCTCCTCGGCGCCGCCCTGTCGGTCGCCGCCTACGCCCTGGTCCTCTGGGCCCAGACCAGGGCCCCCCTCGCCCCGATCGCCGCCCTCCGCGAATCCTCGATCATCGTGGGCGCCGCGATCGGCGCCCTCCTCTTCAAGGAACGCTTCGGCGGCCCCAGGGTCGCTGCGGCGGGCCTGATGGTGGTGGGCATCGGACTGATGCTGTACGCGAGTTAGAGGAGGACAAGGAAACGTGACCGCACCCGTAGTACGGACCCGGGTCTCGGCGTACGCCGTCGTCGTCGACGGCGGGCGGCTGCTGCTGGCCCGGCTGGCGGCCTCGTCGCCGGTGTTCGCGCCCGGGCTGTGGCACCTGCCGGGCGGCGGGATCGATCCGGGCGAGCAGCCGGTGGAGGCGCTGGCGCGCGAACTGCGCGAGGAGACGGGGCTGGAGCTGGGAACGGCCCGGTTGTGGGACGCGCGGACGTACGACGTCGAACGGGGCGGAGTGCGGTGGCAGTTGACCGGACTGTTCTACGCCGTCGAGCCGAAGACGGCGGGAGCGGCGACGGTCGCCGAGGCGGACGGGTCCACGGACGCGGTGCGGTGGCTGCCGCTCGCGGAACTGGACCCCGCCACGCTGTCCCCGGCCGCCGCCGACGCCCTGCGTCTGCTCGCGTCCGCTCTATGATCACGGCAGGGACGGGGCTCGTAGCGCAGAGGTCGTCGCGCCTTCATGGCATGTGGGAGGACACCGGTTCGAATCCGGTCGGCCCCGTCCCGCCTCTGGACCCGGGGCCCGTGCACTACTCCCAGTCCGAGACGTAACCCTCGTGCCGTACGCATCCCCCGTCGGCGACCAGGGTTGTCTCCCCCGTGTACCGGTCGGGACGCAGCGACAGTCCGACGCCGTGGTCGTCGTCCGTGGTCTGGAGGCCCGGGAAGCCGGCGCCCGGCTCGCCCGTCGCGGGGGCGGGGAGGTCCATCACCTCCAGGCCCTGCTCGGACCAGTGGCCGCGAAGGGTGTCGAGCGCCTTCCCGTAGGCGGTGCGGTTCTCGAAATGGAGCACCCAGGCGACCGTCGGCCGGTCGCGGGTGACCCCCTCGGGGTCGGCACCGAGGTCGTCCTTGCAGGAGGCGTTGGCCATCTGCCGGTAGTCGATCCGCGCGGCCGGGTCCATCCCCAGCCGCCGCACCGCGTCCTCGCCCGCCGCCTCCGTGAGCCGCAGATGCTCACGGAAGTCGGCTTCCGACATGACGGGAGCCAGCGAGCAGCCCTGAGCGAGTACGGCCATGAGCAGCACCACCGCCGCGCGGCCCGCGATGAGGGCCCCGCGCCGTCGCCGGGGCGGAAGAGGAATCGGCATGGCCCCATCCCAGCAGCCCGCTCCCGGTGCCCGGCAGCGCTCCCGTACTCAGACGCCCGGTGAGTAGCCCGGGCGGGCGCCGCCGGTCAGAGTGACGCCCGGACCGCTCGTATCAGGGCCTGGGCTCGTGGGTCCGCCGTGACCGTCTTGCGCATGCCGTTCGTGACGTAGCCGAAGGAGACGCCGGCTTCCGGGTCGGCGAAGCCGAGGGAGCCGCCGCGGCCCGGGTGGCCGAAGGAGGTGGGGCCGAGGAGCGGGGAGGCCGGGCCGTGGAGCATGTGGCCGAGGCCGAAGCGGGTGCCGACCACGAGGACCTGGTCGGGGCCCGCGGACTCCTCGGTGCGGGCGAGGGTGAGGGTCGCGGGGGCGAAGAGGCGGGGGCCGCCGTCGACGGGGCCCAGGGTCGCGGCGTAGAACCGGGCGAGGGCGCGTGCGGTGGCGACTCCGGCGGAGCCGGGGAGCTCGGCGGCGCGGTACACCGGGTCGTTCTCGTCGGGCTTCGGCTCGATCACGCCGAACGCGCGGCGGGTGAGGGACCGCGGGTCCTGGTAGGCGGCGACGACCGACGGCTTGGGGCGGAGCCGGAGCGCCGGGCTGTCCGGCGGTTCGATCTCCTCGACCGGGCCGAGCCGGCCGACCCGCCGGCTCTCGTCGTCCGGCAGGCCTATCCACAGGTCCAGGCCCAGCGGGCGGGCGATCTCCTCGGCGACCCAGCGGCCGATGGTGCGGCCGGTGACCCGGTGGACCAGGCCGGACAGCAGCCAGCTGAAGGTGTGGGCGTGGTAGCCGTGGGCGGTGCCGGGCTCCCAGGCGGGGGCCTGGGCGGCGATCGCGTTCATGGCGGTGTCCAGGTCGACCGCCTCGGCGAGGGTCAGCGGGCGGTCGAGGACCGGCACGCCCGCCCGGTGGGCGAGCAGCTGCCGCACGGTCACCCGCTCCTTGCCCGCGGCCTTGAACTCCGGCCAGTACGTGGCGACCGGCGCGTCCAGGTCGAGCTGGCCGCGCTGGTGGAGGAGGAGGGGGACGGCCGCGGCGACGCCCTTCGTGGCCGAGCGGACGACCTGGGCCGTGTCCACCGCCCACGGGGCGTCCCCGTCCCCTTCCCCGCTGTGAGCGTCCCTCGCGCCCGCCCACAGGTCGACGACCTTGGTGCCGTCCCGGTAGACGGCGACCGCCGCGCCCCGCTCCCCACGCTGCTCGAAGTTCCACAGGAACGCGTCCCTGACCGGCTCGAATCCCGCCGCCACTGTGCCCCGGACGTCCACCTGAACCCACGCTTCCTCTCGTACGACCGAACCGCTCCCATGGTGCAACGTGGGTCCGGCACCGCCGATTCCGGGGGTCTCAGGCGACGGAGCCCGGCACGAAGCCGTACGGCAGCTCCAGACGGTGGCGGGCCATGAGCTCCTCGTCGGCGAGGATGTCGGCGGTCCGCCCGTCGGCGGCGATCACGCCCTCGCTCAGGATCACCGAGCGCGGGCAGAGCTCCAGGGCGTACGGCAGGTCGTGGGTGACCATGAGGACGGTGACGTCCAGGGAGCGCAGGATGTCGGCGAGCTCGCGCCGGGAGGCCGGGTCGAGGTTGGAGGACGGCTCGTCGAGGACCAGGATCTCCGGCTCCATGGCGAGCACGGTCGCCACGGCCACCCGGCGCCGCTGTCCGAAGGACAGGTGGTGCGGCGGCCGGTCGGCGAACTCCTCCATGCCGACCCGGGCGAGGGCCTTGCGGACCACGGCCTCCAGCTCGGCGCCCCGCACGCCGGCCGCCGCCGGGCCGAAGGCCACGTCCTCGCGGACCGTCGGCATGAACAGCTGGTCGTCCGGGTCCTGGAAGACGATGCCGACCCGGCGCCTGATCTCGGCGAGGTGCTTCTTGCCGACCGGGAGGCCGGCGACGGTGACGCCGCCCGCGCCGCCGGTGAGGATGCCGTTGAGGTGGAGCACGAGGGTGGTCTTGCCGGCGCCGTTGGGGCCGAGCAGCGCGACGCGCTCGCCGCGCCCGACGGTGAGGTTCACGCCGAAGAGGGCCTGGTGGCCGTCGGGGTAGGCGTAGGCGAGGCCGCGTACGTCCAGCGAGGGGTGCTCGGTCGTCACGGGGTCCTCGGTCGTCACGGCGTGCTCTGTCGTCACGGCGTGCTCGGTCATGCGGTCCACGGTCACAGGGTCCATCCCAGGAGGCAGATGAGGAGGGCGGCCGCGGGCAGGGCGGCGGCCTGACGCCATTGGGCCGCCGTCGCGGTCACCTCGTCGATGACCGGCATCGAGCCGGTGTAGCCGCGGCTGACCATGGCGAGGTGCACCCGCTCCCCGCGCTCGTACGAGCGGATGAAGAGGGCTCCGGCGGACTTGGCGAGGACGCCCCAGTGCCGTACGCCCTTCGCCTCGAAGCCGCGCGAGCGCCGGGCGATCGCCATGCGCCGCATCTCGTCCGTGATCACGTCGCCGTAGCGGATCATGAAGGAGGCGATCTGGACGAGCAGCGGGGGCAGCCTGAGCCGCTGGAGGCCGAGGAGCAGTTCGCGCAGTTCGGTGGTGGCGGCGAGCAGCACGGACGCGGCGACGCCGAGGGTGCCCTTGGCGAGGACGTTCCACGCGCCCCACAGCCCGGGGACGGAGAGCGACACGCCGAGGACGGTCGTCTGCTCGCCGGGCACCACGAAGGGCATGAGCAGCGCGAAGGCGACGAACGGGATCTCGATGAGCAGCCGCTTCAGCAGGAAGCCGGCCGGTACGCGGGCCCGGGCGGCGACGGCGCCGAGCAGGACCGCGTAGAGGGCGAAGGCCCACATCGCCTCGCGGGGCGTCGCGACCACCACGACGACGAAGGCGAGGACGGCGGCGAGTTTGGTGTGCGGGGGCAGGGTGTGGACCGGCGAGTGCCCCTGCCGGTAGAGCTTGTGCGCGTGCCCCGCTCCCATGTCAGACCCGCGCGCCGGTCTCGTGCCGCCTGCGGCGTACGGCCCAGAAGGCGCCGGTGCCGACGGCGAGGGTCGCGCCCACGCCGATGACGCCGGCCAGGCCGCCGGAGAGGCGGGCGTCGTCGACGTCCTTGACGCCGTAGTCGGCGAGCGGGGAGTCGGCGGCGGCGTGCGGCCGTACCTTCGCGTCGATGCCCTCGTCGGCGGCGACCTTCTCCAGGCCGTCGGGGCTGGCGGAGGCGTAGAAGGAGACGAAGCCGGCGAGGACGAGCGCGGTGACGACACCGCCGGCCCACAGCTTCTTCGTGGAGCGGCCGGGGACGGCCGCGGGGGTCGCGGGCGCCGCGTCGACGAGCTCGCCGTCCACGCGCAGCTTGAGCGGCACGGTCAGACCGCGGGCGCCGTACACCAGGTCCGGGCGGACGGCGACGACCGCGCCGACGGTGAGCATGGTGATGACGGCCTCGCCGATGCCGATGAGGGTGTGGACGCCGACCATGGCGGCGAGGACCTTGCCGATCGGCACGTCGGTGGTGCCGCCGATCGCGTAGATCGCGGTGAAGGCGGTGGCGGCGGCCGGTACGGAGACCAGCGCGGCGACGAACGAGGCCACGGTGACCGAGCGACGCGTGCGCGGCAGCACGAGGACGAGGCCGCGGAAGAGGGCGTAGGCGACGAGGACGGTCACCACGCCCATGACGGTGATGTTCACGCCGAGCGCGGTCAGGCCGCCGTCGGCGAAGAGGATGCCCTGCATGAGCAGGACGACGGCTATGCACAGGACGCCGGTGTACGGCCCGACGAGGATCGCCGCGAGCGCGCCGCCCAGGAGGTGTCCGCTTGTGCCTGCCGCGACGGGGAAGTTGAGCATCTGCACGGCGAAGACGAAGGCGGCGACGAGACCGGCCAGCGGCGCGGTCCGCTCTCCCCCGTGGCCTCCGGCACCGGAGGTGCCCCCGAGCTCCCTGCGCGCTCCGCGCAGGCTCACGACGACGGCGCCGGCGGCGACGACGCCGGCGGCGGCTGATACGGGAGCGTTGATGAATCCGTCGGGTACATGCACGTCCCGAATGATAAGGCGCTCCTGCGAACCGTTTGCAAGAGCGCTCAGGGGTCAGGAGGAGAGCGAGGAGCCCTCGCCCGCCCGGGCGTACGCCGGGAAATAGTGGGACATTAGGGACTAACAACGCGAATGAGTGTGAGGAGTCGTCCGATGCCCCGCGCCGCTGATGACCATCAGGTCCGCCCGGTCCGAGCGATCGAGGACCACGCCCGAGGCCGGATCATCAGCGACGCCCCGCTCTCGCGCCCGGTGCCGGTGGCCCTCCGCTTCGACCCCGGCTTCCAGCCCGCGACCGTACGCTTCGTCTTCCCCGGCAACGTCGAGTGGTCGTTCCCGCGCGCCCTCCTGGAGACGGGGCTGCGCGCGCCCGCCCGGCGCGGCGACATAGGCGTGTGGCCGTGCGGCCGGGTGCAGACGGTGGTGGAGTTCCACACGGACGACGGGGTCGCGGTCGTCCAGTTCGACACCACCGCCCTGCTCCGCTTCCTCAGGCACACGTACGCCGTCGGCGCGCCGGTGTCGGCACGCTGACGGCGTACGCGCCGCGTCGGCTCCCCGTCCCCACAGGTTCCGGCGCGGTCCGGGGCGCGCCGCCCGCTCGCGCGGCGGCCCCGGAGTCTCACGGGGTCAGACGGAGACCAGCTCCCGGTCCTCGTCCTTGCCTCCGTCCTTGCCCCTGCCCTTGCCGTCCGCGTCGTCGTCCTCGTCCTGCGCGGCGGCCAGGCCCTCGCCCTCGACGTCCACGTTGGGCAGCACGCGGCCGAGCCACTTCGGCAGCCACCAGGCCTTGTGGCCGAGCAGCGCGAGCACGGCCGGCACGATCGCCATGCGGACGACGAACGCGTCGAACAGGACGGCGACGGCCAGGCCGAAGCCGATCATCTTGACCATCTGCTCGCTGGAGCCGATGAAGCCCGAGAAGACCGCGATCATGATCACCGCGGCGGCGGTGACCACCCGGGCGCCGTGACGGAAGCCGGTGACGATCGCCTCGCCGGGGCGCGCGCCGTGGACGTACGCCTCGCGCATCCGGGTGACCAGGAAGACCTCGTAGTCCATCGCGAGGCCGAAGACGACACCCACCATGAAGATCGGCATCATCGACATGATCGGGCCGGTCTGCTCGACGCCGAACAGGCCGCCGAGCCAGCCCCACTGGAAGACCGCGACGACCGCGCCGAGGGCGGCGACCACGGAGAGCAGGAAGCCGAGGGCCGCCTTGAGCGGGACCAGGACCGAGCGGAAGACCACCATGAGCAGCAGGAAGGCGAGTCCGACGACCAGCGCCAGGTAGGGCAGCAGCGCGTCGTTCATCTTCTGCGAGAAGTCGATGTTCATCGCGGTGGCGCCGGTGACCAGGACGTCGTCGCCGGTCGCGCCGCGGATGTCGTGGACGAGCTCCTCGGTCTCCACGGAGGACGGGCGGTCCTTCGGGATCACGGTGATCATCGCGGTGTCGCCGGCCTTGTTCGGGGTCGGCGGGGTGACGGCGGCCCAGCCCTCCAGGCCCTTGATCGTGGAGACGGTCTTGTCGGCGGCGGCCTTGTCGCCGTCGACGACCACGAGCAGCGGGCCGTTGAAGCCGGGGCCGAAGCCGTCGGACAGCAGGTCGTAGGCACGGCGCTCGGTGGCGGAGACCGGCTTCACGCCGTCGTCCGGCAGGCCCATCTCGAGGGACGCGGCCGGTACGGCGACGGCGCCGAGGCCGAGGACGCCGACGAGGAGCACCATGACGGGGCGGCGGATGACGAAGCGGGCCCAGCGGGTGCCGGCGTTCGGCTTGTCCTGCGCGTCCTTCTTCTGCCCCTTGCGCTCCTTGCGGGCCACGACCTTGTCGCCGGCGAAGCCGAGCAGGGCGGGGATGAGGGTGAGCGCGATCAGTACGGCGATAACGACGGTGCCGGCGGCGGCGAAGCCCATCTTGGTGAGCATCGGGATGTTGACGACGGCCAGGCCCACGAGCGCGATGACCACGGTGAGGCCGGCGAAGACCACGGCGGAGCCGGCGGTGCCGACCGCGCGCCCGGCGGCCTCCTCCTTCTCACGGCCCTCGGCGAGCTCCGCGCGGTAGCGGGAGACGATGAAGAGGGCGTAGTCGATGCCGACCGCGAGGCCGATCATCATCGCGAGGGTGGAGGTGGTGGTGCCGAGGTCGAGGACGTTGGCGAGGGCGGTGATCGTCGAGATGCCGATGCCGACGCCGATGATCGCGGTGAGCAGCGGCAGTCCGGCGGCGACGAGCGAGCCGAAGGTGATGACGAGCACGACTCCCGCGATGACGACGCCGATGATCTCGCCCGCACCCTGTTCCGGCATGCTCTGCAGGGCGTCGCCGCCGATCTCGACGGTCAGGCCCTGGCCCTGTGCGTCGCGCCCGGTCTTCTTGAGCGCGTCTCGGGTCTCGTCGCTCAGCTCCATCGCGTTGACCTTGTACGCGACGGAGACGTAGGCGGTCGAGCCGTCGCGGGAGACGGCCTGCGCGGTGTACGGGTCGGTGACGCGGGCGATCTGGTCGGAGCCGGACTTCAGCTCGGCGACGGTCTTGGCGACCTTGGCCTTGTTGGCGGGGTCCTGCATGCTCTGGCCGGCCGGGGCCTTGAAGACCACACGGGCGGTGGCGCCGTCGGCGCTGCCGCCGGGGAAGCGCTGTTCGAGCAGGTCGAAGGCGCGCTGGGCCTCGGTGCCGGGGATGGAGAAGGAGCTGGAGGTCGCGGCGGGCGCGGTGGCGGCGCCGACTCCGGCGAGCGCGAGGAGCGCCACCCACAGCAGGGCGACGAGCCGTCGGCGCCGGAAGGCGGAGCGGCCGAGCTTGTAGAGGAACGTGGCCACGGGGGCGTACTCCCGGTGTTGGGTGGGACAGGGCATGGGGAGCCGGCCCGACGGCGTGAGCGGTGCGACGTCAGGTGGTGCGGGAAGTGCGGGACCGCGGGGTGCGGTGGGTCAGGCGCCGAGTGAGGGGAGCACGACGGCGTCGACGTAGCTGCTGAGGAAGGCGTTGTCCACCGGCTGGTCGTCGATCAGCGGGCGGGCGATGAACGCTCCGATCAGCATGTGCGGGACGAGTTTGAGCGCCGGGTTTCCGGCGTCGATCTCACCCCGCCGTACCGCTCGGCGCAGCACCTCGTCGAGGCCGGTCATCTCGGGTTCGATGAGCAGCTCGCGCAGTGCCTGGAGCAGTTCGGGGTTGTCGTGGACGGCATGGGCCAGGCCCCGCATCAGCGCGGAGTCCTTCTCCATCTGGCAGTCGTCGGTCCGCTCCAGCATCGCCCGGAAGTCGCCGCGCAGGCTGCCGGTGTCGATCTCGGCGAGCGAGACCGGCTTGTTGTGGCGCAGCGCCTTGGCGACGAGTTCGGGCTTGCTCCCCCACTGGCGGTAGAGGGTGGCCTTGCTGGACCGGGTGCGGGCGGCGACGGCGTCCATGGTGAGGGCGTCGTAACCGACCTCGCGGAGGAGTTCGAGCACGGCTTCGTACAGCTCGGCCTCCCGCTCCGGGGTGAGCCTGCTGCGCGCCATGCCTGACCTCCGACCGAACGAAACGGTTTCGTACACCACGACGATACCCGCGGAGTCTGCGAAACGAAACCGTTTCGTACGTGTCCTGGACCACAGCCCCCGGCGGACTCCGGCACTTCCGTACCGGCGTACGAGTTGCCGCACCCCCTCCGCGCGGAAAGCATGAGGAGGTGAGTGACGACGTCGCGTATCTCCGCTTCCCGCACCTCCACGGCGAGCTGCTCTGCTTCGCGGCCGAGGACGACCTGTGGATCGCCCCCCTCGCGCCCGAGGGCGGCCGGCCCGGCCGCGCCTGGCGGATCACCGCCGACCGCACCCGGGTGGGGCACCCGCGCTTCTCGCCGGACGGACGGCACATCGCCTACACGAGCTGGCGCAGCCTCGACCCCGAGATCCATCTCGCGCCCGTGGACGGCGGGCCCTCCCGGCGGCTCA
The DNA here is from genome assembly GCF_042722475.1 of Streptomyces sp. NPDC127092. Classification (NCBI taxonomy): domain Bacteria; kingdom Bacillati; phylum Actinomycetota; class Actinomycetes; order Kitasatosporales; family Streptomycetaceae; genus Streptomyces; species Streptomyces sp. NPDC127092. Next base: position 146,139 of record NZ_JBHXFE010000011.1, read on the forward strand.
CCTACTGGGGCTCCACGGACACCCGGGTCTGCGGCTGGTCGCCGCCCGACAAGGACGGCCGGTCCGACATCCTCGCCGTCTCCTCGCACGGCCAGCCCTTCTCGTACTTCTCCTGGGCCTACACCGTGCCCACCGACGGCTCGCCCGGCGGCCGGATGCCCTGGGGCCCCGTCTCCCACATCGCCGTCGCCGACCTCGACGACGACACGGGAGACGCCGAGGGCTCCGGGCACGACACCTCCGGCGCGCACCGGCGCACCCTGCTCCTCACCGGCACCCCGCCGCACGAACCCGCCTCCTGGAAGCGCTACCGGGGCGGCGCCATGGGCCGGCTGTGGCTGCACGGCGAACGGCTGCTCCCCGACATCGGCGGCCACCTGGACGCACCCATGTTCGTCGAGGCACCGGCCGGCGAGGGCAGGGCCGGCGGCGGGACCAGGATCGCCTTCCTCTCCGACCACGAGGGCATCGGCAACCTCTACTCCTGCCTCCCCGACGGCACCGACCTGCGCCGCCACACCGACCACGACGAGTTCTACGCCCGCAACGCCTCCAGCGACGGCCGCCGGGTGGTCTACCAGTGCGCGGGCGACCTGTGGATCGTCGACGAACTGACCGCCGACTCCAAGCCCCGCCGCCTCGACGTCCGCCTCGGCGGCCCGCGCACCGGCCGGCGCCCCTACCAGGTGCCCGCCGCCCACCACGTGGACGCCCTGTCCGTCGACGAGACCGGCCGGGCCAGCGCCGTCACGGTGCGCGGCAGCCTCTACTGGCTGACCCACCGCGACGGCCCCGCCCGCACCATCACCGACACCCCTGGCGTCCGCGTCCGGCTCCCCGAGATGCTCGGCAGCGGCGGCCAGGTCGCCTATGTCACCGACGCCGACGGCGAGGACGCCGTCGAGATCGCCTATCTGCCCCGGGCCACCGGCGAGCGCGAACCGCGCCGACTGGCCTCGGGCGAACTCGGCCGCGTCGAGGAACTGGTCTCCGACCCGGACGGCGAGCGCCTCGCCATCGCCTCCAGCGACGGCCGGCTCCTCCTGATCACCGTGTCCGACGGCACGGCTGACGCCGCGGCCACCGAGGAGTCGAACGGAGAGGTCACCGAGCTGATCCGGTCCGACAACGGGCCCGTCCGCGACCTCGCCTTCTCCCCCGACGGCTGCTGGCTCACCTGGTCCCACCCCGGCATCGGCCGCTCGCTGCGCTCCATCAAGATGGCCCGCATCTCCGGCCCCGGCGACCCCGTCGTCGTGGACGTCACCAACGGCCGCTTCGAGGACGAGAACCCGGTCTTCACCCGCGACGGCCGCTATCTCGCCTTCCTCTCCTGGCGGGGCTTCGACCCCGTGTACGACGTGCACACCGGCGACCTCTCCTTCCCGCTGGGCTGCCGCCCCTATCTCGTACCGCTCTCCTCCGCGACCCCCTCTCCCTTCGCGCTGCTTCCCGACGGGCGGCCCGCCGCCGGCGGCATGGACCCCGCCGACGAGGAGGCGGGCTCCGGCGACGGCACGGTGACCGTCGAGATCGAGGGACTCCCCGAGCGGGTCACGCCCTTCCCCGTGACCGCCTCCAAGTACTCCGCCCTCCACCCGGTGGCCGGCGGCGGACTGGTGTGGCTGCGCTGGCCGATCTCCGGCGCGCTCGGCGAGACCTTCGCCAACCCCAACGACCCCTCCCCCAGGCCCACCCTGGAGCACTACAACATCACCAAGGCCCGCAAGACCGAACTCGTCGACCACCTCGACTCGTTCGCGGTCAGCGGCGACGGCACCCGGCTCGTCGTCGTCGACGAGGGCGACCTGCGCGCCGTCCCCGCCACCGAGACCGGCGACGGCGATTCCACCGTCTACCTCGACCTGCGGCGGATCGTGCACGAGGTCGACCCGGCCGCCGAGTGGCGGCAGGCCTTCGACGAGGCGGGCCGGATCGTCCGCGCCTACTTCTGGGAGCCGGACATGGGCGGCCTCGACTGGACGGCCGTCCTCGACCAGTACCTCCCGCTCGTCGAACGGGTCGCCTCCCCCGACGAGTTCGCCGACCTGCTGCGCGAGGTCATGGGCGAGCTCGGCACCTCCCACGCGTACGTCACCCCCGCCCGGCGCAACGAGGGACCGCCCCACTACCAGCGCCCCCAGGGCCTGCTCGGCGCCAACTTCGTGCACCGCGACGGCGGCTGGCAGGTCAAGCGGATCCTGCCCGGCGACTCGTCCGACTCCAAGGCACGCTCGCCGCTCGCCGGCACCGGCATCCGCGAGGGCGCCGTCCTCACCCATGTCGACGGCAGGCCCGTCGACCCCGTCGCCGGCCCCTATCCCCTCCTTTCCGGGACCGGTGGCACCACCGTCGAACTCACCTTCACCCCCGCCGAGGGCGAGGGCCGCTCCCGCCGGATCGCCGTCGTGCCCCTCGTCGACGAACGCCCGCTGCGCTACCAGGACTGGGTGACCAAGCGCCGCGCCGTCGTCCGGGAGGTCAGCGGCGGACGCTGCGGCTACCTCCACATCCCCGACATGGGCGGCTCGGGCTGGGCCCAGTTCAACCGCGACCTGCGGATGGAGGTCTCCCGGCCGGCCCTCATCGTGGACGTCCGCGGCAACGCCGGCGGCCACATCAGCGAGCTGGTGATAGAGAAACTCACCCGCAAGATCCTCGGCTGGGACCTCACCCGGAACGCCCAGCCCGTCAGCTACACCTCCAACGCTCCGCGCGGCCCCATCGTCGCCCTCGCCGACGAGGCCACCTCCTCCGACGGCGACATGATCACCGCCGCCTTCAAACTGCTCCGCCTGGGCCCGGTCGTCGGCCAGCGCACCTGGGGCGGAGTCGTCGGCATGACGGGCCGCCACCGGCTCGGCGACGGCACCCAGATCACCGTCCCGATGAACGCGGCCTGGTTCCCCGAATACGGCTGGTCCATCGAGAACCACGGCGTCGCCCCGGACCTCGAGATCATGCGGACCCCGCTCGACTGGGCCGAGGGCCGGCACGCCCAGCTCGACGACGCCGTCCACGTCGCCCTCGCCCTCCTGGAGGAAAGCCCGCCCGCGAGCCCGCCCGGCTACGAGTCGGTGCCGGACCACTCCCGGCCGAAACTGCCGCCGAGGTCCAGCTCGTAGGCGATGCCCCGCTCGCCGTCCTCGAGCGTCACGCTTCCCACGGCCCCGAACCCGACCCGGGCGAGCACCGCCCGGGACGGCGCGTTGTCGGGGGTCGTGCGGGCGGTCAGCCGGCTCAGCCCGTACTCCTCGCGGGCCCGTATGCACAGCTCCCGTACCGTCGCGGTCGCCAGCCCGCGCCCCGCGGCCTTCTCCGCCACCCGGTAGCCCAGTTCGGCGGTGCCGGCCTCCTGGTCGACGTCGATCAGGTTGAACCGCCCGAGTATCTCCCCGTCACCGGTCACCAGCACATGGAAGAGGATGGTCCCGATCTCCTGCTCGTCGAGCAGGGCCTGATGCCGGGCGGCGAACCCGGCGTCCTCGAAATACGCGTCCCCGCGGTCGGGCACGGACGCCGCGAAGAAGGCCCGGTTCTCCCGCTCGAAGGCGAGCAGGGCGGGCGCGTGGTCGGATCGGATGCGCTCAAGTACGGCCTTGGTTACGGACATGGCATCACCGTACGTAGCCCCGCCACCCCGCGCCCTCGGTTATCCACAGGCCGTACGGTTCTTCATACTTTTCGGCATGCGCGAAGGCGCACCCGGCGTCCCGGGTGCGCCTTCCTCACAGAACGGCGTCAGGCGTCGTAGTCCATGTCGAGCCGGTCCTGCTCGGCTTCGGGCCGGCCACGCTCCGGCCGGTCCGGCCGCTCGGCCGGCCGACCCGACCGCTCCTGCGTGCGCTCCTTGGCCCGGCTGGCGCGCTGGGACGCTTCGTCCTTCTTCGACCTCAGCGAGTCCTTGGCCTGCTGCGCCTTGTTCTGCATCTCGTCCTTGATGCCCATGCGGATTCACTCCTAGAAGGGTGTGAGGGGTGCGGGGCGGGTTTGCCCCTTGGGCACGATCAGACTGACACGGCCGGACACACTGCGCATTTCGATCACACACGGACAGTCACCATGGGGTCGTCACCATGGGGTCGCCACCAGGCGGCCGTCACCAGGCAGCCGTCACCAGGCAGCCGTCACCAGGCCGGCGCACGCAGCCGCCCGCCTATCCCTCACCCAGCCCTCGCCGCGCCCGCAGTCCACCCTCACCCCACTCTCAGACCCGCTTCCCGCGCGCCTGCTCGTCCGCCGCTCCGCCGGCGCCCACGAGCCCCTTGGAGACCGACCCGAGCCTCGGCTCGAAGCGCCGCATCTCGCGCTGCCCGACAGCGGCGATGATGCCCGGCAGATAGCCGCGGCTCGACTGCATCCCGCGCAGCCACCACTGGGCGTACACATGGGCCGAGCGCCGCTCGATGCCCGCGACGATCCGGTCGACGGCCGGACCGAGCGGGTACGTGCGGTTCGACGGCCACGGCAGCCGCGCCCGCAGCTCGCGCATCACGTCGTCCTGGTCCGCGCCCCGCACCATGTCGGTGTCGGTCCAGGAGAGGTAGCCGACGCCGACCTTGACGCCCTTGTAGACGACCTCGGCGCGCAGGCTGTGCACGAAGGCCTCGACACCGGACTTGGACGCGCAGTACGCGGTCATCATCGGCGCCGGCGTCATCGCGGCCAGCGAGGCGATCTGCAGGAAGTAGCCGCGGGACTCCATGAGGACGGGCAGGAACGCGCGCGCCGTGACGGCACCGCCGATGAGGTTGACCTCGATGACCCGCCGCCAGGCGACCGGGTCGGAGTCGACGAACGGACCGCCCGCCGCGACACCGGCGTTGGCGACCACGATGTCGACCTTGCCGAACCGCTCCTTCACCTCGGTCGCGACCTTCGCCATCGCCTCGTGGTCGGTGACGTCGGCGTGCCACCAGTCCGCCTCCGTGTGCAGCCGGCCGGCGACCTCCTTCAGGAGCTCCGGCTCCAGGCCGACCAGCGCGATCTTCGCCCCGCGCGCGGAGAGCTTGCGGGCGAGGAGTTCGCCGACGCCGCGGGCTCCTCCGGTGACGACCGCCACCTGTCCTTCCAGGCTCACCCTGCTCATGCCTCTGCCTCCTCCTTCACAGTCTGCGCCTGCCAGGGACCGCTCTTCCCGGGCTGGTTCTTCCCGGGCTGGTTCTGCCCAGGCTGGTGCCCGCCAGGCTGGTTCTCCCCGGGTCGGTTCTCCCCGGGATGCTGCTTCGCGCCCAGGTAGGTGAGCGTCAGTTCGCGGATCTGCGCGGTGACGGCCTCGGGAGCCTCCACCGGCGTCATGTGGCCCATGCCGGCCAGCTCGACGAGGCCCGTGCAGTGCGGCAGGGCGCCCACCATCGCCCGCGAGTGGCGGGGCGGGGTCAGCCGGTCGGCGGTGCCGACGAGCACGGCCACGGGCAGCCGCAACTCCCGTATCCCCACTTCCAGATCGAGCCCCGCGAGGACCTGCGACCAGCCGTACCGCGCCCCGCGCGGGCAGGCGTGCACGATGCGGGCACAGGCGTCCACCCGCTCGGGCGCCGAACCGGCGCCCATCGTCGCGTACCTGAGGATCCGCTTCGAGACCGGAGTCACCGGCCCGAGCGGCGCCTTCGACCCGAGGACCGCGCGGGTGAGCCGGCTCCGCAGCCGGCCCGGCCCCAGCGGCACGACGAGGGCCTCGTCCGTCAGCCGCGAGGGCCCGGTCGAACAGAGCAGCGCGGCGGCGGCGTGCTGCCGGAACAGCGGCCGCCGGGCCGCGGCCATGATCGTCATGCCGCCCATGGAGTGCCCGGCCACCACGGCCCGTTCGCCGGGTCCGAGGACGGCGCCGAGCACGGCCTCCAGGTCGTCGGCGAGCGCCTCCGTCGAGTAGCCCTTGCCCGCCGGGGCGGGCACCGGCGAACCGCCGTGGCCGCGCTGGTCGTAGGCGATGACCCGGTGGTCGGCGGCCAGGTCCCGTATCTGCGCGTCCCAGAAACGGGTCGAGCAGGTCCAGCCGTGGGCCAGGACCACGGCGGGCGCGCCCTCGGGGCCGTAGACCTCGACGTGGACCGACGAGCCGTCGGCGGAGGTCACGGTCATGTCGTGGCGGTTCACCGGACGGTCTCCTTCTTCCGGGAGGTACGCCCGGCGGACGCGGAGGCCGCCTGCGACTGCGACTCCGACTGCGACTGCGACTCCGGCTCCGACTGCGACTCCGGCTCCGACTGCGACTCCGACTGCGACTCCGGCTGGGACTGCGCCTGTGCCTGCGCCGGGGTGCGCAGCACCTCGTACTCGGACAGGTCGACGGTCCGCGTCTCGCGCCGGAACTCGCCCGTCGTGCCCGGCCACAGGGTGGTGTTGCGGCCGTTGGCGTCGAGGTACCAGCTCTCGCAGCCGCCCGCCTTCCACACCGTCCGCTCCATCCGGGACTGCACGCGGCGGTTCCAGGCGTTGACGGCGGAGGGCCGGGCGGCGAGGGCCGCGCGTCCGCCGGGACCGGCGGGAGTGAGCAGGTCCAGCTGCCGCAGGTAGTCGGCCATGTAGTTCAGCTGGGACTCGATCATGAGGATCATGGAGGAGTTCCCGAGGCCCGTGTTGGGGCCGATGATCGTCATCCAGTTGGGGAAGCCGGCCGCGGTCGCGCCGCGCAGCGACTCCATGCCCGTCTTCCAGTGCTCGGCGAGCGACCGGCCGTCGGCGCCGATGACGCGCGGGGCGATCGGCATGTCGGTGACGTGGAAGCCGGTGCCGAAGATGATCGCGTCGACCTCGGTCTCGGTGCCGTCGGCCGCGACCACGACATTGCCCCTGACCTCCTTCAGACCGGAGGCGACGACGTCGACGTTGGGCTGGGCGAGCGCCGGATAGTACGTGTTGGAGAGCAGGATGCGCTTGCAGCCGAGGCGGTACGAGGGCGTCAGCCTGGCCCGCAGCGCCGGGTCCTTCACCGCACGCGCGATGTTGGCCTTGGCGAGCCGCTCGACCAGGCCGAGCTCGTCGGGCCGCTTGGTGAACGCGCTGACCTGGAGCTCCCGGATGCCCCACAGGATGCCGCGGCGCGCGGCCGCGGTGAACGGCAGCCGCCGGTGCAGCCAGCGCTCGGGGGCGCTGATGGCGCGGTCCATGCGCGGCATGACCCACGGGGGCGTGCGCTGGAAGAGGGTGAGCCTGCCGACCTTCGGCTGGATGGACGGCACGATCTGGATCGCGGAGGCGCCGGTGCCGACCATGGCGACGCGCTTGCCGGTGAGGTCGTAGTCGTGGTCCCAGCGGGCCGAGTGAAAGACCTTGCCGGTGAATCCGTCGAGTCCCGGAATCTCGGGGATCTTGGGGTCGGAGAGCGGCCCGGTGGCGGAGACGACCACGTCGGCGGAGAAGGTGCCGCCGCTGGTCTCGATGTCCCAGCGCAGCGCGTCCTCGTTCCAGGCCATCCTCGTGACCTCGTGGTTCAGGCGCAGGTGCGGCCGGAGCCCGAAGGTGTCGGTGACGTGCTCCAGGTACGCGCGGATGTGGCGCTGACCGGAGAAGGTGCGCGGCCAGTCGGGGTTGGGCGCGAAGGAGAACGAGTAGAGGTGGGACGGGACGTCACAGGCGCAGCCCGGATAGCTGTTGTCGCGCCAGGTGCCGCCCACGGAGTCGGCCCGCTCCAGGACGACGAAGTCGGTGATCCCCTCGCGGCGCAGCCGGACGGCGGCTCCGAGCCCGCCGAATCCCGATCCGATCACCGCCACCCGTACGTGCTCGTGCTTCGCCATGCCGCCTCCCGTGCGCCCGGCCAAGATTCCGCCAGCAATCACTGGCACAGTCGGGACTGTAGAGCAGCCGCATACCGAGCGGTAGGGGTAAGGCCGGGGAAAGTTACCGGCGGTACAACATAGGCTGGCGAACGTGGCAGAGCGATCGGGAGACCAGACGGACACCACCGCGCCGACGCGGACGACGGGGCCGGACGACGCGGCGGGGACGCCGGGGGCGGACGACGCGGCGGGGACGGAGGCGGCGGACGTAGCCGGTGGGTCCGCGCCCCGCGAGTACCGCATGGCCGACCTCGCCGCCGCGGCCGGCATCACCGTCCGCACGCTCCGCTTCTACCGCGAGCGCGGACTCATCCCGCCGCCCCGCCGCGAGGGCCGGATCGCCTGGTACGACGAACGTCACCTGGCCCGGCTCCGCACCATCTCCGCCCTCCTGGAGCGCGGCCACACCCTGAACGGCATCGCCGACCTCACCACCGCCTTCGAGTCCGGCCGGAACGTCGGCGAGGTCCTGGAACTGGGCGCCCCCACCGAGGAGGAGCCCGTCCGCCTCACCCCCGAGGAGCTCGCCGACCACTTCGCGGGCGAGGTCACTCCGGAGAACCTCGCCGCCGCGCTCGACCTCGGCTACCTCGCCACCGACGGCGAGGACATCGTCCACGTCAGCCGCCGCCTGCTCGACGTCTCCTCCGCGCTCGTCCGCGAGGGCGTCCCGCTGGCCGCCGTCCTGGAGGCGGGCGGCCGGGTCCGCGAGCACGCGGAGGCGCTCGCGGAGCTCTTCACCGAACTCCTCGGCAAGTACACCGACGCGAAGGACGTCCAGCGGCTGCGCCCGCTGGCGAAGAGCGTGGTGGAGGCGGAACTCTCCCTCGCGCTGGACCGCCGGCTGCGCGAGCGCTCGTAACGGGGGCGGGCCCGCCCCCGTCCCCTCGCGCCACGCGCCCTGCGCCTCACAACCACCTGAACGGTTCTTCAAAGGTTCTTCATCACCTCACTCCTACGGTCGGAGCCGACCCGACGTGAGGAGCGGAAGAACCCATGACGACGAACCGGGCGAGGACGAACCGGGCGGGGACGAACCGGCCCAAGGCCAACCGGGCGCTGATGGCCCTGGCGGCCTCGGTCACGGCGTTCGCGTTGACCGGCTGCGGGAGCGGCGGCGACGGCGGCGGAGACGCCGAGGTGCCCTCGGCGGGCGGGACCACGTCGCCGGCCGGCACGACGGCCGGCCAGAGCGGCGGCGGAGGCGCCGGCGGCGACCAGGTCGAGATCGCCGAGTACGTGGCGGCGAAGCGCAAGTGGGTCACCTGCATGCGCGAGCAGGGCTTCGACTATCCCGATCCCGGCCCGCTCGGCCAGGTCGAGATCGACGGCGACACCAACCGGGCGCGGAAGAAGGACCCGAAGTTCATCCCCGCCACGGAGAAGTGCGAGGAGTTCAACGTGACGGTCCCGGCGGCCGTCGAGAAGGCCATGCGGCCCAGGCTGACGCCCGAACAGATCAAGACCGCCCGCGAGTTCGCCGACTGCATGCAGAAGAACGGCGCTCCCGACTTCCCCGATCCCGACGCCGACGGCTACGAGCCGAGCAACAACGACGGCACCCCGGACTGGGACCCGACGACGGCGGCCGCCAAGCGCGCCGGCCGCCTCTGCGGGGCGCGGTTCCACGGCGACCCGGTCGAGCCGGGCCCGGGCAAGGGCTGAGCATGAGCGAGACGCGACCGCCCCGCGGCAGCCGCAGCAGCCGCTCCCGCCGCGCCCTGCTCCTCGTGACCGCCGCACTGGTCGTCGCGGCGACCGTCACGGTCGGCCGGCTGGGCCTCGGGGGCGACCCGGCCGAGAGTGCCGGCGCCCCGCCCCGCGAGGGTTCCACCGTACGCGTCACCCGGGCGACGCTGACCGAACGCACGTCGCTCGAAGGCCGGTTGGGCTACGGCGCCGAGACACCGCTGCCCGTGAAGGCGACCGGCACGGTCACCTGGCTCCCGGCACCGGGCACGACGGTCCAGCGCGGAGAGGAACTGCTGCGGGTGGACGACCGGCCCGTGGTGCTGCTGTACGGGGCTCTGCCGATGTACCGGGACCTGGGCCTCACGACGGCCGACACGACGGACGGCCGACGCCCGGACGCCGACACGGGCACGGGCACGGGCACCGGAACCGGACCCAAGGGCGGCGGCACGCCGTCCGCTCCGCCCTCGACCACGTCGCCGTCCGCGCCTCCGTCCCAGCCTCAGTCGCCGTCCTCCTCCCCCTCTCCCTCCCGCGAGATGCGCGGCACGGACGTCCTGCAGTTCGAGACGAACCTCGCCACGCTCGGCTACACCGGCTTCACGGTGGACAGCACCTTCACCGCCGGCACCGCCCGTGCGGTGAAGCGCTGGCAGAAGTCGCTCGGCCTGCCGCAGACCGGAACGGTCGGCGTCGGCGACGTCGTCTACTCCTCGGGCGGGATACGGACGGGCAAGGCGGGCGTGCGGCTCGGCGCGGCGGTCTCCGAGAACGTCCTCACCCACACCGGCACGGCACGCAAGGCGGTCGTCGACACGTCCGCCCAGGAGGCCTCCTGGGCCGTACGCGGCACCCGGGTCACCGTCGAACTGCCCGACGGGCGCACGGTACGGGGCAAGGTGGCGAGCGTGGGCACCGAGGCGACCGAGCCCGAGGGCGGGGGCGGCGGTGGCGGAGGCGAGAACGGCGGGGCGCCGACGGTCCCCGTGACCGTCACCATCGAGGACCAGCAGACGCTCGGGCGCCTGGAGAGCGGGCCCGTCACCGTCACGTACGTGGGGCGGGAGCGCAAGGACGTCCTGACCGTTCCTGTCTCCGCGCTGGTCGCGCTCGCGGAGGGCGGCCACGGCCTGGAGACCGCGGACGGCACCTTCGTCGCCGTGAAGACCGGGCTCTTCGCCGACGGGGACGTGGAGATCAGCGGGCCCGCGGTCCGCGAGGGGCTCGAAGTGAGGATTCCGCGGTGAGCGCCGGGAACACGACGGGGAAGGCCCCGGCCGCGGAGCCCGACGTCGTCGTGGAGTTCGACGCCGTCACCAAGACGTACGCGGGCGGGGTGACGGCGGTCCGGGACGTCAGCCTGACCGTGGGCAGGGGCGAACTCGTCGCGATCGTCGGCCCGTCCGGCTCGGGCAAGTCCAGCATGCTGAACCTGATGGGCAGTCTGGACCGGCCGACCACGGGCCGGGTCCTGATCGACGGCCACGACGTGGCGGACCTGTCGGACCGTGAGGTCTCCGCGCTGCGGGCCACTCGGATCGGCTTCGTCTTCCAGCAGTTCCACCTCGCGGTCGGCGTACCGGTCCTGGACTCCGTCGCGGACGGACTGCTCTACGCGGGCGTCCCGGCGCGCCGCCGCCGCGCCGCCGCCGCGGCCGCCCTGCGCCGGGTCGGCCTCGCCCACCGCACCCACCACCTGCCGCACCAGCTCTCCGGCGGCGAACGCCAGCGCGTGGCGGTGGCCCGGGCCGTGGTCGGCGAGCCCGCGGTCCTGCTGGCCGACGAGCCGACCGGAAACCTGGACTCGGCCTCCGGCGCGGCCGTCCTGGCCCTGCTGCGCGAACTCCACGCCGCCGGCACCACGGTCGTGGTCATCACGCACGACCGCGAGATCGCCGCAGCGCTGCCCCGCCGGATCGAGATGCGCGACGGCCACGTGATCGCCGACACGGACACCGCCACAGACACCCACACCCACACCGACACCGACACCGACACCGACACCGACACCGACACCGACACCGACACGACAGTGATCACGACGACCGGGACCCCACGGTGACGCACGACGACGACAACTCCCCGCCCGCAATGCGACACCGAACCCGCCGCACCGCCGCTCCCCGCTCCCGCCGCCACCCGAGGCTCCGCGCCGCCCGCCTCCGGCCGGCCGATGTCGTACGGCTCGGTGGCACGGGACTGCGCACGCGCCCCCTGCGCGTGTTCCTGTCCGCGCTGGGCATCGCCATCGGCGTCGCCGCCATGATCGCGGTCGTCGGCATCTCCGGCTCCGGTCAGGCCGAGGTCGACCGACGGCTCGACGCCCTCGGCACCAACCTCCTCCGGGTCGCGCCCGGCAAGTCCCTCACCGGCGGCGACTCCAGGCTGCCCCGCGAGGCCGTGCCCATGATCGACCGCATCCCGCCGGTGCGGCAGGTCTCCGCCACGGGCACGGTCTCCGCCCACGTCTACCGCAACGAGCGGATCGCCACGGGCCGCACCGGCTCCCTGACCGTCCTGGCGACCCGGACCGACCTGCTCCCTGCCGTCGGGGCGCGGCTCCGCGGAGGCCGTTGGCTGGACAAGACGACCGAGCGCTATCCGGCGGTCGTCCTCGGGGCCACGGCCGCCCAGCGGCTCGACGTCTACACCCCGGGAACCAAGCTCTGGCTCGGCGGCCGGTGGTTCTCGCTGATCGGCGTACTCGATCCCGTACCCCTCGCACCGGAGCTCGACGGCGCGGCGCTCGTCGGCTGGGAGGCGGCGCGGACGTACCTCCGGTTCGACGGTCATCCCTCGACCGTGTACGTACGGGCGGACGACCGCCGGATCGCGGCCGTACGCTCGGTCCTCGCGGCCACCGCCAACCCGGGCAGACCGGGCGAGGTCCAGGTCTCCCGGCCCTCCGACGCGCTCGCGGCCCGCGAGGCCACCGAGTCGGCGCTGACCGGGCTGCTGCTCGGCCTGGGCGGGGTCGCCCTGCTCGTCGGCGGCGTCGGAGTCGGCAACACCATGGTCATCTCGGTCCTGGAACGCCGCCCGGAGATCGGCCTGCGCCGTGCCCTCGGCGCGACGAAGGCGCAGATCCGGCTCCAGTTCGTCACCGAGTCGCTGCTGCTCTCCTTCCTCGGCGGCCTTGCCGGTACGGTGCTCGGCACCCTGATCACCGGTGCGTACGCCCTCTCCCGGGGCTGGCCGACGGTGGTGCCGTTGTGGGCGAGCACCGCAGGCATCGCCTCGACGCTGGTCATCGGCATGCTCGCCGGCCTCTATCCGGCGGTACGGGCAAGCCGCCTGTCCCCGACGGAGGCCCTGGCCGGAACCTGAGCGACCGTGCATCAGGCACCCCCGGCGCATCCGCCACACCCCGCGCATCAGTCACGCGCGCTCGCATCCGCCGCGCCCACGCCCCTCTCCCGTATCTCCCGTACCTCCCGTACCTCCCGTACCGGCAGCGTGACGGTGAAGACCGTGCCCACGCCCACCTCGCTCTCCACCTCGATCGCGCCGTGGTGGTCCGCCACGATCTGGCGGGCGATGGAGAGGCCGAGGCCGCTGCCGCCGGTGGCGCGGCCGCGGGCCGTGTCGGCGCGCCAGAAGCGGTCGAAGAGGTGCGGGAGATCGGCCGCGGCGATGCCGCTGCCGGTGTCCCGTACCGAGATCCGTGCGAGCTCGCCGCCGCCTTCGGCCACCTCGATCCGCACGGTGCCGCCCGGCGCGGTGTGCCGGACGGCGTTCGCGACCAGGTTGCTGAGCGCCTGCCGCAGCCGCCCGGGGTCGCCGTGCACCCGGACCGGTACGGGCGGCACGGCCGCCGCGAGCTCCACGCCGGCCGCCGCGGCCAGCGCGCTGTGCGCCGTACGGCAGGTCTCGGCGAGGTCCCGGGCGTCGAGGTCCTCGCGGTGGTAGACGAGGGCACCCGCCTCCGCGAGCGCCAGGTCCTGGAGGTCGTCGACGATCCGCTGCTGGAGCAGCACCTCCTCGTGGAGGGAGTCGAGGAGCTCCGCGTCGGCCTCCAGGACGCCGTCGCGCAGGGCCTCCAGATAGCCGCGCAGATTGGCGAGCGGGGTGCGCAGCTCGTGGGCGATGTCGCCGACGAGCCGCCGCTGGCGTTCCTCGCTGGCCTGGAGCGAGTCGGCCATGCGGTTGAAGGAGCGGCCGAGCTCACCGATCTCGTCCCTGCCGTGCGCGGGCACCCGCCGCGCCAGATCGCCCTCGCCGAGTCCGCGGGAGGCGGCGGTGAGCGCGCGCACCGGCCGCAGCACCGTCCGGCTGAGCAGCAGCGCGCCCGCGACGGCCGCCGCGGCGACCCCGGCGGCGACGGCGATGCTCGGGCCGACGGCGAGGGAACGCCCCGCGTCGTCGAGTGCGCCGAGCCGTACGGTGAGGGGCTGCGGAGCGACCTCGGCGGTCCGCTCGGCGAACATCCGCCGCAGGCAGGCCTCGCGCGCGGCGCCCTCCTCGCGGCCGCAGGCGGCGGCGACGGCGTCGGAGTCGGCGCGGAGCGCGTCGCTCGATCCGGCCGCCGCCCGGGAGCAGGCGCGGGCACCGGCCGCACCGCTCTCCTTGGGTCCGGCGTCCTCGTAGAGCGGGATGCCGAGCTCTCCGGTGCGGACGGTGACGGCCCGGCCGGCCCGGGTCAGGCAGGCCGCGTAGGTCACGCTCCGCGCGTACTCGTCGATGGCCGAGACGGTCATCTTCGGCAGGGAGGGCCCGAAGCCGCCCGGGGGAAAGGCGAGTTCCGGCCGGGGGTCCACGAGGAGCGGCGCCGCCGTGCCGCCCGCGCGCGGCGCGCGGCCGAGGAGGGCGTCGGAGTCGGCGAGCTGTGTGCCGCCCGCGTCGCTGATCCGGATCCGCTGGCCGGTGTCGCGGGCGAGGTCGCGGACGGTGCCGCCGACGCCGTCCCAGGTGCCGTGGGACTCGGCGTACCGGCGCAGCCCGTCGGTGATCCGGGTGACGTCGAGCCGGTCGGCGGCGGCGGACTCCCGGGCCTGTCGGGTGACCTGGGCGAGCGTCAGCCAGGCGGTGGCGGCGGTGGCGGCCACGACGAGAAGGAGGACGAGGGCGAACACCCGGACCCGGAAACTCACGCGCCCTCCCGCCGGACCACGCCGGCCCCGCCCGCCCCGTCCGCCCCTGCACCGCCAGTCACACCCACACCACCAGTCACACCCGCCCCGCCCGTACCGTTCGCCCTGCCCGCCCCTGCACCGTCAGCCCCCTGCGCCCCGCCCGCGTCGGCTCCCGCCTCCCCGTCGGCGATGCGGTAGCCCCGCCCGTACACGGTCTCCAGGAGGCGCGGGCTGCCCGGGGCGGCGGCTTCCAGTTTCCGGCGCAGGTTCATCACATGGGCGTCGACGGTCCGCTCCAGCACGTCCCGGTCGAGGCCGAAGACCCGCTCGATGATCTGCGCGCGGGTGAAGACCCGGCCCGGCTCGCGGGTCAGCGCCTCCAGGATCGCGAACTCCTTCGCGGTGAGCGCCACCGGCCGTCCGGCGACCCGTACCTCGAAGCGCGCCGTGTCGAGCTCCAGCTGACCGGCCCGCAGCAGCTCGGGCGCGGCGGCCGCCCGCGAGGTGGTCCGCGAGCGGCGGAGCAGCGCGCGGACCCGGGCGGCGAGCTCGCGCGGGCTGTAGGGCTTGGTGAGGTAGTCGTCCGCGCCGAGGTCGAGGCCGAGGAGCATGTCCTCCTCGGTGCTGCGGGCGGTGAGCAGCAGAATCGGTACCTCGGAGCCCTCGGCGCGCAGGATGCGGCACACGTCGAGCCCGTCGACGTACGGCAGCATCACGTCGAGGACGAGGAGGTCCGGCCGCGTGGCCCGTGCCTTGTCGAGCGCGGCCCGGCCGTCGGCGACGACCTGGACCGCGTTCCCCTCCCGTTCCAGATAGATCCGGACCAGCCGGGACTGCTTCTCGTCGTCCTCGGCGACCAGAATCCGCGCGTTCACCCTCGTGCCCCCCTTTGGTTCGGAAGAAGCGGCCTAGAGCGCGTAGACCGCCGTGACCGGCGCGTGGTCGCTCCACCGCTCCGCGTGGGTGGCCGCCCGCTCGACGTACGCCTTGACGGCCTTCGCCGCGAGACCGGGCGTGGCGACCTGGTAGTCGATGCGCCAGCCGCTGTCGTTGTCGAAGGCGCGGCCGCGGTAGGACCACCAGGAGTAGGGGCCCTCCTGGTCGGGGTGGAGGGCGCGGACGACGTCCACGTAACCGCCGTCGCCCTCCTCGAAGACCCGGCTCAGCCAGGCCCGCTCCTCCGGCAGGAAGCCGGCGTTCTTCTGGTTGGCCTTCCAGTTCTTGAGGTCGGCCTCGCGGTGGGCGATGTTCCAGTCGCCGCAGACGACGACCTCGCGGCCGTCGGCGGCGGCGCGCTCCTTGAGCTCCTTCAGGTACGGCAGGAAGGCGTCCATGAAGCGGATCTTCTCGTCCTGCCGCTCGGTGCCGACCTCGCCCGAGGGCAGGTAGAGGCTGGCGACGGTGACGCCGGGCAGGTCGGCCTCGACGTACCGCCCGCTGGCGTCGAACTCCGCGACGCCGAAGCCGATCCGCACCGCGTCGGGCTCACGCCGGGTGTAGAGCGAGACCCCGGCGCGGCCCTTGGCGGCGGCGGGCGCGTGGGCGGTGAACCAGCCCTCCGGGGCGCGGACCTCGGCGGGCAGCTGTGCCGCCTCGGCGCGCACTTCCTGCAGGCAGACCACATCGGCCGAGGTCCCGGCCAGCCATTCGACGAAGCCCTTCTTGGCGGCGGCCCGGAGACCATTGACATTCGCGGACGTCACAGTGAGCATCCCGGGAGAATACCGACACCGGACGTCGGCACCCGCCTGGCACTTCGCATAGATGTACGATTTCCCGCATGGATATACGCACCAGTTCCTTCGACCACCCGGACGCGGTCAAGCTCAACGACGCCGTGCAGCTGGAGTACGCCGAGCGCTACGCGGATGACGACGGCGACGGTGAGGGCGATCTCACACCCCTCGACGCGTCGATGTTCGTCCCGCCGCTGGGCCTCTACCTCCTCGCGTACGACGAGCAGGACCGGCCCGTCGCGTCGGGCGGCTGGCGCACGCAGGACGCGAACGACGAGGGCTACGCGGACGGCGACGCGGAGCTGAAGCGCATGTACGTGATCCCCGAGGCCCGCGGCCTGGGCCTGGCGCGCCGCATCCTGGCCGCCCTGGAGGCCGACGCCCGCGCCGCCGGCCGCACCCGCATGGTCCTGGAGACCGGCACGGCCCAGCCGGAGGCCATCGCGCTCTACACCTCCAGCGGCTACGAGCCGTGCACGAAGTTCGGCTACTACCGCGACTACCCGAACAGCCGCTGCTTCGCGAAGCCGCTGTAGCGTCCGGCCGCCCGGGACGATCGAGCCGGGCGGCGCGCGAAATGGCGATGACGCGCTCCTGACAAATTCTTCCGGTTCTGGCACGCTGCCCACGCACGAGCACGTCGATCCGCACCGTTCTCATCCCCCACCTGCCTCGGCAGAAGGAGACATGCGTGAGACGCCATCGCTTCGCCACAGCCATCCTGTTGACCGCCGGCGCCCTGTTCGTCGGCGGGCTGGCCACGACGGGGACCGCGCAGGCGGCCGGCAACACCGGCCACTCGTTCACCGCCGCGCAGCAGCGCGACGCCGCCGCGTTCTGGACCCCGGACCGGATGCGGTCGGCGACACCGCTGGACCTGAAGACCACTCCCGGCGCCCTGCGCCAGGTCCCCCGCGCGGCCACCCCGACGACGATCGCGCCGACCACGAGCGCGGCGGCCGGCGCCACCACGTCAGCCGTCTCGCCGTCGGCCGTCACACCCACCGCGTTCCCGCAGGCGGGCGGGGCGTGGACGGGCGGCGGCGCGGTGGTGAAGACCTCAGGCCGGGTCTTCTTCACCTTCCAGGGCCGTACGGCCTCCTGCTCCGGCAACGCGGTCACCAGCCAGAACGCCAGCACCGTCATCACCGCCGGCCACTGCGTGAAGTACCAGGGCGCCTGGCACACCAACTGGGTGTTCGTCCCCGCGTACGACAACGGCAACGCGCCCTACGGCCAGTGGACGGCCACCAAGACGCTCACCACCCCGCAGTGGGAGGCGAGCGAGGACATCAACTACGACGTCGGCGCCGCGGTCGTCGCCCCGCTGAACGGCCGGACCCTCACGTCGGTCACCGGCGCGCAGGGCATCCAGTTCAACGGCGGCTACAACAAGACGATGTACGCCTTCGGCTTCCCGGCGGCCTCTCCGTACGACGGCACGAAGCTGATCTACTGCGCGGGCAACTCCTCGAAGGACTTCCTGTTCTCCCAGGACCACTCGCTCGCCTGCAACATGACGGGCGGCTCCAGCGGCGGCCCCTGGTTCACGTCCTTCAACGAGACCACCGGCACCGGCCTGCAGTCCTCGGTGAACAGCTTCGGCTACACCTTCCTGCCCAACCGCATGTTCGGCCCGTACTTCGGCACGGACGCCCAGAACCTCTACAACAAGGCTCAGACGTCCTGACCTTGGGCCGCGCAGAAGCGGAGATCCCGTAAGACGGAGACCTGTAAGGCAGAGACCGTAAGGAGACATCCCGTAAAGCGACTGTCCCGCGAAAAGCGAAGATCCCGTCCAATCGGTGATCGGACGGGATCTTCGTCGTCTGTGGACCTGAGGGGATTCGAACCCCTGACCCCCTCGATGCGAACGAGGTGCGCTACCGGACTGCGCCACAGGCCCCTGCGACGTGTGAAACATTAGCATCCCGACCGGCGTACGAGGAAATCCGTTCCTCCGCAGGTCAGCGACCCCTGCTTCCGGCAGGCGACCGGGCGGGTGGCCCGGCCGCCGACCGGTCACTCGTTGGCCGCGCGGGGGCGGTCGTCGTCCGCGTACTGGTCGAAGAGCGGCGTGCGGCCGTGGTCGCGGCGACCGCGCGGCGGCGTGGTGCGCTGGCGCGGGGCCGGCGCGGGGGCCGGGACCGGGTCGGCCGCCGTGGACGAGCGGGCCGAGCTCCAGGTCTCCGGGTCCGTGATGTCGACGCCGCCCGAGGCGCGCGGGGCGACCGGCGCGGTGACGTACGTGGGGAGCGGGACCGGGACCGGGTCCCAGCTGTCACCGCGGGCCGGGCCGCGCTCGCGCTGCTGGTCGACCCACTCGGCGTGGTCCGTCTGCTCCACCAGCGCCCGGCGGTCGGCCTCCTGCGGGGAGACGGACGGCTCGGCGGGCCGGTCCTGGGCGGGTTCCGGCTCGGGCGTCGGGGCCGGGCGGCGGCTCTCGCGCAGCCGGGCCGCGGCGGCCTCCGCGTTGCGCCGGTCCATCACGTACACGAACCGCCGCCGCTCCTGGGCGCGCAGATAGACGATGTACGCGCTGAGGAGCACGGCCGGGATGCCGGGGGCCCACAGGAAGGCGAGGCCGCCGACGGCCGCGACGACGGCGCCGAGCGTGAACGCCAGGAAGAGGATCACGGTGGTGCGCCGCCGCCGGGCGAGGACCTTGGTCCTGCGGGCGCGCTCGGCCGCCGCACCGGCGCCCGGCGCGGCGGCGCCGGCGCGGCGGGCGGAGGCCTGGGGCTTGGCGGCCGGAGCGGAGGCCGAAGCCTGCGCCGAGGCCTTCGCCTGCGCCTGTCCCTGCCCCTGCCCCTGTGCTTGCGCCTGTGCCTGGGCTTGCGCGGGGGCGGACGCCTGCGGGGGCGCCTGCGCCGGGGCGGAGGCCTGGGCCGGGTCGGGGACCTCCATGCGGGCTTCCGTCCTGGCCGCGGGCGCGCAGAAGCCCCGGACGTCGACCGAGCTCAGTTGCTCGGTCTCCGCGTCCGGGTCCACGTCGGGCGCCGCGTGGTCCGCCGCACGATCCCGGTCCCTGAGCTCCCTGGCGTAACGGCGCTCCATGCCCGCCCGTCCGGACAGCAGCCGGATGGCGGTGCTGAAGCGTTCCGTCGGACGGGCCTCGTTCAGCTCGTCCTGCCTGCGGAGCCACATCGGCACCAAGTAGGCGGCCCAGGCCCCGACGATGACTGCGTAGATGAGGCCGCTGCTGCTCACGCCTCACACGGTAGAGGGGTTCGGGTGAGGGCATCGGCCAATTGGCCCGGTGTGTCGCACGATCTGGCTGATATCACTGAACTTTTTTGTGATTGTTCAGATCGATTGGCGCTCAACTGCCGATCAAATTCGAACACTTATGGGAATTACTGGTGCTGTCGACGGGACTGCGTCTGATGCCAGCGACGCAGCAGACCTTCCGGCACCTCTTCCGCCGTGAGCGCGAAGACCAGGTGGTCACGCCAGGCGCCGTCGATGTGGAGGTAACGCGGCCGCAGCCCCTCCTCGCGGAATCCCAATTTCTCCACGACCCGCCGCGAGGGACCGTTCTCCGGGCGAATGCACACTTCCATCCGGTGCAGTCCGACCGTACGGAAACAGTGGTCGACGGCGAGCGCGACCGCCGTCGGCATGACACCTCGGCCCGCCACGTCACGGTCGACCCAATAACCCACGTGCGCGGAGCACATCGAGCCCCAGGTGACGCCCGCCACCGTCAACTGCCCGACCAGGCGCCCCTGGTACTCGATCACGAACGGCAGCATCCGCCCCGCGTTCGCCTCCGCCCGCAGGTGGCGCACCATCTGACGGTACGTGGGGCGCTGCGTCACCGGCCCGCCCGGGCCCGGCGGCGGAACGGTCGCCTCCCACGGGCGCAGCCAGTCGCGGTTGCGCCGGTTCACCTCGCGCCAGGCCCGCTGGTCGCGCATCTTTATGGGACGCAGCAGCACGTCACCGTCGACCAGGACCACGGGCCAGGACGGGATCATGACTCCGGACCCGCTTCCGCCGCGGGTCTCGGGTGGTCACCGCCGCGGATCTGGTCCACGGCATGGATCAGCAACGGCTCCAGGACCGCGAGCCCGTCCCGTACCCCGCCCGTCGACCCGGGCAGGTTGACGATCAGGGTGCCGCGCGCGACGCCCGCGAGGCCGCGCGACAGCGCCGCCGTCGGCACCTTCTCCCGGCCGTACGCGCGGATCGCCTCCGGGATGCCCGGGATCTCCCGGTCCAGGAGTCGCCGGGTGACCTCGGGCGTCTCGTCGGTGGGGGAGATCCCGGTACCGCCCGTCGTCACGATGGCGTCGTACCCGGCCTCGATCCCGGCCCGGAGGGCCGCCTCGACGGGCCGGCCGTCCGGCACGACCTGCGGCCCGTCCACGGCGAAGCCCATCCCGCGCAGCGCCTCCGCGATCAGCGGACCGCCCTTGTCCTCGTAGACACCGGCGGACGCGCGGTTGGAGGCGGTGACGACGAGCGCGGAGTACGGGGCGGTGAGGGCGGCACCGGCCACGGCCTCCGGCACGGCCTGCGCCCCGTGGTCACGGTGCTCGTGGCCCTCACGGTGCTCGTGCTCGTGCGCGCCCGCCACCCTGCCCGCGCGGGTCACGACTCGCTCCGCGTCCAGTGGCCGGACTTGCCGCCCGTCTTCTCCTCCACCCGGACGTCGGAGATGACCGCGCCCTTGTCGACCGCCTTGACCATGTCGACGACGGTCAGCGCCGCCACCGACACCGCCGTCAGGGCCTCCATCTCGACGCCCGTGCGGTCGGTGGTCTTCACCGTCGCCAGGATCTCGACGGCGTCGTCCGCGACCGTCAGGTCCAGCGTCACGCCCGAGACGGCCAGCGGGTGGCACAGCGGGATCAGGTCGGGGGTCTTCTTCGCGCCCATGATCCCGGCGATGCGGGCGGTGGCCAGCGCGTCGCCCTTGGGCACGCCCTCGCCGCGCAGCAGCTCGATCACGCGCGGCGAGACGAGGACCCGTCCGCTGGCCCGGGCGGTACGGGCGGTGACGTCCTTCGCGGAGACGTCGACCATGCGGGCCGCCCCCGCGTCGTCGATGTGGGTGAGTCCTTGCTGCGTGCTCATGGCCGTGACACTCCCGGTCGCTGTGTGGGACGACACGGTACCCCCACCACCGCCCGTCCACCGGATCAGGACCAGGTGGTGGTCACCCGACCGGTCACCCGACGGGCCGGCCGCCACCCGCCCGGCGGCCCGGGCACCCGACGCGCGGCCCGAGGCGACGGCCTCGCCGACCGTGCGCGGACCCGAGGTCCCACCCCGGTCTCACCCGAGGAGCAGCACGTCCAGCTCGGTGCCGGGCTCCACCTCCGTCGCCTCCTCCGGTACGACGAGCAGCGCGTCCGCGTGCGCGAGCGCCGCGATCAGATGCGAGCCCGAACCGCCCACCGGGGCGACGGTGCCCGACTCGGCGTCGTACGTCCCGCGCAGGAACTGGCGCCGCCCGGCCGGCGAGGACAGCGCCCGGTCCGCCTTGAGCACCGCCCGGACCCGGGGCCGCTGGGCGTCGGGCCGCTCACCGAGGCCCATCAGGGCCCGGATCGCGGGCCGTACGAACAGCTCGAAGGAGACGTACGAGGACACCGGGTTGCCCGGCAGCGCGAGCAGCGGGGTGTGCTCGGGGCCGATCATGCCGAAGCCCTGCGGCTTGCCCGGCTGCATCGCCAGCTTGCGGAAGTCGACCTCGCCGTCCGCGGTCAGCGCCTCCTTCACCACGTCGTACGCACCGACGCTCACGCCGCCCGTGGTGACGATCAGATCGGCCCGGATCAGCTGGTCCTCGATGGCGGCGCGCAACGACTCGGCGTCGTCGGCGACCGCGCCGACCCGGTAGGCGAGCGCTCCGGCGTCCCGCGCGGCGGCGGCGAGCGCGAAGCTGTTGGAGTCGTAGATCCGGCCCTCGGCCAGCGGCTCGCCGGGCTGGGTGAGCTCGCTGCCGGTGGAGATCACCACCACCCGCGGGCGGGGCCGCACGCGCACGGTGCCGCGGCCGATCGCCGCGAGCAGGCCGATCTGCGGCGGGCCGAGGACCGTGCCGGCCGCGAGCGCCAGCTCCCCGGCCGTGACGTCGCTGCCGCGCGCCCGGACGTGGGCGCGGGCCTCGGCGGGGCGGTGGACGCGCACCTCGCCCTCGGCGCCCTCGGGCGCGGCGCTGGCCGGGCGCATCGTGCCGGCCGCGCCTCCGCCGGTGCCGCCGTCGGTCCATTCGACGGGGACGACGGCCTCGGCGCCGGGCGGCAGCGGCGCGCCGGTCATGATCCGGGCGGCCTGGCCGGGGCCGACCTCGGGCAGGCCGCCGGCCCCGGCGGCGACATCGCCGATCACGGTCAGGACGGCGGGGAACTCCTCGCTCGCTCCGGCCACGTCGGCGACCCGCACCGCGTACCCGTCCATGGAGCTGTTGTCGAACGGCGGCAGCGCCACCGGCACCGTGACGTCCTCGACGAGGACGCAGCCCTGGGCGTCGGGCAGTTGCAGCTCGATGGGCTCGAGCGGGGCGACCGCCGCCAGGATGTCGGCCAGGTGCTCGTCGACGGACCACAGGCCCCGGGCCGGACCCGCGCAGGGGTCGGCGGCCTCCGGGCCGGAGTGGCCGTGGTCGTGCCCCTCGGCGTCGCCGTGGCCCTCGCCGTGACCATGGCCGTGGCCATGGCCGTCGTGGGCCGACGGTGCCGTACCGCTGCTGCTCAAGGTGCTACATCTCCTCGCTGACGTAACTGCGGAGCCAGGTCCGGAAGTCCGGCCCCAGATCATCACGTTCGCACGCCAGTCTGACAATGGCACGCAGATAGTCGCCGCGGTCACCGGTGTCGTAGCGGCGGCCCTTGAAGACGACACCGTGCACCGGACCGCCGGCCCGCTCGTCCTGGACGAGTTTCTGCAGCGCGTCGGTCAGCTGGATCTCGCCGCCGCGGCCGGGCCCGGTCTCCCGCAGTATCCCGAAGACGGCGGGGTCGAGGACGTACCGGCCGATGATCGCCAGGTTGCTCGGCGCCTCCGACGGCTCCGGCTTCTCCACCAGGCCCGTCACCTTCACGACGTCCGACTCGCCGGTCGGGCCGACCGCCGCGCAGCCGTAGAGGTGGATCTGCGAGGGCTCGACCTCCATCAGCGCGATCACGCTGCCGCCGAAGCGCTCGCGGACCTCGACCATGCGGGCGAGCAGCGGGTCGCGCGGGTCGATCAGGTCGTCGCCGAGGAGCACGGCGAAGGGCTGCTCACCGACGTGCGGCGCGGCGCACAGGACCGCGTGGCCGAGGCCGCGGGGGGCGCCCTGGCGCACGTAGTGCATGGTCGCCAGGTCGCTGGACTCCTGGACCTTGGCGAGCCGCTCGTCGTCGCCCTTGCGGACGAGGGCCTCCTCCAGCTCGTAGTTGCGGTCGAAGTGGTCCTCGAGCGGGCGCTTGTTGCGGCCGGTGATCATCAGCACGTCGGAGAGTCCGGCGGCGACGGCCTCCTCCACGACGTACTGGATCGCCGGCTTGTCGACGACCGGCAGCATCTCCTTCGGCGTCGCCTTGGTGGCCGGCAGGAACCGGGTGCCGAGACCGGCGGCCGGGATGACAGCCTTTGTGATGGACGGCGTCTGAGTCATGCGGAGCACCCTAGCCGTTCGGTATGGGAAGGAAATGAGGAAAAGCCGAGAAAAAGCTGCGAAAACGCTGCGAGGAGACCATGAGCAGGACATGGCTCTCGCGCCGTTTCTCAACTCTCGTACCGCTACCGCCCGATACAAGAGGAATACGAGCCGTCTTGACCGCCGACACGACCGAGGAACCGACCGAGAAGGCGCTCTTGCGCCGCGCCCTGCTCACCGCCCGGGCCGCCCTGGCCGACGAGGACCGGGCGCGATCGGCGCAGCTCCTGGCGGAACACGCGCTGGAGCTCGCCGAGCTGGCGGAGGCGGACACCGTCGCCGCCTATGTGTCGGTGGGGCGCGAGCCGGGCACCCGCGCGCTCCTCGACGCGCTGCGCGAGCGCGGCGTACGGGTTCTGCTGCCGGTGCTGCTGCCCGACAACGATCTGGACTGGGCCGTGTACGAGGGGGCCGAGCGGCTGGTGAAGGCGGGCCGCGGGCTGCTCGAACCGGCCGACGGGCGCCTCGGGCCCGAGGCGGTGTGCGCCGCGGACGCGGTGCTGCTGCCGGGACTCGCGGTCGACGGACGCGGAATGCGCCTCGGACGCGGCGGCGGTTCGTACGACCGCGTCCTCGCCCGGCTCGCGCGGGCCGGGGCGGATCCGGCGCTGGTGGTGCTCCTGTACGCGAACGAGGTGGTCGTGCGGGTCCCGGAGGAACCGCACGACCACCCCGTCCACGCGGTGGTGACCCCGGAGGGCGTCAGGCGCTTCGCGCGCTGAGGAGCCGGTTACGGCTCCAGCTTGAGGGTGTCCTGGGTGGTGGCCTCGACCGCCCCCTGTCCGTAGGACCAGTCGAGCAGCTCGCCCTTCACCCACGCGTCCGTCTGGTCGGTGTAGTGGCTGTGGAAGGCGTGGCCGGAGGCGCCGGTGAGGTTGATCCACCGGGACTTGTCCCAGTCGCCGACGTTGACGACCATCCGCATCGACGGCACCCAGATCACCTCGTAGCCGCCGGCCGCGTTCCAGCCGGTGGCGTCGACGGCGGCCTCGCCGCCGCCGAGGTTCCACGGGCCGCGGTTGAGCAGCGCCTGCACGAAACCGGGGCCGGCGGTGCCGAGGGTCTGGTTCCTCAGGGTCAGCTGGTGCAGCCGGCCCCAGCTCCAGGTGGAGACGTCGTTGCCGAGCTTGGCGGTCAGCTCCCAGCGGGCGTCCTTCATGGCCTGGGCGAGCAGCTGGTCACGGGTCTCGGTGGCGGCGTTCAGCCGGTCGCCCGGCGTCTTCCACCACTCGCTCTTCTCCTTCTGGAGCAGCGGGCGGACCACCTCGTACCAGCGGTCGCCGCCGTCCGGCTGCGCGGTCTCGGGGTCGCGCTCGCCGCACTCGGACACCAGCTTGCCCTGCTCGTCGACCGGGCCGGTGGTGTCGACGACGCGCACGTTGATGCACTCGCCCTCGACGCGCAGCTCCTTGGGCAGCTTGTTGCCGAACGCGAGCTTGAGGACGTTGCGCCAGACCGCGTTGAAGTACGCGGCCGCGGCGGAGTCCGGCTCCTGGGTGTAGTCCCAGCCCTCGAGGAGCTTCTGCGCCTCGCGGACCTGCGGGTCGGCGATGTCGATCTTGAGCAGGAGCGGGTTGAGCAGGGTCGCGATCTCGCTGCGGTTGTCCACCTGCATGGTCTGCATGTCGTCCGGCGAGATCTTGCCGCCGTCCTTGATCTTCGACTCGATGAGGTCGTTGATCCGCTGGCTGCGCGAGCCGTAGCCCCAGTCCCTGGTGAGGAGGTAGGGGTACTTCTTCTCGTCGATCACGGCCTGGTTGGCGGTGACGATGTAGCCGCGCTTCGGGTTGTACTCGTAGGGCAGCTCGGCGAAGGGGATGTAGCCCTTCCAGTCGTACGAGGAGTCCCAGCCGGGCGCGGGCAGGGTGCCGTCGTAGTTCGCGGCCTTGCTGCGGACCGGGATCTTTCCGGGCGCCTGGTAGCCGATGTTGCCGGCGGTGTCGGCGTAGATGAGGTTCTGCGACGGGACCTCGAAGTCCTTCGCGGCGGCACGGAAGGCCTGGAAGTCCTTCGCCCGGTTGAGTTCGAAGACGGCGTCCATCGACTTGCCGGGCTGCAGCGCGGTCCAGCGCAGCGAGACGCCGTACCCGCTGGTGCCGCGGTCGGGTGCGGCGTTGCCGACGGGCGCGGTCTTGCCGACCTTCTCGAGTTCGGTGGAGCGGTCGGAGACCAGCGGGCCGTGCTCGGTGGAGCGGACCTTGATGAGGCGGTCGGCCTCGCCGGCGACCTTGATGGTCTCGTCACGGGTGATGAACGGCTTGGTCTTGCCGTCCACGACGTAGCCGTCGATGCCGACCTTCTCCAGGTACAGGTCGGTGACGTCGGCGCCGAGGTTGGTGAAGCCCCAGGCGATGGAGTCGTTGTGGCCGATGATCACGCCGGGCGTGCCGGAGAAGGTGTAGCCGGCGACGTCGTAGCGGCAGGTCGCCGAGACGGAGCGGCAGTGCAGGCCCATCTGGTACCAGAGGGACGGCAGCATCGGCGAGAGGTGCGGGTCGTTGGCGAGCAGCGGCTTGCCGGAGGTCGTGTACGCCCCGGAGACCACCCAGGAGTTGGAGCCGATGCCGTTGCCGTTGGGGCCGATGAGGGCCGGGATCTCGTCGAGGGTGTCGGACAGCGCGGCGAGCTGGGACTGGATCCCGCCCTGCGAACCGCCGCCCGTGGTGGCCGTGCCGTCGTCGCCGCTCTTCGCCTGGGCCTTGGGGGCGAACTTGCCGGTGACCTTGTCGACGGCGCCGCCGTCGACGATCGGCTGGTGCAGCTCGTACGGGTAGCCCGGGTAGAGGTCCTTGATCTGGCCCGGCTCCAGCCGGCCGGCCATCAGGGAGCGGTCGATCTCGTCCTGCATGTTGCCGCGCAGGTCCCAGGCCATCGCCTTCAGCCAGGCCACGGAGTCGACCGGGGTCCAGGGCTCGATCGTGTACTCGTTGGTGAAGGCCAGGGCCGCGTACTCGACGGAGACGTCCGACGGGTCCTTGTCCTTGAGGTAAGCGTTGACGCCCTCGGCGTAGGCCTGGAGGTTCTTCTTGGTCTCCGCCGAGAGGACCTTGTCGTACTCCTGCTGGGCGACCCGGCGCCAGCCCAGCGTGCGCAGGAAGGCGTCGGTGTCGACCTGGCCCCTGCCGAACATCTCGGAAAGGCGACCGGCCGTCATGTGACGGCGGACGTCCATCTCGTAGAAGCGGTCCTGCGCCTGGACGTAGCCCTGCGCGCGGAACAGGTCGGCCTCGCTGTCGGCGTAGATCTGCGGGACGCCGTAGGCGTCGCGCTTGACCTCGACGGGGCCGGAGAGCGCGTCGACCCGGATCGTGCCCGTCGTCTGCGGGAACGAGCCACGGACAGTGCTGACGCCCCAGTACCCCCCGTACCCGAAGCCCGCGAGCAGCGCGAGGACCAGGACGAGGACGATCAGGCGGGCGCGCCGCCCCTTCTTCTTGGCGGGGGGCGCGGTCGTGTTGGAGGGCATCGCTGTCCTTCGAGGGGCAGGGTGGTCCTGGAGTACGGGAGCAACCTTAGGCGCAGCCTCCGGAGGGCCCGGACGCGGTGTCAGGAAGAGGACCGTTCTTAGCCGTACTGGTGTGCGATGCAACACCAAGGAGTCGTCAAGGATGCGTTAAAGATTAGGTAAGGTAACGAAGTACCGGTGCCGGAGGAACGATCGGCCGGCACATGCGAGGGGAAGGAACGGCCACTGACTGTCCACCAGCTCAACGAACTCCTGCTCATCTGCTCGCTCGTCCTGCTCATCGCCGTCGCGGCGGTGCGCATCTCGTCCCGGAGCGGGCTCCCCAGCCTCCTCCTCTATCTCGGGATCGGGATCGCCATCGGGCAGGACGGCATCGGCAACGTCGCCTTCGACAACGCCGAACTGACCCAGGTGATCGGTTATGCCGCACTTGTGGTGATCCTGGCCGAAGGTGGCCTGGGCACCAAGTGGAAGGAGATCGAACCCGCGTTGCCCGCGGCGGTCATGCTCTCGACCGTCGGCGTCGCGGTGAGCGTGGGCATCACGGCCTCGGCCGCCCACTACCTCGTCGGCCTGGAGTGGCAGCAGGCCCTCATCATCGGCGCCGTCGTCTCCTCCACGGACGCCGCCGCCGTCTTCTCCGTCCTGCGCAAGGTGCCGCTGCCGTCCCGCGTCACCGGCGTCCTCGAAGCCGAGTCCGGCTTCAACGACGCCCCCGTCGTCATCCTCGTCGTCGCCTTCTCCACCGCGGGCCCCGTCGACTCCTGGTACGTCCTCGTCGGCAAGATCGCCCTCGAACTCGCCATCGGCGCCGCCGTCGGCCTCGCCGTCGGCTTCGCCGGCGCCTACGGGCTGCGCCACGTCGCCCTGCCGGCCTCCGGCCTCTACCCGATCGCCGTCATGGCCATCGCCGTCGTCGCCTACGCCTCCGGCGCCATGGCCCACGGCTCCGGCTTCCTCGCCGTCTACCTCGCGTCGATGGTGCTCGGCAACGCCAAGCTGCCGCACGCCCCGGCCAACCGTGGCTTCGCCGAGGGCCTCGGCTGGATCGCCCAGATCGGCATGTTCGTCCTGCTCGGTCTGCTCGTCACCCCCCATGAGCTCGTGCACGACTTCTGGCCGGCGATCGTCATCGGCCTGGTCCTCACCGTGATCGCGAGGCCGATGGAGGTCCTCGTCAGCCTCCTCCCCTTCCGCATCCCCTGGCAGGAGCAGGCCCTGATGTCCTGGGCCGGCCTGCGCGGCGCCGTCCCCATCATCCTGGCCACCATCCCGATGGTGTCCGAGATCGAGGGCAGCGAGCGGATCTTCAACATCGTCTTCGTGCTGGTCGTCGTCTACACCCTGGTCCAGGGGCCGACCCTGCCCTGGCTGGCCAGGGCCCTGAAGCTCGGCGACCAGGGCGAGGCCGCCGACCTTGGCGTCGAGTCCGCCCCTCTGGAGCGGCTGCGCGGACACCTCCTCTCCGTCTCCGTCCCGCAGGGCTCCAAGATGCACGGCGTCGAGGTCGCCGAGCTCCGCCTGCCCGCCGGCGCCGCCGTCACCCTGGTCGTCCGGGACGAGAAGAGCTTCGTCCCCAGTCCCGCCACCGTGCTGCGGCGCGGCGACGAACTCCTCGTCGTCGCCACCGACCCGGTCCGCGACGCCGCCGAACGCCGGCTCCGCGCCGTCGGCCAGGGCGGAAAGCTGGCCGGCTGGCTCGGCACGGGCGCCACTGCCGCCACCCCGGACCGGGACCAGACCGGCCTCCGCCGCCCCTTCCGGAAGCCCCGCAAGCGAACATCCGGTTAATCCCAGGCATTAATTCGGATCACAGGACGCTTTCCCAGGCGGGAAGACGCCCTTCCCTGTACCATGAAGGCACACTAGATCGAACCAACTCTGCCTGACGCAGAGCTGGCGCGACCGTATGGCGGCCGAGGCACCCTCCGCAGTGGAGCCCGGTATCTACCGCAGTTCCGCGCAAGAGGACAGCTCTCGGCGACGCCCGCACCACCGTGCACGGCCCGCTACCAGGCGGCAGAAAGGCATGGACCGTGGTGTCCACGGTCGTCTCCGAGAAGCGGCCCGGGTACGGGCAGCTGCTGCGCACACCTGGCGCACTCTCCTTCCTCCTGCCGGGCTTCGCCGCCCGGCAGCCGTTCGCGATGCTGACCATCGGCATCGTCCTGCTCGTCCAGCACACCACCGGCTCCTACGGCAGCGCGGGCGCCGTCGCCGCCGTCACCGGTGTCTCCATGGCGCTGTTCGCTCCGCAGAGCGGCAAGCTCGCCGACCGCTTCGGCCAGCGGGCCGTCCTCGTCCCCGGTGTGCTGATCCACACCGCCTCCGTCTCCCTTCTCGTCGCGCTGGCGCTCGCCGGCGCCCCGCTGTGGGCCCTCTTCCTCGCGGCCATCCCCTCCGGCGCCTCGGTGCCGCAGGTCGGCCCGATGGTCCGCGCCCGGTGGGCCGCCAAGCTGGACGGCACGCCCCTGATGCCGACCGCCGCCGCCTTCGAGTCGGTCACCGACGAGTTCACCTTCGTCGTCGGCCCGGTCCTCGCGACCGCCCTCTGCACCGGCGTGCACCCGGCGGCCGGTCTGATCGCCGAAGCCGCGCTCACCCTGGTCGGCGGCCTGTTCTTCGCCGCCCAGCGCCGCACCCAGCCCGCCCACGGCCTGGCCGCCGCGGCCGGCCACGCCGACGGTGAACCGCACCGCTCGGCCCTGTCCATCCCCGGCGTCCGGGTCCTGGTCATCGCCTTCCTCGGCATCGGCTCGGTCTTCGGCGGCATGCAGGTCTCCCTCACCGCCTTCTCCGAGGAGATCGGCAACCCGGGCGCCAACGGCCTGCTGTACGGCGTCTTCGCCGCCGGCAACATGCTCGCCGGCATCGCCATGGGCGCCGTCGCCTGGAAGATCGGCCCGCGCCGTCGTCTGATCCTCGGCTACGCCGGTCTCACCGTCGCCGCCTCCCTTCTGTGGTCCGTCCACTCCGTCCTGCTGCTCGGCGCCCTCGGCCTGGTCGTGGGCCTGTGCATCGCCCCGGCCCTGATCACCGGCTACACGATCGTCGAGACCCTGGTCCCGGCCTCCTCCCGCACCGAGGCCTTCACCTGGCTGACCGGCGCCGTGGCGCTCGGCCAGGCCGCCGCCGTCACCGTCGCCGGCCGGCTCGCCGACGCCCACGGCGCCAGCACCGGATTCCTGGTGCCGATGGCGGGCACGCTGCTCGCCCTCGTCACCCTGGTCGCCCTCCGCTCGCGGCTCCTGCCCCGCGCGGCGAGCCGGGTCGCGGCACGTGGTATCGGTCACCGAGTTCCCGTGGCGGTGGACTGAACCGGCGGAATACGTCACTATGGATCGTCGTTAGCACTCGATGAGTGTGAGTGCCAGGAGGAAGACAAGTGCCGACCTACCAGTACCAGTGCACCGAGTGCGGCGAGGGCCTCGAGGCGGTGCAGAAGTTCACGGATGACGCTCTGACCGAGTGCCCGAGCTGCAAGGGACGCCTCAAGAAGGTGTTCTCCGCGGTCGGCATCGTGTTCAAGGGCTCCGGCTTCTACCGCAACGACAGCCGTGGTGCGTCGTCCAGCAGCTCGCCCGCGTCGTCGAAGACCTCTTCTTCGTCGTCCTCCTCTTCGTCGTCGACGTCTTCCTCGTCCTCCTCGGACGCGAAGCCCGCGGCCACGTCGAGCTCCACGCCGGCGGCCTGACCTCCGTTCCGTTTGCTCTTCCCGGTGCCCCGTCGCCTCGCGCGACGGGGCACCGGCGTATCTCCGGCCTCGACCGACCTGCGCGGCGGGCGACCTGCGCGACGGCGACCGAGCCTGCCGACCGAGGCCTGCTGCTGGGCCTGCAGCCTGGGCCTGCCCGCCCGGGCCGGCCGCCCGGGCCTGCGGCTGGGCTTGCCGAGCCCGCCCGCTGGTGAGCCTGCCCATCCGGGCCTGCCCGCCCGGGCCCGCCGACCGAGGCCTGCCGCCTGAGCCTGCGGGCAGGGCCGCAGGACAGGCTTCCAGCACCGGGCATGCGGGGCGGGCGGGGCGGCTAGGGTGACGGCCATGGCGACCCAGACGACTGGCCCGACGGCGGACTCGTACGCGGACATCGGTGTGATCGGCGGCTCCGGGTTCTACTCCTTCCTGGACGATGTGACCGAGGTGTCGGTCGACACCCCATACGGCAGCCCCAGCGACTCCCTCTTCCTCGGCGAGATCGCCGGCCGGCAGGTGGCCTTCCTGCCCCGGCACGGCCGCGGCCACCACGTGCCACCGCACCGGATCAACTACCGCGCCAACCTGTGGGCACTGCGGTCGCTGGGCGTGCGCCAGGTCCTCGGACCCTGCGCGGTCGGCGGACTGCGCGAGGAATACGGCCCCGGCACCCTCGTCGTCCCCGACCAGCTGGTCGACCGCACGAAGGCCCGCGCGCAGACCTTTTTCGACGGAGAACCACTGCCGGCGGCCTGGGGCGGCGCCATACCCAACGTGGTCCACGTGACCTTCGCCGACCCCTACTGCCCTGACGGGCGCCGGGTGGCCCTCAAGGCCGCCCGCGGGCGGGGCTGGGAACCGGTCGACGGCGGCACGATGGTCGTCGTCGAGGGCCCCCGCTTCTCCACGCGCGCCGAGTCGCGCTGGCACGCGGCCGCGGGCTGGTCGGTGGTCGGCATGACCGGCCACCCCGAGGCCGTACTCGCCCGGGAACTGGGACTCTGCTACACCTCCCTCGCACTGGTGACGGATCTGGACGCGGGCGCGGAGACCGGGGACGGTGTCTCGCACACCGAGGTCCTGCGCGTGTTCGGCGAGAACGTCGGCCGGCTGCGCGACGTGCTCTTCGACGCGGTCGGCGCGCTCCCCGCGACGATCGACCGGGACTGCCTGTGCACGCGGGCCCACGACAGGTGGGACCTGGGGATCGAACTGCCCTGAGCCTCGGGGCCGGGGTCGGGGCCGGGTGAGGATCGGCCGCCCGCGAGGACCGGACTGACTCAAGCGTCCCCGCCCCCGCCCGGCCCCGGCAATCGCTGGCGGGGGTGAGGAAGTTATCCACAATCGCCTGGTTGTCCACAGGCCCGAGCGGGATCGCGCCGGGTGCGGGACGGTGGTCGCGGTTCGCCGGACGGTCCGGTGAACGGCCACGTCACGACAGGCGGTTGCGCGATGACAACGGACTCGAGCCTCACGGACTCCTGCCTTCCCCATACCCGCACCTCGGTGCCGGCGCCCTGCGGTGTTCCCCTCTTCGATCCTCTGCGCGTGCGCGGCGCGAGGCTGCGGCTGCGCCGGGCCCTGC
>NZ_JBHXFE010000012.1:0-49820 GCF_042722475.1 Streptomyces sp. NPDC127092
TTTGTTTTTTTTTTGTGGGGGGAAAAGGGGAGAGGGGGGGGGGGGGAGAAGGAGAAAGGGGGGGGACCCCTCCCTTCCCCCCCCCCCCCCCCCCTCCGCCTTCTGTCTTCTGCCGTGTCCTTCGTTACGAGGTCCTTCGTCACGAGGTCCTTCGTTACGAGGTCCTTCGTTACGAGTTGACCGCTCCGCGCAGCTCCGCCACGTCGAGCTGCTCGGTCTCGTCGTGCGCGGTCAGGTCGATGACCTGGCCGATCGCCCGCCGGTCCGCGGGCCGCGCGGCGGCCGCCAGGACCTCCTCGCCGACGACGTCGGCCAGGTCGGTGTCCTGCACGGCCTCGATCGCGGCGGCGGCCTTCTTGGCGCCCAGCGCGGCCTGCGTACCGCCGTGCGTTCCCTGCGTGCCGAAGTAGTCGAAACCGCCCGACGGGCGCGGGGCCGGCCGGCGCGAGGCGTACGGGACGATCGCGGCCGCGGCGGGGACGTGCCGCATCGCGGGCGCCTTGGTGTGGGCGTCGTGCGCGTCGTGGCCGTCCTGCGAGCCGTTCCGGGCCGTCTCGGCGCGCGGCTGCGGCGCGGGAGCCGTCTCGGGCTCCGGCGCGGGGGCCGTCTTCGCCGTCGCCTCCGGCCCGTCCTCCGGCTGCCGGGTGGTCTGCGGGTCCGGGTCCGGCTCGGACCTGGACGCCAGCTTCCGCAGGGCCTCGGCGGCCCGGCGGTAGGCCTCCGGCGTCGGCGTGGAGCCGGCGGCGGGCAGGGCCTTGGCCTGGGTCGCGGCGGAGCTCTCCAGGGCGAGCACCCGGCGGCCCTCCAGCGCGCTGGCCCGCTCGGTCTCGGCCGTGGCGTACCGGCGCAGCAGGTCGGCGTGCTCGGTGCGGAGGCCGGCCAGCTCGACGCGCTTGGCGCGCAGCTTGGCGTCGAGGCGGGTGCGCAGCTCGCGCGACTCCTCCAGGTCGGACTCCAGTTCGGCGATCCGCTCCTCGTGCTTCCACTGGTCAGCGGCGCGGGCCCGGGTCAGCTCGGCGACCTGACGGCCGGCGCCACGGTCCCAACTGCGCATGAGGACCGCGCCGGTGACCGCCGCCGCCGCGGCGGCCGCGACGAGCAGCCGCAGGACCACGGGATCACCGAACAGCCAGGCGCCCGCGGCACAGACGACCGAAGCCCCGGCGACCGCGGAGGGCGGCAGGAGCTTGTGCAGAGGTGGGGAATGACGGTGACGTCCACGTGGCATGGCCTGAAATTTACCGTGCGTAGGCGCCGTATGGGGCGTCGGCCCGGCAATCTCTTGGCGAGTTCTCGCCGTAGCCGGCCCGGCCCGTCGCCATTCCCGGCCGGGCCCGGCCGACTCCCCTTACCGGGTGCCTACTTCTTGAGCAGCCCCTTCGACTCCAGATAGGCCTTGGCGACGTCCTCGGGCTTCGCCCGCTCCGCGTCCACCTTGCGGTTGAGTTCGGCGAGATCCGCCGTGGTCAGCACCTTGGTGATCTTGTCGAGGGCGGCGGCTATCTCCGGCGAACCGGCGTCCTTCGCATTGACGACGGGCAGCACGTTGTCGGCGTTCTGCAGCTTCTTGTCGTCCTGGAGGAAGACGAGTCCGAAGGACTCGACGGTGGCGTCCGTCGTGGTGGTGAGCACCAGCTGGTCGATGCCGTCCTTGACGGCCTGCTTGGCCTGCGGGGTGCCGACTCCCTTGGGGTCGACGCCGGTCACGTCGATCCCGTACGTCTTCTTCAGACCGGGCGCGCAGAAGGGCCGGATCTCGCATTCGTCGCCGGCCGCGATCTTCACCTTCAGCTTGGCCGCGCCGAGATCGGAAAGCGTGCTCAGCTTGTTCTTCTCCGCGAATTCCTTGCTCACGGCGAAGGCGTTCTGGTCGACGGCCGCGCCGAACGCCAGCACCTTCAGTCCGCGCGGTTCGGCGAGCTTCTTCAGGGCCTCCGTCGTGGCGGCCGGGTCTCCGGAGGCGACCGGCTTCTCCTCGGGCGCCTTCGGCCCGTTCACCTTCGCGTTGAGGAATTCCGCGAGCGTCGCCGCGTATTCCGGTACGACGTCGATCTCGCCCTTCTCCAGGGAAGGTTCGTACAGCTCGCGATTCTTCACGGTGGTGACGCTCGCGGAGTATCCGGCGTCGTCCAGCACCTGGGCGTAGAGCTCCGCGAGCACCTTCGACTCGGTGAAGGCCGCCGCGCCGACGACGAGCCGACCCTTGCCGCCTCCGCCGCTGCCGGTGTCGCCGCCGCCCTCCTTGGACTTCTCCAGGCTGTCTCCGCCACCGCACGCGGCGAGCGAGACGGCCAGCACAGCCGCGCCCAGTGCCGCTCCCGTGACACGCAACGCCCTGGTCACAAAGATCATCCCTTCAGTCGTGCGGCGCGGCCGACGAGCCGGTCCGCTGCCACGAGCAGCACCTCCATGAGGAGGGCGAGCAGGGCCACGAGCACGGCGCCCGCGACCACCTGCGGTGTGTCGTACGTGTTGAAGCCGGCGGTGATGATCCGGCCGAGGCCGCCCTGGCCGACCATGGCGGCGATGGTCGCGGTAGCGACGACCTGCACGGCCGCCGAGCGCAGACCGGTCATCAGCATGGGGCGGGCCAGGGGAAGTTCGACGCCGCGGAAGAGCTGGCCGCCGGACATGCCCATGCCCCGGGCGGCCTCGACGACCGCGCGGTCCACCTCCCGCACGCCCACGTAGGCGTGGGTGAGCAGCGGAGGTATCGCGAACAGCACGAGCGCGACGACGGTCGGCACGTAGCCGGCGTTGCGCAGCGGCGAGACCATGAACAGCGCGAGCACGGCGAAGACGGGCACGGCCCGGCCCGCGTTGGAGACGTTGACCGCGACCGTGCCGCCCCTGCCGAGGTGGCCGAGCCAGAGGCCGAGGGGCAGGGCGAGGGCGCAGGCGAGGAGCAGGGCGGTCCCGCTCACGTACAGGTGCTCGGCGAGCCGGTGCCAGATCCCGCTCTCGCCCGACCAGTGGGCGCCGGTGGTGAGCCAGCTCCAGGTGTCCGCGACCACGCGCATCTCAGCCGCCTCCCGCCGGGGCCGGGCCGGCGCCTCGCCGCGTCCAGGGCGTGAGGAGCCGCTGGAGCGCGAGGAGCAGCAGGTCGGCGGCGACCGCGAGCAGCACGCACAGCACGGAGGCGGCGAGCACCTGGGCCTTGAAGAAGGTGGGCAGGGCGTCCTCGATGAGATTGCCGAGGCCGCCGCGGCCGACGATGGAGCCGACCGTGGTGAGCGCGATCGTCGACACGGTCGCCATCCGTATTCCGGCCATCAGCTGGGGCAGGGCGAGGGGGAGTTCGACCTGCCAGAGCAGCCGCCCCGCCCCGTAGCCCATGCCTCTGGCGGCCTCCCGGGTCTCGGCGGGCACGGCCGCGAGGCCGGCCAGGACACCGCGGACCAGGATCGTCAGCGAGTACAGCACCAGGCCGGTCACGACGAGCGCCGAGGACAGGCCGAGGAAGGGCAGCAGCAGCGAGAACATCGCCAGCGAGGGAATCGTGTAGAGCAGGGTGGTGAGCCCGAGGACCGGGCCCGCGAGCTTCGGCCGGGCCCGTACGAGCAGGGCGAGCGGAACGGCGACGACCAGACCGAGCAGCACCGACACCACGGTGGTTCCCACATGCTGGAGGGTGGCGTCGGTCAACTCCTGCGAGCGGGTGCGCAGATACTCGCCGCAGATCCAGTCGTTCGTCACCAGACAGTTCGCCGCGGCCATGTGCGTACACCCCCCGTCATCCCGCGCTCGCCGGTCCACCGGCCTTCCGGACGCCGCCGTTCGGACATCCGCGTGGCGACCCTAACCCCGCCCACTGACAATCACCGGCGAACGCCACGGTGTGGAAATACTTCCTTCACACAATGCGGGCCGCGAAGGGTCAGAATGGGGAACCATGATCCGGTTCGAGCAGGTCACCAAGCGGTACGCGGACGGCACGACCGCCGTCGACGAGCTGTCCTTCGAGGTCGCCGAGGGCGAACTGGTCACGCTCGTCGGCCCCTCCGGCTGCGGCAAGACCACCACCATGAAGATGGTGAACCGGCTCGTCGAGCCGACCGCGGGCCGGATCCTGCTCGGCGGCGAGGACATCGCGGCCGTCGACCCGGTCCGGCTGCGCCGCACCATCGGCTACGTGATCCAGCAGGTCGGCCTCTTCCCGCACCGAACGGTCCTCGACAACACGGCCACCGTCCCCGCCCTGCTCGGCTGGAAGAAGGCCAGGGCCCGCGAGCGCGCCGCCGAACTCCTCGACCTCGTGGGCCTCGACCCCGGCACGTACGGCCACCGCTATCCCGAGCAGCTCTCCGGCGGGCAGCGCCAGCGGGTCGGCGTGGCCCGGGCGCTCGCCGCCGACCCGCCGGTGCTGCTCATGGACGAGCCGTTCGGCGCGGTCGACCCGGTGGTGCGCGAGCGGCTGCAGAGCGAGTTCCTGAGGCTCCAGGCCACCGTCCGCAAGACGGTGCTGTTCGTCACCCACGACCTGGAGGAGGCGATCCGGCTCGGCGACCGCATCGCCGTCTACGGGCAGGGCCGCATCGAGCAGTTCGACACCCCGGCCACCGTCCTCGCGGCCCCCGCCACCCCGTACGTCGCCGACTTCGTCGGCGCGGACCGCGGCCTCAAGCGCCTCGCGGTCACCCCGGTCACCGAGGCCGACCTGGAGAAGCCGGCCGGAGCCCCGGCCCCCGGCGCCGCCCCGGGCGAGGCCCCCGCTCCCGCCGTCCCGCTCGGCGCCTCCCTGAAGGACGCCCTCGCCGTCCTCCTCCAGCACGACGCCGGACGCATCGCCGTGCACGCCCCCGGCGAGCCCGGCCGGGTGCTCGGCTCGCTCACCACGGCGGGCGTCCACCGCGCCCTGCGCCGTACCGCCGCGGCGGACGTCAGCTCGCGCTGAGCCGCTCGCTCATCCACACCAGACCCGGCGGGATCTCCCGGTTCCACGTGTTGAAGTTGTGGCCGCCGCTGTCGAGCATGATCGAGGAGACCTTCGCCGGGGCCTTCACCTTCCTGATGAACTCCTGCGTCCCCTTGAGGTTCCCCTCGCCCTGCCGCGACGACGTCACCAGGAACGACGAGTTCCCCTGCGGCAGGTGGTCCAGGCTCCACAACAGGTCGGCCCGGTTGCGCGCCGCCCCGTCGCCGTGGAACAGGTCGCCGGTCGTCACGTCCTCGGCCGCCTTGTAGTACGCGGAGAGGCCCGCGCCCGCCGCGAACCGGTCCGGGTGGTGCAGCGCGATCTTCAGGGCGCAGTAGCCGCCGGTCGAGTTCCCCATGAAGCCCCAGTTCCGCGCCTTCGTCCCGACCCGGTAGGTCTCGGAGATCGCCTTCGGCAGGTCCTCCGCGAAGAAGGTCTCGGTCTGCGGACCGCCCGGCACGTTCACGCACTCGGTGTCCCGCGGCGGCGCCACGGTCGGCCGCAGCATCACCAGGATCATCGGCCGCATCTTCTTGTCCTTGGCCTGCTGGTAGGCCGTCTTCGGGTACTTCAGGCCCTTCAGCAGGTTCTCGGCCGTGCCCGGGTAGCCGGTCAGCACCACCGAGGCCGGGAACGTCGACTTCGCGTACCGGTCCTGGAAGTACTCCGGCGGCAGGTACACGTACGCCGGCGAGTCAATCTTCGACTTCTCGCCCGCTATGACGACCTTCTGTATCTGCCCGCCGACCGAGGGACGCCCGCCGCCCGGCACGTCCATCGCCTGCGTGCCGACGACCTTCACGTCCTTGGAGCCGGCCGAGTGGTCCACGACCACGCCCAGGTCCTGCTCCTGGCCGAAGAGGTCCGCCCACGAGCCGTAGAACAGGAACGAGTTGTTCGCGGCCAGGCCCACCGAGGCGAACAGGGCCACCTGGGTGGCGAGCAGCAGCCCGATCCGCCCCAGGACGGACTTCCAGCCACCGCGCGCGAGCCGCGGCCAGAACCAGACCGTGGCGACGAACAGCACCACGGCCAGCACGACCGCCAGCGCGAGAACCTTGTTGCTGGTGAGACCCATGAGACGTCCGAGCTTTCTTCCTGAATTTTCCCTGAGATTTCCCTGACGGCGAGTGAACCCGCCCCATCGCCGCTCCGTCCTAGAAGGCGCAAACCCCCGGAACGGCCCGCCCGACCAGCGCGGCCGGCCGGAGGACCAACGATCTCTCGCGAAACCACGGGAAGCACGGGAAGCGATGTCTGTCACGGTAGATGGGGACAAATCCGGATCGGTTCCGGATCGGGTACGCCGGATTCTGCGCGGCCCCCGACCGGAGAAGGTCCCGGCACTCGTCGGTACGGCCTGCACCCTGATCGGCCTGATCGACATCGCCGCGGGCGTCTTCCCGCGGTTCCGCGCCAGCCGCATGCACGCCGTCGCCGAGGTCCTCCCCGGCACCCTCGGACCGCTCTCCGCGGCCCTCTCCCTCAGCGCCGGCGTCCTGCTCCTGCTCCTCGCCCACGGCCTCAAGCGCAACAAGCGCCGCGCCTGGCGCGCCGCCGTCGTCCTGCTGCCGCTCGGCGCCGTCGCCCAGTTCGTCTGGCGCCACTCACTCGCCGGCGCCCTGCTCTCCCTCGCGCTGCTCGCCCTCCTCCTCCGCCACCGCGACCAGTTCGCCGCCCTGCCCGACCCGCGCAGCCGCTGGCGCGCCCTCGCCAACTTCGTCCTCATGGGCGCCGGCTCCATCGCACTCGGCCTCGTCATCGTCAGCGCCCACCCGCGCCGCGTCGTCGGCAGCCCCAGCCTCACCGACCGCCTCGAACACGTCCTCTACGGCCTGTTCGGCGTCGAAGGCCCCGTCGCCTACACCGGCAACGTCGACTGGACCGTCGGCTACTCCCTCGGCGCCCTCGGCATGCTGACCGCCCTCACCACCATCTACCTGGCCTTCCGCCCCGAACACCCCGCCGCCCGGCTCACCGAGGACGACGAGGCCAAGCTCCGCGCCCTCCTCGACAAGCACGGCGCCCGCGACTCCCTCGGCCACTTCGCCCTCCGCCGCGACAAGGGCGTCGTCTTCTCCCCCAGCGGCAAGGCCGCCGTCTGCTACCGCGTCGTCTCCGGCGTCATGCTCGCCAGCGGCGACCCCATCGGCGACGTCGAAGCCTGGCCCGGCGCCATCGAACGCTTCATGGACGAAGCCAAGGCCCACTCCTGGACCCCCGCCGTCATGGGCTGCTCCGAGACCGGCGGCCAGGTCTGGACCCGCGAAACCGGACTCGACGCCCTCGAACTCGGCGACGAGGCCGTCGTCGACGTCGCCGACTTCTCCCTCTCCGGCCGCGCCATGCGCAACGTCCGCCAGATGGTCAAGCGCATCGAACGCAACGGCTACACCACCAAGGTCCGCCGCGTCGCCGACCTCAGCGACGGCGAACTCGCCCGCATCCGCCGCGCCGCCGAAGACTGGCGCGGCACCGACACCGAACGCGGCTTCTCCATGGCCCTCGGCCGCATCGGCGACCCCGGCGACGGCGAGGCGGTCATAGCGACCGCCCACAAAGAAGACCCCGACGACGCCGACTCCCCCTACGGCGACCTGAAGGCGATCATCCACTTCGTCCCCTGGGGCCCCGACGGCATGTCCCTCGAACTCATGCGCCGCGACCGCAGCGCCGACCCCGGCATGAACGAGCTCCTCATCGTCGCCGCCCTCCAGAACGCCCCCCGCCTCGGCATCCAGCGCGTCTCCCTCAACTTCGCCATGTTCCGCGCCGCCCTCGCCCGCGGCGAGAAGATCGGCGCCGGCCCCGTCCTCCGCCTCTGGCGCGGACTCCTCGTCTTCCTCTCCCGCTGGTTCCAGATCGAATCCCTCTACAAGTTCAACGCCAAATTCCAGCCCCGCTGGGAACCCCGCTTCGTCGTCTACCGCAAAAGCCGCGACCTCCCCCGCATCGGCTTCGCCGCCATGCAGGCCGAGGGATTCGTGAACGTCACCCTCCCCTGGCCCCTCCGCCGCCGCTCCCACACCCCCGCACCCCGCCCCTGCGCCCACATCGTCCCCGGCAAGGCCGAGCACGAGATCCGCGCGGCCTGAACCCGCACCCGGGCCCTACGCTGGACGCATGAGTACGACGATCGACCGGGGCACGGCACTCGGCCTGCCGGAGTGGGACCGCTGCGCGGTCATGGGCGTGGTCAACGTGACCCCCGACTCCTTCTCCGACGGCGGCCGCTGGTTCGACACCACGGCCGCCGTCAAACACGGCCTCGACCTCGTCGCCGAAGGCGCCGACCTCATCGACGTCGGCGGCGAGTCCACCCGCCCCGGCGCCAGCCGCGTCGACGAGGACGAAGAGCTCCGCCGCGTCATCCCCGTCGTCCGCGGCCTCGCCGCCGAAGGCGTCACCGTCTCCGTCGACACCATGCGCGCCACCGTCGCCGCCCGCGCCGTCGCCGCCGGCGCCAGCCTCGTCAACGACGTCAGCGGCGGCCTCGCCGACCCCGACATGGTCCCCGCCGTCGCCGCCGCCGAGGTCCCCTTCGTCGTCATGCACTGGCGCGGCTTCAGCGACAACATGAACAGCCTCGCCGTCTACGACGACGTCGTCACCGAAGTCGTCACCGAACTCCGCACCCGCATGGAAGCCGTCATCGACGGCGGCATCGCCCCCGAACGCATCGTCGTCGACCCCGGCCTCGGCTTCGCCAAACTCGCCCCCCACGACCTCGCCCTCGTCGCCCACCTCGCCGACCTGCGCACCTTCGGCCGCCCCCTCCTCGTCGCCGCCTCCCGCAAGCGCTTCCTCGGCCACGTACTCGCCCACGACGGCGCCGCCCCGCCACCCGCCCGCGAACGCGACGCCGCCACCGCCGCCGTCTCCGCCATCGCCGCCCACGAAGGCGCCTGGGCCGTCCGCGTCCACGAGGTCCGCGCCACCGCCGACGCCGTACGCGTCGCCAGAGCCGTCGAAGGAGCCCGGTGACCCGCACCCGCGAAGCCGACCGAGCCGCCGTCGAAGCCGCCAACACCGCCTTCTACGAAGCGATGGAACAAGGCGACTTCGACACCATCACCGACCTCTGGCTCGACGACGGCGCCACCGAGATCTCCTGCGTCCACCCCGGCTGGCCCGTCCTCACCGGCCGCGGCGACGTCCTGCGCTCCTACGCGCTGATCATGGCCAACACCGACTACATCCAGTTCTTCCTCACCGACGTCGAGATCTCCCTCGCCGCCGACGTGGCGGTCGTCACGTGCACCGAGAACATCCTCAGCGGCGGACCCGCCGAGGACGGCGCCGAGCTCGGCCCCCTCGTAGGACAGCTCGTCGTCGCCACCAACGTGTTCCGCCGCACGTCGGAAGGGTGGAAGGTGTGGTCCCACCACGGCTCCCCCGTGATCCCCGAGACCGACACCGACGACGGCGACGACCCCACCGACCGGCCCACCGACTGAGCGGCCGTTCAGGAGCCCGTCGTCCCGCTGTCGGTGCCCGCGGGTAGATTCGGTGGTGGACACCCGGCCGTCCGCACCCGGCTGCGTGGCCACCGGAACTACGACAGCAGGAGTGATTCGCGTGGATCGTGTCGCGCTGCGCGGCCTCAAGGCCCGAGGACACCACGGCGTCTTCCCCAAGGAGCGCGAGGAGGGGCAGACCTTCATCGTCGACCTCACCCTCGGCATCGACACCCGCGCCGCGGCCGCCGACGACGACCTGACGAAGACCGTCCACTACGGCGTCGTCGCCGAAGAGGTCGTCGACGTCGTCCAGGGCGAACCCGTGGACCTCATCGAGACGCTCGCCGAACGCATCGCCCAGCAGTGCCTCAAGCACGCCGGCGTCCAGGAGGTCGAGGTCGTCGTCCACAAGCCGGACGCACCGATCACCGTCCCCTTCGACGACGTGACCATCACCATCACCCGGAGCCGCGCATGAAGCCCCCGCACAGCGACCCCACCGTGCAGCCCGTCCCCGCGGCCGTCACCGCCGCCGTCGACGCCGCCGACCACACCCTCTCCAACCCCAAATGGGCCGTCATCGCCCTCGGCGCCAACCTCGGCAACCGC
The DNA here is from genome assembly GCF_042722475.1 of Streptomyces sp. NPDC127092. NCBI lineage: Bacteria > Bacillati > Actinomycetota > Actinomycetes > Kitasatosporales > Streptomycetaceae > Streptomyces > Streptomyces sp. NPDC127092. The sequence goes on from NZ_JBHXFE010000012.1 coordinate 9,985, forward strand.
CTGGAGACCCTCCAGGGCGCCGTGGACGCCCTCGAGGACACCCCCGGCCTGCGCGTCAAGGCCGTCTCCCCCGTCTACGAGACCGAGCCCTGGGGCGTCGACCCCGGCGCCCAGCCCTCGTACCTCAACGCCGTCGTCCTCGTGAAGACCACCCTCCCCCCGAGCTCCCTCCTGGAACGGGCCCACGCCGTCGAGGAGGCCTTCCACCGCGTCCGCGAGGAGCGCTGGGGCGCCCGCACCATCGACGTCGACATCATCACGTACGCCGACGTGGTCTCCGACGACCCGGTCCTCACCCTGCCGCACCCCCGCGCCCACCAGCGCGCCTTCGTCCTCGCCCCCTGGCACGACGTCGACCCCGAGGCCCTCATCCCCGGCCACGGCCCCGTCGCCGACCTCCTCACCGCACTCGGCCACGAGGGCGTCGCGGCACGGACCGACCTGGAACTCCGACTCCCGGAGTAGTCGTTAGGCTCCTCGGAGAGACCAGACTCCGAAACACCCGACGGACAGGCACCCGCCCCACCCGCCCGGCACACACGAAGGACGACTCCCGGTGAAACAACTGCGGCTCAAGGTGCTCGCCGGACTGTTCCTCGCCGCCGGAATCCTCTCCTGGGGCGCCGCCCGCCTGTGGAACTCGGTCGGCACGCTGCCCAGCGTGCCGCTCGCCGCCCCCATCGTCCTCGCGGCCATCGCGGCCGTCCTCTTCGCCACGGCCCTCTCGCTGCGCGCCCGCCTCAAGGCCCAGCGCGAGCGCCGCCCGGACGCCAAGGGCGTCGAACCCCTGATGGCCGCCCGCGCCGTCGTCTTCGGCCAGGCCAGCGCCCTCGTCGCCGCCCTGGTCGCCGGCATGTACGGCGGCACGGGCGTCGTCCTCCTCGACTCCCTCGACATCCCGGCCCGCCGCGACCAGGCCATCTACGCCGCCTTCGCGGTCCTGGCCGGCTTCGCCGTCATCGCGGCGGCCCTCTTCCTGGAGCACGTCTGCAAACTCCCGGAAGACGAGGACAACAACGGCCCGGGCAAGGCCCGGGCCTGAGACCCTCGATCAGCGGTCAGCTTCGCTGACCGAGGGTGGTGTGGAGCAAGGCGGACAGGCCGCCGTCAGCGGGCCAGTATCAGGGACATGGCCTCGGCTCGCGTCGTGGCGTCCCGAAGCTGGCCGCGTACCGCCGAGGTCGTCGTCTTCGCGCCCGGCTTGCGGACGCCACGCAGCGCCATGCACATGTGCTCGGCCTCGATCACGACGATCGCACCACGCGCGTCGAGGATCTTCATCAGCGAATCGGCGATCTGGGTCGTCAGTCGCTCCTGTACCTGCGGGCGGCGAGCGAAGACGTCGACGAGGCGGGCCAGCTTCGACAAGCCAGTGATTTTGCCCGTTTCGGCCGGAATGTACCCAATGTGAGCTACGCCATGGAATGGCAGCAGATGGTGTTCACATTGCGACACCAGTTCGATATCTTTCACGAGCACCATTTCGTCGTGTCCGAGGTCGAACGTCGTCGTCAGCACGTCCTCCGGCTTCTGCCACAACCCCGCAAAAAGCTCCCTGTACGCCCGCGCCACCCGCGCCGGCGTCTCCCTCAGCCCCTCGCGGTCCGGGTCCTCTCCGACCGCGATCAGCAGCTCCCGTACGGCGTTCTCGGCGCGCTTCTCGTCGAACTCGCCGATCGTGCCCTCGCCGTCCAGCGTCACCGGGTCGGTCATCTGTGCCTCGTTCCGTCTGTCTGACATGGCGCGAAAAGAGCCGCGCCCCCACAGGCTAGAACCTGTGGGGGCGCGGCTTCCATTCCGGGCCCGCGGAGCCGTTAGGACTCCGGGGTGTCCTCCGGGGCGATGTCGATCGACTTGGTGGTGTCGACCGGGGTGGTCGCCGCCGAGGAGCCGTTGGCGCTGTTGGTCAGGGCCAGCTCCTTCGGGGAGAGGACCGGCGGGCGGGTGGACGGCGTGCGGCGGGCCGAGCCGGTCCAGGCCGGGCGGGCCGGGCGCTTGACGATGGGGGCGAAGATCTCGGCGATCTCCTCCTTGCCCAGGGTCTCCTTCTCGAGGAGGGCCAGGACGAGGTTGTCGAGGACGTCGCGGTTCTCGACGAGGATCTCCCACGCCTCGTTGTGCGCGGTCTCGATGAGCTTCTTGACCTCTTCGTCGACCAGCGCGGCGACCTCTTCCGAGTAGTCGCGCTGGTGCGCCATCTCACGGCCGAGGAAGGGCTCGGTGTTGTCGCCGCCGAACTTGATGGCGCCGAGCCGCTCCGTCATGCCGTACTGGGTGACCATCGCGCGGGCGGTGGCGGTGGCCTTCTCGATGTCGTTCGCGGCGCCGGTGGTCGGGTCGTGGAAGACCAGTTCCTCGGCGGCGCGCCCGCCCAGCATGTAGGCGAGCTGGTCGAGCATCTCGTTGCGCGTGGTGGAGTACTTGTCCTCGTCGGGCAGGACCATGGTGTAGCCCAGGGCCCGGCCGCGGGACAGGATGGTGATCTTGTGGACCGGGTCGGAGTTCGGTGAGGCCGCCGCGACCAGGGCGTGACCGCCCTCGTGGTACGCGGTGATCTTCTTCTCCTTGTCCGACATGATGCGGGTCCGCTTCTGCGGGCCGGCGACCACGCGGTCGATCGCCTCGTCGAGGGCCTTGTTGTCGATCAGCTTCTTGTCCGAGCGGGCGGTCAGGAGGGCCGCCTCGTTCAGGACGTTGGAGAGATCGGCACCGGTGAAGCCGGGGGTGCGGCGGGCGACGGCGCCGAGGTCGACGTCCGGAGCGACCGGCTTGCCCTTCTGGTGGACCTTGAGGATCTCGAGTCGGCCCTGCATGTCGGGGCGGTCGACGGCGATCTGCCGGTCGAAGCGGCCGGGGCGCAGGAGTGCCGGGTCGAGGATGTCGGGGCGGTTGGTGGCGGCGATGAGGATGACGCCGCCCTTGACGTCGAAGCCGTCCATCTCGACGAGCAGCTGGTTGAGGGTCTGCTCGCGTTCGTCGTGTCCGCCGCCGAGGCCGGCGCCGCGGTGGCGGCCGACCGCGTCGATCTCGTCGACGAAGACGATGGCCGGGGCGTTGGCCTTGGCCTGTTCGAAGAGGTCGCGGACGCGGCTGGCGCCGACGCCGACGAACATCTCGACGAAGTCGGAGCCGGAGATCGAGTAGAACGGCACGCCGGCCTCGCCGGCGACGGCGCGCGCGAGGAGGGTCTTGCCGGTTCCGGGCGGGCCGTAGAGCAGCACGCCCTTGGGGATCTTGGCGCCGACGGCCTGGAACTTGGCCGGTTCCTGGAGGAATTCCTTGATCTCGTGGAGTTCCTCGACCGCCTCGTCGGAGCCCGCGACGTCCGCGAAGGTCGTCTTGGGCGTGTCCTTGGTGATGAGCTTGGCCTTGGACTTCCCGAAGTTCATGACGCGGGAGCCGCCGCCCTGCATCTGGTTCATCAGGAAGAGGAAGACGACCACGATGAGGACGAAGGGCAGCAGGGAGAACAGGACCGAGACGAACGGGGACTGCTTCTCCGGGGAGACGGTGTAGCCGTCCTTGATCTGCCCGGCCTCGAACTTCTCCTGGAGCTTGTCGGCCAGGTCGGCGCCCTGGGTGCCGATGTACGGGGCCTGGACCTTGCTGCTCTTGTCGATCTTCTGGCCGTCGACGAGCGTGATCTTGATGTTCTGCTCGTCACCGGTGGTGAGCCTTGCGGATTTGACCTGGTTCTTGTCGATCGCCTGGACGACCTTGCCGGTGTCCACCGTCTTGTAGCCCTCGGACGAGCCGACGACCTGCATCAGCACGACCACGGCGAGGACGGCCAGCACGATCCACATGACCGGCCCGCGGAAGTATCGCTTCACGTCCATCCATACGGGGCGCGCTCGGCGCCCCGTCCCTCCTGCCCGTAGGTGAATGCTGCTGAGTAGCTGCGGTTGTTTGGAGCTGCGGTATGAAAAAGCTGTTCTTCGGACGGTACCCCAGCATTGTCACCCGCGGCCGTCTTCCCTTGGTTCAACGGAGGGAAGACGGTGCGGGTTCCCGTGGGACGTGGTCCCTCAGCCGCCGTAGACGTGGGGGGCGAGGGTGCCGACGAACGGGAGATTGCGGTACTTCTCGGCGTAGTCGAGGCCGTATCCGACGACGAACTCGTTCGGGATGTCGAAGCCGATCCATTTGACGTCGATCGCGACCTTGGCCGCGTCCGGCTTGCGCAGGAGGGTGCAGACCTCCAGGGAGGCCGGTTCGCGGGAGCCGAGGTTGGACAGGAGCCAGGACAGGGTCAGGCCCGAGTCGATGATGTCCTCGACGATCAGGACGTGCTTGCCCTTGATGTCGGTGTCGAGGTCCTTGAGGATCCGGACGACTCCGGAGGACTGGGTGCCGGCGCCGTAGGAGGAGACGGCCATCCAGTCCATGGTGACGGGGGTGGACAGGGCGCGTGCCAGGTCCGCCATCACCATCACGGCGCCTTTGAGGACGCCGACGATGAGCAGGTCCTTGCCCGCGTACTCCGTGTCGATCTTCGCGGCCAGCTCGGCCAGCTTCGCGTCGATCTCTTCCTTGGTGATGAGCACCGACTTGAGGTCGCCGCCCATGTCCTTCTCGTTCACCCGCGTCACTTTCGTTGCAGCCTTGCGTCAGCCTTGCCGAATGACCAGTCTGCCACCCTGCCGCAGTGCCTCGACGCGGCCGGGCAGGTTGATGGCCCCTTGGCCGCGCCATCCGGTGATGAGCCGGTCGATTTCCTCGATGTGGCGGGCGAAGAGGGAGCCGGCGGGTGCGCCTTCGGCGATCACGGCGCGGCGCAGGACGCGGCGGCGGACGGCGGGGGGCAGGCCGAAGAGTTTGGCGCATTCGAGGCGGCCGGCTTCGTCGCGTACGGAGGCTTCGGCGTCGGCGGCCCAGGAGTCGAGGGCGTCGGCGTCGTCGCGGGAGAGCTGGGCCGTCCGGGCGAGTGCTTCGACGACTCCCTTGCCGAGGGCCTTTTCGAGGGCGGGGAGGCCTTCGTGGCGGAGGCGGGAGCGGGTGTAGGCGGGGTCGCTGTTGTGGGGGTCGTCCCAGACGGCGAGTTCCTGGGCGATGCAGGCCTTGCGTACGGTCTGGCGGTCGAGGTCCAGGAAGGGGCGGCGGTAGCGGCGGGCGGTGCCGGAGACGGCGGCCATGCCGGACAGGGAGCGGATGCCGGAGCCGCGGGCGAGGCCGAGGAGGACGGTTTCGGCTTGGTCGTCGCGGGTGTGTCCGAGCAGGACGGCGGTGGCTCCGTGGCGCTGTGCGGCGGCGTCGAGGGCGGCGTAGCGGGCGTCGCGGGCGGCGGCTTCGGGTCCTCCGTCGCGGCCGACGGTGACGGCGACGGCTTCGACGGGGTCGAGGCCGAGGGCGGTCATGCGGTCGGCGACTTCGCGGGCGCGCTGGTCGGAGCCTGCCTGGAGGCCGTGGTCGACGGTGATGCCGCCGGCGCGGAGGTCGAGTTTGCGGGCTTCGAAGGCGAGCGCGGAGGCGAGTGCCATGGAGTCGGCTCCGCCGGAGCAGGCGACGAGGACCAGGGGGGAGCCTGGTGGGGTGGGCCGGTCCGGGGTGGGGCCGGGGGGCTGGGGGCCGGCCGGTGTGTCGTGGTGCTGCGCGGAGTGTGCGGTGGAGTGCTCGGTGAGGACGTCGTGGAGTACGCGGCGGACCGCCAGGCGTATCGCCGCGACCGCAGGATGGGGACCCATGTCCGGTGCCCTTCGTGGAGAGAGTGCAGTGCCTCGGTCGGAGTCTTAACGGTCGGAAGTGGGGGTTCGGTCACTCAGAGTGCGTCGATGGTGACAGAACCTGGCCGTGAGCCGAGCATTGCACGCCTTACCCGCCGTCTAGGGTCCCTCGGATGGGTGATTGGTGGGGTGTTGTTCCGCCATCGGACGCACCTGTCTCACGAGTCTGCCTTACGGTGCACCCTCGCGACCCAGTCGGCGGGGCTGGCGATCTCGGTTTTGGTGGGGAGCGTGTTGGGCGAGGTCCACACGCGGTTGAAGCCGTCCATGCCGACCTGGTCGACGACGGCGCGGACGAAGCGTTCGCCGTCGCGGTACTGGCGGAGTTTGGCGTCGAGGCCGAGGAGCTTGCGCAGGGCGAGGTCGAGGCGGGAGGCGCCGCGGGCGCGGCGCTGCTGGAACTTCTCGCGGATCTCGGTGACGGTGGGGACGACGTCGGGTCCGACGCCGTCCATGACGTAGTCGGCGTGGCCTTCGAGCAGGGACATGACGGCGGTGAGGCGGCCGAGGATCTCGCGTTGTTCGGGGGTCTGGACGAGTTCGACGAGGGAGGGCGCGGGTTCGCCGCGTTCGCCTTCGGGGCGGCCGCCGGCGAGGGCCTGGGCGGCTTCGCGGAGGCGTTCGACGACGGTGCCGGGGTCGACGTCGGTGGCGGCGAGGAATGACTGGATCTCGCCCTGGAGGTGGTCGCGGAGCCAGGGGACGCCGGTGAACTGGGTGCGGTGGGTCTCTTCGTGGAGGCAGACCCAGAGCCGGAAGTCGTGGGGGTCGACGTCGAGCTCGCGCTCGACGTGGACGATGTTGGGGGCGACGAGGAGGAGGCGGCCGCCGCCGTCGGTGCCGGCGGGGAGTTCGCGGGTGGCGGGGGCGAAGGTCTCGTACTGGCCGAGGATGCGGGAGGCCAGGAAGGAGAGCAGCATGCCGAGCTCGACGCCGGTGACCTTGCCGCCGACGGCGCTGAGGACGGTGCCGCCGGGGCTGCTGGAGCGGCGTTCCTTCATCTTGTCGAGGAGCGGGGAGAGCAGTTCGCGGAAGCCGGCGACGTTGGCCTTGATCCAGCCGGCCCGGTCGACGACGAGGACGGGTGTGTCGTCGGGTGTGTGGCCTTCGGCGATCATGCGGGTGTAGCCGCGGACGTGTTCCTCGGCGGCCCGGGCGTGGCGGCGGAGTTCGGCGACGACGTCGCGGGCCTCCTCGCGGCTCACCTCGGGGCCCGGGCGTACCAGGCGGGTCGCCGTCGCGACGGCGAGATTCCAGTCGACCATCCCCGATGTGCCTGCACCACCGATGCTCGTCATGCGTCAACCGTACGTTCTCGGCGCCGGTCTGGTGAGGGTTCGGGCGTGTTCGGCGTGGGTGGTGCGGGGCTGGTGCGGGGATGGTCGGTGCGGGTCAGCGGGGTGGGGCGAGGGCGGCGGAGAGCCGGTCGAGGGCGGGCTGGGCGGTGTAGGGGGATGTGGTCTGGCCGGCGAGGAAGGCGAAGGCGAGGAGTCGGCCGTCGGCGGTGACGACGGTGCCGGCGAGGGTGTTGACGCCGGTGAGGGTGCCGGTCTTGGCGCGGACGAGGCCGGCGCCGGAGGCGGCGGGGCCGGTGTCGAAGCGTCCGGCGAGGGTGCCGCTGAAGCCGCCGACGGGGAGTCCGGTGAGGACGGGGCGCAGGGCGGGGCGGGCGGGGTCGGCCGCTCGGGTGAGGATGCCGGTGAGCAGGGCGGCGGAGACGCGGTCGTTGCGGTCGAGTCCGCTGCCGTCGGCGAAGCGGGCTCCGGCGAGCGGGAGGCGGAGCCGGGCGAGCTCGTCGTGGACGGCCTTGCCGGCGCCGGCGAAGCTGGCGGGCTGTCTGCGGGCGAGGGCGGTCTGCCGGGCGAGGGCTTCGGCGAGGTCGTTGTCGCTGTGGGTGAGGGTGCGTTCGACGAGGTCGGCGAGGGGCGCGGATTCGGTGCGGGCGAGGGGCGCGGCGGGTGCGGCGGCGGTCCTGGGCGCGGCGGTGGCCTTGTCGTCGCCGGTGGCCCGGTCGTGGCCTCCGGTCCTGTCGTCGGCGGTGCCGGTGGCGCCGGCGGTCACGGGGAGCTTGGGGGCCTTGCCGGGGGCGGGGGTGCCCTGGACGGTGACGCCGGCGGTGCGCAGCAGGTCGGCGAAGGCGGTGGCGGTGTCGCCCGCGGGGTCGGCGGTGCGGGGTGCGGGGCCGCTGCGGCTGTCGTCGAGGCGGCCTTCGTCGGTCATGAGGGCGGTGACGGGGGCGAGGTTCTCGTTGGGGCCGATCGGGTGGAGCGCGGGTCCCTCGTAGAGGCTCGTGTCGTAGGTGAGGCGGACGGGCGTGGTGGTGCCGCGGGCCCTGAGGGCGCGGGCGGTGGCGTCGGCGAGGGCCTTCAGCCGGGTGCGGTCGAGGGTGGGGTCGCCGCCGCCGACGAGGGTGACGGTGCGGCCGTCGGGTGCGGCGACGGTCGTGGTGGCGATCCGGTGGTCGGGGCCGAGGGCGGAGAGCGCGGCGGCCGCGGTGGCGATCTTGACGGTGGACGCCGGGGTCATGGGCGTGGCGGCGCCTTCGCCGTACAGCTGGCGGCCGGTGGTGGTGTCGACGACGGACGCGGTGCGCAGGGGGCCGAGGCCGGGGTCGGCGAGGAGGGGGACGAGGACGGCGGCGAGGTCGCCCGTCCGGGTGGTCTCCTTCGTGGTGCCGGGGGCGGCGGGCCGGGTGCCGGCGTCGAGGGCGCGCAGCACGCCGGGGGCGCTGGGTGCGGGGGCGGGGCGGCGCGGGGCGGCGGGCGGGCCGGCGTGATGTGCGCCACCTCGGTCGTCGGCGAGGACCGCCCGGGCCCGCTCGGCCTTACGCTGGCCGGAGTCCCACGGGCCGGCCGCGCCGGCGGCGCCGGCGGCCAGGGCGAGACCGAGCACGGCGGAGCCCGCCGCGAGCTGCCAGGTTCTCGGCTCCGGCATGTGATGACCAGCCCCTTTCGCGATCAAGAGCGTGCGTGAGAGACACTTAACCACCGCGCGTCGTCGCGAGCATTGACATGTGTTGATTCAGGAGGAGATCCACCCGTGGAGTTCGACGTCACCATCGAGATCCCCAAGGGGTCGCGGAACAAGTACGAGGTCGACCACGAGACCGGTCGGATCCGCCTGGACCGCCGCCTCTTCACCTCGACCGCCTACCCGACGGACTACGGCTTCGTCGAGAACACCCTCGGTGAGGACGGCGACCCGCTGGACGCGCTCGTCATCCTCGACGAGCCGACCTTCCCGGGCTGCCTGATCAAGTGCCGCGCCATCGGCATGTTCCGCATGACGGACGAGGCCGGCGGCGACGACAAGCTGCTGTGCGTCCCGGCGACGGACCCGCGCATGGAGCACCTGCGCGACATCCACCACGTGCCGGAGTTCGACCGCCTCGAGATCCAGCACTTCTTCGAGGTCTACAAGGACCTCGAGCCGGGCAAGTCCGTCGAGGGCGCCGACTGGGTCGGCCGCGCCGAGGCCGAGGCCGAGATCGAGAAGTCGTACAAGCGCTTCAAGGAGTCCGGCGGCCACTGAGGCGGCTTGATCCCGGGATCGGCTTGATCCGGTCTTGTGCGAGGGCGGTGCACCTGCTGAGGTGCGCCGCCCTTCGCGCGTTCATACTGGGCTTCAGCCGGCCCGTATGGGGTCCGGTGGTGCGGGTACCAGGCCGGAATGAGGGCGACGAGAGTGGTGGCGAAGCCGGACGGGCCGGAGGACGTACCGGAGGACCGGAAGCCGCCTTCCGACGAGGCGCGCAGCGCGTTCGTCCCGCCGGCCGGGGTGGAGCCGCCGGAGCCGCCGGAGGAGGAGCATCCGACGTCGGAGTTCGCCCTGCCGGAGGGTCTCGCGCCGGAGCCGCCGGCCGAGCAGGAAGGTTCCGCCTTCGCTCCGCCGTCCACCTACTCCGCGCAGAACTCTCCGCCCGCCTTCACCCCGGCGTACGGCATACCGCTGGCGAAGCTGCCGCAGGACGCGCCGTGGCAGGACCGGATGCGGACGATGCTGCGGCTGCCGGTCGGCGAGCGGCCCGTGCCGGAGGCGCCGCGGAAGGCCGACGAGGCCGGGCCGCCGGTGCCGCGCGTGCTCGACCTGACGCTGCGCATCGGCGAGCTGCTGCTCGCCGGCGGCGAGGGCGCGGAGGACGTCGAGGCGGCGATGTTCGCGATCTGCCGCTCGTACGGGCTCGACCGCTGCGAGCCCACGGTGACGTTCACGCTGCTGTCGATCACGTACCAGCCGTCGCTGGTGGACGACCCGGTGACGGCGAACCGTACGGTCCGGCGCCGGGGCACCGACTACACCCGGCTCGCGGCGGTGTATCTGCTGCTCGCCGACATCAACGACCCCGAGCACGACGTGTCGCCGGAGGAGGCGTACCGGCGGCTGGCGGAGATCCGGCGCAACCGGCACCCGTATCCGGGCTGGGTGCTGACGGCTGCGGCGGGCGTCCTGGCGGGCGCGGCCTCGGTGCTGCTCGGCGGCGGGCCGACGGTGTTCTTCGTGGCGGCGCTGGGCGCGATGCTGGGCGACCGGCTCGCGTGGCTGTTCGCGGGGCGCGGGCTGCCGGAGTTCTACCAGTTCCTGGTGGCGGCGATGCCGCCGGCGGCGCTGGGTGTGGCGCTGACGCTGCTGCACGCGGATCTGCGGCCCTCGGCGGTGATCACGGGTGGTCTGTTCGCGCTGATTCCGGGGCGGGCGCTGGTGGCGGCCGTGCAGGACGGTCTGACCGGCTTCTACATCACGGCGTCGGCCCGGCTGCTGGAGGTCGGGTACTTCTTCGTCGCGATCGTCGTGGGCGTGCTGTCGGTGCTGTACCTGGCGGTGCAGTTCGGCGCCCAGCTGAACCCGGAGGGCGTGCTGAGCCCGGTCGAGCGGCCGTGGGTGCAGATCGCGGCGTCGATGGTGCTGTGCGCGACCTTCGCGATCCTGCTGCAGCAGTCGCGGGGGACGGTGCTGTTCGCGACGCTGAACGGCGGGGTGGCCTGGGTGATCTACGCGTCGATCGCGGTCACCGCAGACGGCTCCGCCGTGATGGCGACGGCGGTGGCGGCGGGTCTGGTGGGCCTTTTCGGCCAGCTGGCCGCCCGCTACCACCACACGTCGTCGCTGCCGTACGTGACGGCGGCGATCGGCCCGCTGCTGCCGGGTTCCGCGACGTACTTCGGGGTCCTCGCGATCGCGCAGAACAACCTGGACCAGGGCTTCGGCTCGCTGGCGAAGGCGGCGGCCCTGGCCCTGGCGATCGCGATCGGCGTGAACCTGGGAGGCGAGCTGGCGCGCCTGTTCATGCAGGCTCCGGGCGCCGCGGCGGCCCGCCGCGCCGCGAAGCGCACGAGGGGCTTCTGACCCGTCGCGCCGTGGCGCGGTCAGGTCACAAGCCCCTCGGGTGCCGGATCAGCGCCGGGCGTGGCGGCCGCGCTCGGCCGGCGGGTTCGGGGTGCCGGGGCCGTCGTGGCCGCCCTGGTCGCCGTGGTTGCCGGCGTTCTTCTTGGACTGGGAGCGGGCCCGCAGGTACTCGATCACGATCGGGACCACCGAGATCAGCACGATGCCGACGAGGATCATCTCGATGTGCTTGTGCACGAAGTCGATCTTGCCGAGGGAGGCGCCGAGCAGCGTCACGCCCGCGCCCCACAGCACGCCGCCGATGATGTTGAACGTGATGAAGGAGCGGTAGTTCATCCGGCTGACGCCGGCGATGATCGGCGTGAAGGTCCGCACGATCGGCACGAAGCGGGCCAGGATGAGCGACTTCGGGCCGTGCTTCTCGAAGAACTCGTGGGCCTTCTCGACGTTCTCCTGCTTGAAGAGCCGGGAGTCGGGGCGCTTGAAGAGCGCCGGGCCGACCTTGCGGCCGAAGAGGTAGCCCACCTGGTCGCCGATGATCGCGGCGGCGACCACCAGGGTGCACACCACCCACAAGGGGGTGTCGAGCTTTCCGGTGGTGACGAGCAGGCCGGTCGTGAAGAGCAGCGAGTCGCCCGGCAGGAAGAAGCCGATGAGGAGTCCGGACTCGGCGAAGACGATGACGAGGACACCGATCAGACCGAAGGTCTGGATCAGATAGTCCGGGTCCAGCCAGCTCGGTCCGAGGGCAAGCGTGTTCACGGGTTCCGGGCTCCTGCGGTCGGTGGGGGTGAGAAGGGCGTGAAGGGGGATTGTCGTACAGGACTGCCGCCCCAAGCTATCAACGCGAAGTGAACCCCCCGGGTTCCACCCGCGTCCACCCCGGGCCGCCCGTCGCCCGCCCGGCGCCTGCCCGAGCGCCCGTCCGGCGCCCGCCCGGGCCCGTCGGGCGCCCGCCCGGCCTCGCAGCGGATGCGGGCGGGCCGGGCCGCCGCCAGGCTGAGGGACCAGGAGGTGGATGCGGATGAGCATCGACGAGTACGGCGGCGGGCAGCCGGCGCAGGCGGCTGTGCTGGTCGTCACGACGAACGACGTGCCCGGCTACCGGGTCCGGCAGGTGATCGGCGAGGTCTTCGGGCTGACCGTCCGGTCGCGGCACCTGGGCAGTCAGATCGGCGCGGGCCTGAAGTCGATGATCGGCGGGGAGCTGAAGGGTCTGACGAAGACGCTGGTGCAGACCCGTAACCAGGCGATGGAGCGTCTGGTGGAGCAGGCCGCCGCGCGCGGCGCGAACGCGGTCCTGATGTTCCGCTTCGACGTCACGGAGGCCGCCGACGTGGGCACGGAGGTGTGCGCCTACGGCACCGCCGTGGTGATCGAGCCGCTCGGCTGACCCGGCCCGGGCCCGCCCCGAGGGCCGGGCGCCGCCCTGTCCTCGGGCTGACGCGGCGTGAGCCGCCACCCCGAATGTCGGGATGTTATGCGGCATTTGCTCACCTATGGTGGGGCGGTGGCCACCGAGACACCCGCGAAACACGCGCCCGAGGCGCCCCTGAGGGTCCTGCTGCCCCAGATCCTTCCCGCCCTCGTGGTCGGGGTCGGCTCCGGTCTGCTGTTCCTCGGCGTCAGCGAGCTGGCCGACCAGCTCCAGGAGCTGCTGTGGAACGACCTTCCGGACGCGCTCGGCATCGGTCACTACTCCGCCCTCTGGATGATCGTCATGCTCACCGCGACCGGCATCGCGGTCGGGCTGATCGTCTGGAAGGCGCCCGGGCACGCGGGGCACGACCCGGCCATGGAGGGGCTGGGCGGCCCGCCGCTGCCGCCGGTCGTCGTACCCGGCCTGCTCCTCGCCAGCGTCCTGGCCCTCGCCGGCGGCGTCAGCCTCGGACCGGAGAGTCCGACGATCGGCTCCGTCATCGCCCTCACGTACTGGGTGGGGCACCGGCTGCTGCCGGCCGTGCCGGGCGCCTTCTGGGTGTCCCTCGGCATCGCCGGCACCCTCGGCGCCCTGTTCGGCAGCCCGATCGCCGCCGCCCTCGTCATCTCCGAGGCGCTGGCCTCCAGGCCCAGCCGGGGCTCGCTGTGGGACCAGCTCTTCGCTCCGCTCCTCGCCGCCGGCGCCGGATCGATGACCGCCCAGCTGGCCTCCAGCCCCAGCTTCGACATGGGACTGCCACCGCTGGACACCCCCGGATTCGAGGACCTGCTCGCCGCCCTCGTGCTGGCCAGCCTGGCCGCCGCCTTCGGCCTCCTCGCCTGCTTCGTCTTCCCGCACCTCCACCGGGCCTTCACCCGTCTGGGCCATCCGATGCTGGCCCTGCCGGCCGGCGGTCTCGTCCTCGGCCTCCTCGCCGCCCTCGGCGGGCATCTGACGCTGTTCAAGGGACTCCACGAGACCGAGGAGATCGTCCGGTCCATCGGCACCCTCGGCTCGGGCGAACTGGCCAAGCTCGCCGTGGTGAAGACGGCCGCCCTGCTCGTCGCGGGCGCCTGCGGCTTCCGCGGCGGCCGGGTCTTCCCCGCCGTCTTCATCGGCGCCGCGTTCGGCCTGTGCGCCCAGGCGCTCGTACCGGAGATCCACCCGGCCGTCGCCGTCTCCTCCGGCGTCCTCGGCGTGCTGCTCGCCACCACCCGGCAGGGCTGGGTGAGCCTCTTCGTCGCCGCCGTGATCGCCGCCTCGCCGGCGATGCTCGCCCTGCTGTGCCTCGCCTCCCTGCCCGCCTGGCTGGTCGTCACCGGCCGCCCCTTCCTGCAACTCGACGAACAAGGCAAACCCCTGCGCTGACCCCGGCACCCCCCGCCCGCCCACGGGGAACCGGCCGGCCCCCAGACGAAGGAGACCCCGTGCCGCTGCACAAGGGACCCGACGACCACGACACCGCACACCGCCGCCTCGCCTTCAACCCCTTCTTCGGCGAGGCGAATCCGGTCGGCGGCATGACCGAGGCCCCGCCGCGCCACCGCCTGCCCGACGGGCCGCTGCCGCCCATGAGCGCCTACCAGCTCGTCCACGACGAGCTGATGCTCGACGGCAACTCCCGCCTCAACCTCGCCACCTTCGTCACCACCTGGATGGAGCCCCAGGCCGGCGTGCTCATGGGCGAGTGCCGCGACAAGAACATGATCGACAAGGACGAGTACCCGCGCACCGCCGAACTCGAGCGCCGCTGCGTCGCCATGCTCGCCGACCTCTGGCACGCCCCCGACCCGTCGAGCGCCGTCGGCTGCTCCACCACCGGCTCCAGCGAGGCCTGCATGCTGGCCGGCATGGCCCTCAAGCGCCGCTGGGCGAACCGCAACGCCGACCGCTACCCCGGCGCCCGGCCCAACCTGGTCATGGGCATCAACGTCCAGGTCTGCTGGGAGAAGTTCTGCAACTTCTGGGAGGTCGAACCCCGTCTCGTGCCCATGGAGGGCGACCGCTTCCACCTCGACGCGGCCTCCGCCGCCGCCCTCTGCGACGAGAACACCATCGGCGTCGTCGCCGTCCTCGGCTCCACCTTCGACGGCTCCTACGAACCCGTCGCCGACATCTGCGCCGCCCTCGACGAGCTCCAGGCCCGCACCGGCCTCGACATCCCCGTCCACGTCGACGGCGCCTCCGGCGCCATGGTCGCTCCCTTCCTCGACGAGCACGTGGTCTGGGACTTCCGGCTCCCCCGCGTCTCCTCGATCAACACCTCCGGCCACAAGTACGGTCTCGTCTACCCGGGCGTCGGCTGGGCGCTGTGGCGCTCACCCGCCGAACTGCCCGAGGAACTCGTCTTCCGGGTCAACTACCTGGGGGGCGACATGCCGACCTTCGCCCTCAACTTCTCCCGGCCCGGCGCCCAGGTCGTCGCCCAGTACTACACGTTCCTCAGACTCGGCCGTGAGGGCTACCGGACCGTCCAGCAGACCAGCCGCGACGTGGCCCGGAGCCTGGCCGGGAAGATCGAGGCCCTCGGCGACTTCCGCCTCCTCACCCGCGGCGACCAGCTGCCCGTCTTCGCCTTCACCACCGCCTCCGACGTCACCTCCTTCGACGTCTTCGACGTCTCGCGCCGGCTGCGGGAACACGGCTGGCTCGTCCCCGCCTACACCTTCCCGGCCCACCGCGAGGACCTGTCGGTCCTGCGCGTCGTGTGCCGCAACGGCTTCTCCGCCGACCTGGCCGGCCTCCTCGTGGAGGACCTCGCCCGCCTCCTGCCCGAACTGCGGCGCCAGCCCCACCCGTTCACCCGCGACAAGGACGCCGCGACCTCCTTCCACCACTGAGCGACACCCGAGCGCCGTCGGCCGCCACCGGTCCGTCAGTCGTCCTCGCAGGCCAGCAGGAACTCCGACCAGCGCACCCCGTCCCGGCTCGACCGGAACTGGCAGCTGTTCGCCTCCCGCAGCAGCCCGATCCCGGTGCGCCGCACCCAGGACGTGCCGTCACCGGTCTCACGGAAGCTGCGCCCGCCGTCCGTGCTCGCGTACGCCGAGAGCTCGGCCGGCACCGTCACCCGGCCGCCCGGGCCGGGCACCGGCATGCCCTGGAGCGTGCGCGGCTCCCGCACGGGACCGGTGGTCCACATCCGGGTCCAGGTGCGGCCGCCGTCGAGCGAGCGGTGCAGGGCCCGCATCGGGTTCTTCACCGGCTCGCCGCCGTCCAGTTCGCCCAGCTCGGCCGCGTAGACCGCGTCCGGCCCGACCGCGACCGTGACGTGCCGGCCGGACGTCCTGCCGCCGGGGCTCGGCAGCGGGCTGACGGCCCAGCTCCGGCCCGCGTCACGGGAGACGGCGACGGCGACCCGCCCCGACCCCGGATCGACACCGGACACCCACCACGAACCGTCCGGCTCCGCCACGGGCGCCGGGCGCGGGTGCGCACCGAGCTGCGGCACCCGGGCCAGCGCCCGGCGCCGCCCGTCCTCCGGCGAGAGCACCACCAGCCGCTCACGGGCGCACTCGTCCGGACCGGCCCCCGCGGGCGCCGCGCACACGGTGGCGAGGACCCCGCCGTCGGGTATCCGCGGAGCCGTGCCGGCCGTCCGGCGGTCGACCGCGCGCCAGTTGCGGCCGCCGTCGCGCGTGAACCAGGTCCGCTCGGGCCCGTCCCCGCCGCCGTCCTCGATCAGCGCCCGCCCGGAACCGAGCACCGTCAGCCCTGCCGATTCGCCGAGCGTCGCCGGTATCTCGGGCAGCGGGGTCGACCGCAGCGCCCAGGAGCGCGCGCCCCGGTCCAGCACGGCGACCTGCCGGCGGCAGAAGCCGTTCGCCGGCCGGGCCTCGTCCGTCACGCACTGCGTCAGCAGCACGAACCCGCTGCCGTCCGCGGCGAAGCCCACGCTGTGCGCCCGGCCGGGCAGCCCCGGCGCGGACGGTATCCGCGCCGGAGCCCCGTACCGCCCGTCCACTGCAGGCGACTTCGGCGGTGACGTCCTCGGCGCCGGTGTCCTCGGCGCCGGTGTCCTCGGCGCCGGTGACTTCGGCGCCGGCGACCCCGTGCAGGCCGCGAGCACCAGCAGAAGCAGAGCGGCACAGGCCGCCCTCCAAGTCCAGGAACCTCGCATCGCGCTCCCCCTGTTCTCCGTCTGCTTCTGTTACACCGCTCGCCGCCTCCGGGTTCCCATGATTCGCGCGCTATTTCCCGAGCCGCCCGAACTTCCGTACGGACAGCGGGAAGAAGACCGCCACCAGCGCCACCGGCCACACCACCGCCGCGCCCACCCAGCCCGGTTCGCCGCCCGGGCCGCCGAACAGGTCCCGCACGGCAGTGGCGGTCGCGGACATCGGGTTCCATTCCACGGCCGCGCCCAGCCAGCCCGGCATCGCCTCGGGCGTGGCGAAGGCGTTGGAGAGGAAGCCGACCGGCCAGACCAGGATCTGCACGGCCTGCACCAGCTCCGCGCGCCCCGCCACCAGGCCCAGGAAGATCCCCGCCCACAGCATCGCGAACCGCAGCAGGAGCAGCAGCCCCAGCGCGCCCGCGAAGGCCCCGGGCCCGCCGTGCGTCCGCCAGCCCATCGCGTGACCGACGCCGACCATCAGCAGCAGCCCCACCGCGGACTGGAGCATGTCGGCCGCCGCGCGCCCCACGAGCACCGCGCCGTCGGTCATCGGCATGGCGCGGAAACGGTCGATCACCCCCTTGTTCAGGTCCTGGGTGACCGCCGTCATCGTGCCTTCGAGGCCGAAGACCATGGTCAGGGTCAGCATCCCGGGCACGAGGAAGTCGACGTAGTCGCCCTCGACCGCCCGGCCGCCGCCGACCAGGTAGCCGAACATCAGCAGCATCATGACCGGGAAGACCAGCCCGACCACCACCTGCACCGGCTGCCGCGCCCAGTGCGCCAGCTCCCGCCGGGTCATGGTCCAGCAGTCGCTCACCGCGTACGCCGCGCTCATGCGGCCACCTCCGTCCGCTCCTGCGGCGCTCCGGTCAGCCGCAGGAACACCTCGTCCAGGGTCGGGCGCCGCAGCGCGATGTCCTCCGCTTCCACGCCCGCCTCCTCCAGGGCCCGTACGGTCAGTGCCAGCGCGGCCATCCGGTCCTCGACGGGCGCGCTGATCCGCCGCCGGTCGCGGTCCACCTCCGCCTCGGCCGGCCCGAACGGCAGCACCTCCAGCGCCGCGTCGAGCCGCGCCCCGTCCCGTACCACCACGTCGATCCGGTCCCGGCCGGCCCGGCTCTTCAGTTCGTCGGGCGTGCCGTCGGCGACCACCCGGCCCCGGTCGACGACCGAGATCCGGTCGGCCAGCCGGTCGGCCTCCTCCAGATACTGGGTGGTCAGCAGCACCGTCGTGCCGCCGCCGACCAGGGAGCGGACGGACTCCCACACCTCGCCCCGCCCCCGCGGGTCGAGGCCGGTGGTCGGCTCGTCGAGGAAGAGCACCTCGGGATCGGTGCCGTCTCCGTTGCCGATGAGCGAGGCGGCCAGGTCGAGCCGCCGCCGCATGCCGCCGCTGAACTGCCGTACCGGCTTACGGCCGGTGTCCGCGAGCCCGAACCGCTCCAGGAGCTCGTCCGCGCGCCGCCCCGCGCCCCGCGCGCCCAGGTGGTAGAGCCGTCCGAACATCTCCAGGTTCTGCCGGCCGGACAGCTCCTCGTCGAGCGCCGTGTGCTGGCCGAGCAGCCCGATCCGCCGCCGCACCTCGGCGGCCTGTCGCCCCACGTCGTAGCCCGCCACCCGCGCCACGCCCCCGTCGTGGCGGAGCAGCGTGGCGAGTACGCGTACGGTCGTGGTCTTCCCGGCGCCGTTGGGGCCGAGCAGGCCGTGCACCGTCCCGCGCGGCACGGCCAGGTCGAGGCCGTCCAGGGCGGGCTTGTCGCCGTACCGCTTCCGCGCGCCCTCCATGAGGATCGCGTCGTCCACTGACATCCGTTTCCTCCACATTCTCCCGAAAGCGCCGTAGTCAAATTTGACCACTGCCGCGACGGGGGAGGCTATGCCCTCCCGGGCGCCTAGTCAAACTTGATTAGCGCATCTTCTCGTCATCCGGATGCGGGCCCGTCGCGTACGGGTTCTCCTGCCCTTCGGCGAGCACGCCCACGAAGGGCTCGCCCTCGCCCGCGAACACGTACGCCCCGCCCTCGATCCGCTCGATCAGGCCCAGCGTCCACTCCCGGCCCGCGTCGGCCGAGTGCACCCAGAGGTGCATGATCTCGCCGATGTGACCGAGCTGCCCGGGCCCGCCCTCCGGCGTGTAGTACTCGGTGACCGACGCCCGCCACGCGTCCAGGCCCCGCACCCGGGCCCGCAGCAGCTCCACCGCCTCCGCCCGCGGCAGGTCCACGATGAAGCCGACGGCCGAGGACAGCACGTCCATCTGCTGGTCGTAGGTGGACAGCGCCTCGCGCAGCAGCCGGAAGTACTCCTCCCGGCCGGCGTCCGTGATCTCGTACTCGACCCGCGGCGGACCGCCCGCCGTGCTCGGCGCGATCTCGTCGGCGGCCAGCAGTCCCTGCTTCGCCATCTGCTTGAGCGCGTGGTAGATCGAGCCGGGCTTGGCGTTGGACCACTCGTGCGCGCCCCAGTACTCCAGGTCGTTGCGCACCTGGTAGCCGTGGGCGCGGCCGTGCATCTTGACCGCACCCAGGACGAGAAGACGGATCGCTGACATGCCCCGAGTCTAGTGAGGCACTGGTCAACCTTGACTAGGAGGCGGTCGCGGGGCCTGCCGCCGCGGCCTGCTCCAGCCCGATCAGCTCGAAGGAGCCCTTGCCGTCGAGCGACTCGCGGATGATGTCGGCGTGGCCCGCGTGCCGGCCCATCTCCTGGACCAGGTGCAGCAGCATCCAGCGGACCGAGACCCGGCCGTCCTTCGGGAACCAGGGCGCCGGCGGCAGCGGGAAGGTGTCGTCCAGGCTCGGCACGTTCCGGACGAACTCCTCCGTCTCCTTGGCGACGCCCTGCCAGAAGGCCACCGTCTCCGCGACGGTCTCGCCGTCCAGGAGCCGGAAGGCCTCGTCCCAGGTCTCCTGGGTCCGCTGCCGCTCGTTCGGCCGCTGCTGGGCGAGCCGCAGCCAGTTGAGCTCGACCTCCGCGACGTGCTTGATCAGCCCGGAGAGGCTGAGCTCACTGGCGCTCGGGCGGCTCGCCGCCTGCTCCTCGGTGAGCCCGAGGGACGCCCGGACGACCGCGGCGCGCTGGGCCTCGATGAAGTTGAGGAACGCTCCGCGCTCGTCGCCGGGCTTCTCCGCGGGAACAAGAGCAACCATGACTGCCGCCTTCCGTGGCGTCCGTGGCCTCCGTGGCCGTCGGACGGGCTTCCTTCTCGACACCGACCACGCTACGGACCCTTGCGGACAGCTACGGTCCGCAATGCGGCAGCGCGTCGCCCTCCGTGGAATCAGAACGGGAAGCGGCTGCGCCCGTGCTGGATCGAGATCCACTTCTGCGTCGTGAACGCCTCGATCATCGCCTCGCCGTTGAGCCGGCCGACGCCCGACCGCTTCTCGCCGCCGAACGGCACGATCGGCTCGTCGTGCACGGTGCCGTCGTTGATGTGGATCATGCCGGTGTGGACGCGCTTGGCGATCCGCACGCCCCGCTCGACGTCCGCGGTGTGGACGGCGCCGCTCAGGCCGTACGGGGTGTCGTTGGCGATCCGTACGGCCTCGTCCTCGCCGTCGAAGGGCACGATCAGGGCCACCGGGCCGAAGATCTCCTGGGAGAGGACGGGCGCGTCGGCGGCGATGCCGGTCAGGACGGTCGGGGAGACCAGGCTGCCCTCGACCGGGCCGCGCAGCAGGGCGGTCGCGCCGCCCGCGACCGTCTGCTCGACGACCGCCGAGACGGCTTCGGCCTGCTGGGAGTTGATGAGCGGGCCGATGTGGGTGGCCGGGTCGGCCGGGTCGCCGACCCGCAGCGTCTTCACCTTCGCGACGAACTTCTCGGTGAACTCCGCCTCCAGGGTCCGGTCCACCAGGATCCGGTTGGCGGCCATGCAGACCTGCCCCTGGTGCACGAAGCGGCTGAAGACGGCGGCGTCCACCGCGTAGTCGACGTCGGCGTCGTCCAGGACGATCAGGGCGCTGTTGCCGCCGAGCTCGAGGACGGCGTGCTTGAAGTGCTCGGCACAGACGGTGGCGACGTGGCGGCCGGTCCGGTCGGAGCCGGTGAAGGAGATGACCTTGGGGACCGGGTGGGTGAGGAGCGCGTCGCCGATCTCGGCGATGTCGGTGACGACGACGTTGAGCAGGCCGGCCGGGAGCCCGGCGTCCTCCAGGACCTTGGCGACCAGGGTGCCGCCGCAGACCGGGGTGTTCTGGTGCGGCTTGAGGACGACGGCGTTGCCGAGGGCGAGCGCCGGGGCCACCGACTTGATCGAGAGGAGGAAGGGGAAGTTGAAGGGCGAGATGACGCCGACGACACCGACCGGGAGGCGGTAGACCCGGTTCTCCTTGCCGTCCACCGGCGAGGGCAGGATGCTGCCCTCGGGGCGCAGCGCCAGCTGGATCGCCTCGCGCAGGAACTCCTTGGCCAGGTGGAGCTCGAACGCGGCCTTGAGGCGGGTGCCGCCGAGCTCGGCGACGATCGCCTCGGCGATCTCCTCCTCGCGCTCCTCGACGATCCGCAGCGCGCGCTCGAAGACGAGCCGGCGGGTGTACGGGTTGGTCTCGGCCCACGCGGTCTGGGCGCGCTCGGCGGCCCGGTAGGCGCGGTCCACCTCGGCGGCGGTGGCGACCGTGATGGCCGCCAGCTTCTCTCCGGTGTACGGGTTGAAGTCGATGATGTCCCACGAGCCGCTGCCGGGCTTCCACTCGCCGTCGATGTACTGGTGCGCCAGTTCGGTGAAGTAGTCCGAGGAGGCGGACGACGGGGACGGCGAAGACGAGGAAGCCATGGACGAGACTCCTTACCCGCGGTGGCGGACGTCGGCACGGACAGCTGCCGCGTCACAGCCGTCACACTGATGTCTCGTCATCGTACTGACGTATCAGGAGAGTTGAAGGAGTCCTCGGAGAAGATCGCGGCTTTCCGAGGGATCGGGGCTGTCCTTCTGGAGCCTTTCCATCACGCGCACGTACTGGCCGACCTCCTCGCGCTTGTCGAGGTAGAGGGCGCCGGTCAGCTGCTCCAGGTAGACGACGTCGGAAAGGTCGTCGTCGGGGAAGCTGAGCATGGAGAAGGCGCCGGACTCGCCCGCGTGGCCGCCGAAGCTGAACGGCATCACCTGGAGCGTGATGTTGGGGTGCTCGGAGACCTCGATGAGATGCCTCAACTGTCCCTGCATGACGGCACGGTCGCCGTACGGGCGGCGCAGCGCGGCCTCGTCGAGGACGGCGTGGAGATGCGGGGCGTTCTCCGAGACGAGGACCTTCTGGCGCTCCAGACGGAGCGCGACCCGGCGCTCGATCTCGGCGTGCGGGGCGCCGGGCATGCCGCGGGTGACGACCGCGTGGGCGTAGGCCTCGGTCTGCAAGAGGCCGTGCACGAACTGCACTTCGTAGATGCGGATGAGCGAGGCGGCGCCTTCGAGGCCGATGTACGTCTGGAACCATCCCGGCAGCACGTCTCCGTAACTGTGCCACCAGCCCGCGAGGTTGGCCTCGCGGACCAGGCGGAGCAGCGAACCGCGCTCGGCCTCGTCGTTGACGCCGTAGAGCGTGAGAAGGTCCTCGACGTCCCTGGCCTTGAAGCTCACCCTTCCCAACTCCATACGGCTGATCTTGGATTCGGACGCCCGGATCGAATAACCGGCGGCTTCCCGGGTGATGCCGCGCGATTCGCGCAGTCGCCTCAACTGGGAGCCCAGCAGGATGCGGCGCACCACGCTCCCGCTCGCCCCGCTCGATTCGCCTGCCGTCACGGCTCCAGCCTCCCCTTCACGGTGCTGCTCTCGCTGTCGAGCCCCCGTCGAGCCCCGGATTCTGCCACTAAACGCTTCAGCGCGTACACATTCGATTACGGATAGAGGGCGGGTTCCGGGCACCTTCGCGACGGTCGGTGGACGACTTATGCACAGAATCGGGTCGCGGGCGGACAGGTCCGGCGCGTGCACGTGCATCTGCCCTTGCATCCCTCCGTTGCATTCGGAACCATGGTGCTCGCACAGCCGCGTACTCGCGCGGACTGACGCGCCGTTGTCGCACCGCCTTTGTCGCACCACCGCCGCGATTCCCGGGAGTGCCTCGCATGGGACCGAATGGATCGACCATGCTCGAGCCGTTACGGCAGGGGCTTCCGCCGATCGACCCCGCGACGGTGTCCAACTCGGCCTCCTGCGCCCTTCCGCCCCGCTACGAAGCGGTGCGCGGCGCACGGAAGTTCACCAGTCAGACGCTCAGCAACTGGGATCTCGCAGACCGCTTCGACGACGTCGCCCTCGTCGTCTCCGAACTCGTGACGAACGCCCTGCGGCACGCGGTGCCGGCGGGGACGGATCCGGCCGCGGCGACGGAGCACGAGGAAGGCCTGAATCCGCCCGTCCGGCTGCACCTCATGCGCTGGGCCTCGCGCCTGGTCTGCGCCGTGCGCGACCCGAGCCAGGCGAGCCCGGAGGCGCGCAAGGACGAGGAGGACTTCGCCGCGGAGTCGGGCCGGGGGCTGTTCCTGGTGGAGTCGTTCAGCGACGGCTGGGGCTGGCATCCGCTCGCGGGCACGCTCCAGGGCAAGGTGGTGTGGGCGCTGTTCCGGCTGGGGCCGGAGTAGCGCGCGGTGCCGTACGGCACGCGGTGACGAACGGGAACGGGAAGGGCCCCGGTGGCGACAGCCACCGGGGCCCTTCCCCGTTCCGCGGTTCACGGCCGCGGTCACACCAGGTGGTCGAACTCCCCGTCCTTGATCCCCAGGAGCATGGCCTCGATCTCGGCGGGCGTGTAGACGAGGGCGGGACCGTCGGGGTGGCGCGAGTTGCGCACGGCGACGTTCCCTCCGGGCAGCTTGGCGAACTCCACGCAGGCGCCCTGGGAGTTGCTGTGCCGGCTCTTCTGCCACACGACACCACGAAGCTCCGTGGCCGCCATGCCGTTGTACGCGTGGTGCGCGTGATGCACTGGTAGCTCCCCGAGATGATTGGTGCAGGTGTCAACTTCCTCGGATCATAGCCGTGTTCACATGCGCCTGCATGAGCAGATGCACGTGCACGAGGGGTGGTGTAGTGACTACGCGACTCAGCGTCTACTCGCGGGTAGGTGGCGGAGCCGCCCTGGACTCTGACGGTTCGTGAGCGCTATCGGTTGCCGTGGGTGCCCGGAAGCCCGGCGAGCCGCCTGCCCGAGCGGTCGTACAGATACAGGTCCGCGGTCCCCGGATCCTGCTCCGCGGAGCCCGGGGCGACCGCCGTGTACACGTACCAGACGCCCCAGCCCGGATGCCCCGGCAGCTCCAGGAGCTTCGCGAGGACCGTGCGGCCGTCCGCCTCGCGCAGCTCCACCCGGCCCACGGAGCGCGTGCCGTAGTAGAGCCCCGAGTGGAAGGCGCCCTTGGCGTCCCCCTCCTTCTGGTACGAGACGCCCGGCCGGGCGGTGTCGATGTTCCCGTCCGTCACGCTGCGGGAGTTCTCGTAGCCGTCCGGCCCGGTCCAGTGCTTGCCCTCGGCGGTCAGCCACACCGTCCAGCCCTTCCCCGCGTCCACCCGCTCCCCCGGCCGCACCACACGCACCTCGGTGACCTCGGGAGCCTCGGCCCGGCTGGGCGCCACCGCGGCGGGAGTACGGACCGAGGGCGAAAGCGACGCGGGCGGTGCCGGCGGTACGGGCGGGGCCAGGGACACCGTGCGGTCGGCGGGCAGCGACAGCTCCGCCACCGTGGCCGCGCCGGACACCGAGAGCACCGCCAGGGCCGCGAGGGTCACCGCGCGGCGACGCCGGTGCGCCCGGCCCTGGCGGCGGACGGCCGCCAGCGGCACCGGGTTCGGCGTGACGTCGTGCGCGGCCTCGGCGAAGACGGCGCGCAGATGACCGTCGACGTCGGGATCGGAGTCCTGAAGGGGGTCCGGGTGGGAGGCGGGCTCGGCGGCGGGCCCGGGGTCCGGCTCGGAGGCGGGGTCCGGCTCCGAGGCGGGCACGGTGGCGGGCTCCGAGTCCGGTTCGGTGGCGGGCTCGGAGTCCGGCGCGGACTCCGGCTCGGTGGCGGGTTCGGTGGCGGGTTCGGAGTCTGATGCGGGGGTCATCGTCGGGCTCCGGCGGAGGTCGTGGGGGCGGTGGGGCGGGAGCGCCCGGGCGCCGGCGCGGTGCCGGACGCCGGCGCGGGGCCGGGCAGGGCGAGGCCGGGATGGGCGCGCAGCGCGGCGAGACCGCGACGGGCGTGCGTCTTGACCGTACCGATCGAGCACTCCAGCACCGCGGCGATCTCCGTCTCGCTCAGGTCCTCCCAGTACCGCAGCACCATCACGGCCCGCTGCCGGGCAGGCAGGTCGGCGAGGGCCGCGAGGAGCGCCGTGCGCTGCTCGACCGCGTCCGCGTGGCCCGCGGAGGCGTGGCGTAACGACTCCGGGAGCACCGGCGTCAGCAGATGGACCACGCGCTTGCGGCGCAGCCGGCTGAGGTTGTTGTTGATCAGCGCGCGGCGCACGTACAGGTCGACCTCCTCGCGCGGGACCCGGCGCCAGCGGCCGTACACCTTGGCCAGCGTCGTCTGCACCAGGTCCTCGGCCTCGTGGAAGTCGCCCGTGAGGAGCTGGGCCGTGCGGACCAGGCGCGGCCAGGCGCCGACGGCGAACGCGGCGAACCCGTCGTCCTCGCTGACGGACTCCTGCGGCTCGGCGGGCTCGTACGACGACACGGTGACCGACCTCGGGCTCACGGAGGGAGAGGTGCAGGGCCCGCCCCGTGCCGGGCCCTGCAGGGGAACACGCACGACGACGGGTCAGGCGTTCCAGCCCGGAAGCTCGGCCAGCAGCCTCCCGTTGCGGTCGTAGAGCGCGACGGCGGCGCCGCCGTCGTTCTCCGGACCCGTGTGCGCGTACCAGACGCCCCAGCCGGGCCGGCCGGGCAGTTCGAGCAGGGTCGCCGTGGTCTTCGTCCCGTCGGTGCCGGTCAGGACGACCTTCCCGGCCTTCTTGGTGCCGTAGTAGAGGCCGGAGTGGAACACGCCGGCCGCGGAGCCCTCCGACTGGTGGCTGACGCCGGGCCGGGACAGGTCGACGTTGCCGTCGACGACGCTGCGGAAGTTCTCGTAACCGTCCGGGCCCGACCAGTACTTGCCCTCCTCGGTGAGCCACACCGTCCAGCCGTCGCCGGCGTCCACGCGCTCGCCGGAGGCGACGACGCGGACGGAGGACGGGGCGGCCGTGAGCGCGGTGGACGCAGTGGATGCGGTGGACGCGGTGGACGCGGAGGTCACGTGGGGTGCGCCGGTCGCGGAGGACGCGGCGGTGGCGGCGGCGGGGGTCGCGAACGCGGCCGCGGCCGCGAGCACGGCCACCACGGCGGCCGCGGCCGGCAGGTACTTCTTCATACGGTTGCTCCTGGTTTCCGGTGAGCGGTCCTCACTCCTTCCAACTCCCGCCGGATACCGGTCGGATGACATGCCGTAGGAGAAATCTCAGTGCGCGAGGACCGCCGACAGCTCGTCGAGGGCCGCCAGGAGCAGCACGGCGCCCTTGCGCAGGAGGAAGTGGTCCGGCGCGCCCTCGCCCCGTTCCCAGGCCTCGACGGTCTCGCGCAGCTCCTCCCAGCGCGGCGTCCTCCGTTCGCGTACGGCCTTCGCGCCTCGCTCCGTCGCCCGGCGCAGCGCCTCGGCGAGTGCCGCGGCCTCCGGTACGGGCGGGGCGCCGCGCTCCGGGAGGTGTGCCTCCAGGAGCATCGCGACCCGCCCGCACTGGGCGAGCGCGTCCTCGGCCTCGCCGGCCGCCGCGTGGGACAGGCCCCGGTGCCGCACCGGCTCGTGGGTGGCCCGGGCGACGCCCTCCTGCCAGGCGATCCTGGCGGCCCGGTTGGCGAGCAGGGCCTCGCGGACGTCCGGGCAGACGGGGCCCGCCGGCTCCGCGTAACGGGCGACGACGGTCGCCGCGTAGCGCCCGTCCGCCGCGAGCCAGTCGGCGAGCCGGCCGCGCAGCCGCGGGGTCTCCCAGGCCGGGTAGACGGCGTACGACAGCATGGCGAGCAGCCCGCCGAGCAGCGTGAGGAGCACGCGGTCGCGCACCGTCTGGGTGACGCCCGCGCCCTCCATGCCGAGCAGGAAGACGACGTACGCGGCGACGAAGACCTGGCTCGCCGCGTAGCCCGTGCGCATCAGCAGGTACATCCCGAAGGCACAGAGGACGGCGAGGCCGGCGGAGAGCCAGGTGCCCGGGTGGGCCGTCTGCACGATGCCCGTCGCCAGGGCCACGCCCACGAGGGTGCCGCCGAGGCGGGCGACGGAGCGGGCGTACGTCTGCGAGAAGTCCGGGCGCATCACCATCACCGAGGCCATCGGCGCCCAGTAGCCGTGGCCGAAGGGCAGGGCGGTGCCGAGGAGGTAGCCGGCGGTCGCGACGGCGGTGACGCGGACGGCGTGGCGCAGGACCGGCGAGTCGTGCCGCAGCTCGGCACGCATCCTGCCGAGCGCGACCGGCAGGAGCCGCAGCAGCGTCGGGCGGCTGCGCGCCTCGGCCGCCGTCTCCGTGCGCGGTTCCGCCGTCTCCACGACGTCGCCGAGCAGCGCGGCGAGCCGGGTCGCGGCCCGGCGGGGCGCGCCGGACAGGATCGCGCCGGTGTCGGGCGTGCGGAGGGCGGCGACGGCCGCCGGGGGCAGCTCGACCGGTTCGCCGTGGCGGATGGCGTGCGCGCAGGCGTCCAGGACCTCGCCGGCCGCGCCGAGCAGTTCCCGTACCCGGTCCCGTTGCGGCCCTTCGGCGGGCGCGCCGACCGCGGGATCCGCGAGGGAGGCGAGCACCGGCCGGATCCGCTCGGCGAGGCCGCGGGCGCCGTGGAGCTCGGCGGGGCGGCGGCGGGCCTGGCGCGGGGTGACGGCGGCGGCGCTGCGGGCGGTCATCAGCGGTACCGGGTCGAAGGAGGCGGTCGGGTCGTGCCGCAGCCGGCGGGCGTAGTCCGCCTCCGCGGCGAGCGCGTCGGCGAGCGCGTCGCGCTGCGCGCCCCAGCGGCGCACCGGCATCAGCACGATGAGGGCCGCCTGGACCAGGCCGCCGACGGCGATCATCGCGGCGTGGCCGGCGGCGGTCGCGACCGAGGTGGGGAGGGTGACGGTGACGAGCATGATCGCCACGTTGGAGGAGGCGATGATGCCGACGGTGGGGCCGACGGCCCAGGCGAGGCCGGAGACGAAGGTCCACAGGGCGAGGAGGAGCAGGAAGAGGACGAGGTGGGCGCCGGTGAGATAGCCGAGGAAGGTGGACACGGCGAGGCTCGCGCCGGAGGCGAGGGCGAGGGTGGGGCGAGGGCGGTACGAGCGCTGGAAGGTGGCGATCGCCGCCTGGAACGCGCCGAACGCCGACGAGGCCGCGACCGCGGGCCCGAACAGCGCGAGCGACACGCCCACGACCAGCGCGAGCCCGAGCGCTCCCCGCCCGGCCACGGCGGGCTCCAACCGCCTCCGCTCGACGGAGAGCCCGGAGCGCGCGGTCTCCTTCAGCGCGCGAAGCCAGCTCATGGGCCGAGCCTAACGGCGGGAAGGGGCGAAACGGTCATTTCGATGCGGCGTGAGGTTACGGCGGGGCTGCGGGCGGGCGCGGGGTGCGGGCAGGTGCGGGGTGCGGGTGCGGGCGGGCGCGGGGTGCGGGCGCGGGCGGGCGCGGGGTGCGGGCGCGGGCGGGCGCGGGGTGCGGGGGCGGGTGCGGGCAGGTGCGGGGTGCGGGCGGGGGCGCGGTCGGGCGACGGGGTGGGGGTTGCTCTAGTCCCGGATCTCGCCCTTGGGGTGGGGGCCCAGGCCCGCGCGGTTCGCCGCCGAGGTGCCGTGGGTCCAGCCCGCCTCGTCCCAGGCGGCGCGTACGCGGGTCGTGCGGGTCTCCGGGAAGAGCTCGTCGGTACGGGCGGAGACCGCCACCTCGCGCGAGGCGAGGGCCGGGAGCAGGGTCGGCGTCTCGGCGGCGACGCGACGGGAGGTCGCCGCGAGGCGGGCGCCGAGGCGGTTCGCGTAGGCGAGCAGGAACGACTGGCGGAACGACTTGGTGCGCTTGCGGCCCGCCGCCCGCTGCTCGGCCTCCGCCCGGGTCATCGCCGCCGTGCCCTGCACGAGCAGCGAGGTGTAGAGCAGTTCGACCGGGTCGAGGTCCGCCTCGAAGCCGACGACCGTGGAGAAGCCGTACGCCTCGTTCCACACCGCCCGGCAGTGGTTCGCGGTCGCCACCGCGTCCAGCAGGATCGCCTTCGCCTGCTCGTACGGCGGGTCCACGCCGATCCGGATCGCGCCCGGCGTCTCGGGCGCCGGCGCGCCCGCCGCGAGGCTCGCCTCGTCGAGGCTGTGCCGGGCCATCAGCTCCTGCGCCTTCGCGGTCAGGGCCTCGGCCTCCTCCGCGTACGTCGTGGCCTCGGCCTTCGCGAGCAGCGCCCTGATCCTGGTGAGCAGCTTCGGCTCGCCCGCGGTCGGGGGCGGCAGCGCCTCGCCGGGCACGGCGCCGACGGCGTCGAGGCGGGGCAGCCGTACGAGCAGCCGGTACAGCTCCAGGACGGCCGTGGCGTACGAGAAACGGTCGGGCGCCGTCCACTCGTCGGTGTCCAGCGCGTCGAGCTGGGCCTGCCAGCGGTGCGGAAGGCGTTCGTAGCTCGCGGTCTCGGACCTGATCAGGGTGGTCAGCAACCGTGCGTGCTCGTCGGCGAGTTCGCGCCGGGCCATGCGCACGAGGTCGGCCGGCTGCCAGCCGCGCGTCCACAGGGTGCGGACGAACTCCTCGCCTTGGCGGGTCAGTTCGGCGTCGGCGGCGGGATCGGCGGCGAGGCGGGAGGCGGCGGCGTCGAGGCCGTGGTCGGCGTCGCCGCGCCGACGCCCGGCGCCCTTACCGTCTTTGCGGCCCTTACCGTCTTTGCGGCCCTTACCGTCTTTGCGGCCCTTACCGTCTTTGCGGCCCTTACCGTCTTTGCGGCCCTTGCCGCCCTTACTGCCCCTGCCGCCCTCGCCGCCCTTGCCGCCCTTGCCGCCGGCGGCCTCGTCCTCCGCGTGGGTGGAGGTGTCGTACAGCGCCTTCAGCGCCTCCGCCACCGTGCCCGCCGGATCCGTGGCGCTCATGCGGGGTGCCTCGCGTCCCATTCCGCGCGGGCACGGGCGATGGTGGCACGGTGGTCGAGCGACCAGTCGATCAGCTGCTTGATCAGGTGCGTCATGCTGTGCCCGGTCTCGGTGAGCGAGTACTCGACCTGCGGCGGCGTGGTCGGGAACACCTCCCGCCTGACGAGCCCGTCGCGTTCCAGGCGGCGCAGCGTGAAGGTCAGCATGCGCTGGGAGACGCCGTCGACGAGGCGCTGCAGTTCCTTGAACCGCCGCGGTCCCGCCGCCAGTTCGACGACCACGTGGACCGTCCACCGGTCGCCGAGCCGGTCCTGGACGTCCCGTACGCCGCACTCCTCGGCGCAGCTGACGAGCGGTTCCGCCGGGCCGGTGGCGGTTACACCGGTGTGCCCCTCCGACATCAATGTGCCTCCTTCCAAGATCGTGCCCGCACCGACACGATGGTCCCAGGCACCTCGCCTGCACCACCCATTCTCGGTTCTCAGGGGGAAAACCATGCTGCTCGTCACCGGAGTCTCCGGCGCCCTCGGCTCGCTCGTCGCGGAGCGGGTCGCCGGCCGCGACGACGTCGTCCTCGGCACCCGGGCCGGGCTGCCGGGCACCCGGCTCGTCGACTTCGACGACCCCTCGACGCTGCCCGAGGCCTTCGCCGGGATCGACACGCTGCTGCTGATCTCGGCCGGTTACGGGGAGGACGACGTCGTCGTCGCCCGTCACGAGGCCGCG
The DNA here is from genome assembly GCF_042722475.1 of Streptomyces sp. NPDC127092. Taxonomy (NCBI): domain Bacteria; kingdom Bacillati; phylum Actinomycetota; class Actinomycetes; order Kitasatosporales; family Streptomycetaceae; genus Streptomyces; species Streptomyces sp. NPDC127092. The sequence continues at coordinate 40,355 of NZ_JBHXFE010000012.1, forward strand.
ATATCCGCCGCCGAGGCGGCCGGCGTCGGCCACGTCGTCTACACCAGCCTCTCCGGCGACGGCGACCACGTCACGTACGCGCTGGCGCACCGCTGGACCGAGCGGCGGCTCCAGCGGTCCACGCTGAACTGGACGATCCTGCGCAACGGCCTCTACGCCGAGTTCCTGACCTGGATCGCCACCCCTGACGCCGACAACCGGATCACCGGCCCGCTCGGCGAGGGCCGGCTCGCCGTCGTCGCCCGCGCCGACCTGGCCGACATCGCGGTCTCCGTCGCCACCGACCCGGCGCCGCACGCGGGCCGCGTCTACGAGCTCGTCGGCGAACGCGCGCTGGGCGGTGCCGAACTGGCGGAGGCGCTGGGCGCCACGTACGAGCCGGTGACGCTCGCGGAGGCCCGTACCGCGATCGCGGCGTCGGGGGCGCAGCCGTTCCAGGTGCCGATGCTGGCGAGCACGTACTCGGCGATCGCGTTCGGCTTCATGGACGGCAGCGGCGTGAAGAGCGACCTGCGCGCGCTGCTCGGACGCGAACCGCTGGACGCACTGGAGGTGTTCGTGGTGGCGGTGCGGGGGGCGTAGGGGGGCGTAGCGGTACGGGGGCCTGGGGGCTAGGGGGCCTGGAGGCCTAGGCGGAGGGTAGGGCTGGCACTACCCCTTGGACGCCCGCTGGTGGTCGTGATCGGGGCGGGCGGAAACGGTTCGCTGGAGGCATGACTTCCACGCACTCGAATGCGGCTCCGGCTCCGGCTCCGGCTTCCTCCTCGGACCCGGCTCCGGCTTCCTCCTCGGACCCCGCCTCCCACCCCGTCGCGGGCTCCGGCGCGTTCCCCGGCGTCGGCGCCGCCGGCAGCGGCGTGCGCGTCGCCGTACGTCTGCGGGGGCTGCGGCGGTTCCACCGGGACGTCCGTGCACTCGACGGCGTCGACCTCGACCTCCCCGCCGGGACCTTCACCGCCGTCATGGGCCCTTCCGGCTCGGGGAAGTCCACGCTGCTCCAGTGCGCGGCCGGCCTCGACCGGCCGACGGCGGGCAGCGTGGAGATCGACGGCATCCCGCTGGCGGGCCTGAGCGAGCGGCGGCTGACGCTGCTGCGACGGGACCGGATCGGTTTCGTGTTCCAGTCGTTCAACCTGCTGCCCGCCCTCACCGCTGCCCAGAACGTGGCCCTTCCGCTGCGGCTCGCGGGCCGCCGCCCGTCCCGGGCGGAGGTGCGGGACGCCCTCGCCCGGGTGGGCCTGGCGGGTCGCGAGCGGCACCGGCCCGGCCAGCTGTCCGGCGGCCAGCAGCAGCGCGTGGCGCTCGCCCGCGCCCTGATCACCCGGCCCGCCGTCCTCTTCGGCGACGAACCGACCGGCGCCCTCGACTCCACCACCGGCCGTGCGGTCCTGGACCTGCTGCGCGAACTCGTCGACCTGGACGGCCAGACGATCGTCATGGTCACCCACGACCCGGTCGCGGCGGCCCGCGCCGACCGCGTGGTGTTCCTTGTCGACGGACGCATCCACGGCGAGCTGCCCGCGCCGACGGTCGAGGCGGTGGCGGCCCGGATGGCAGGCCTGGAGACCATGGCGGGGCCGGCCACGGGTACGGCCGCGGGAACGGCGGGCACGCCCGCGCCGGTGTCCGCACCCTCGGCAACGTCCGCGCCGGCGTCCCCGGCCGCTCCCACCACCCTGACGGGCGGTGCCCCGTGCTGACCGTCGTCCTCGCCGGGCTCCGTACCCGTTGGGCCTCCTTCCTCGGCGGTTTCACCGCACTCGCCCTCGGTGTGGGGCTCCTGACCGTCATGGGTCTCGGGCTCTCCGCCACCGTCGGCGCGCCGGAGCGCGCGCCGGTGCGATTCGCGTCCTCGCCCGTCGTCGTACAGGGTCAGGACCGACTGTCCGTGGAGGTGCGGCGCGGGCCTGACACGGCGGTCGTGACCGCGCCGCTCGACCGTCCACAGCCTGTGGACACCGAACTGCTGCGCGAGCTGCGCGCCCGCTGGACCGTCACCACCTCCGGCGGCCCTGACGCCGTCGGCGTCGACGGGCCCGCCGACGAGGTACGGGCCGTCGTCCGCGCGACGGTCGGCGACCGGGCGGCCCGGGTGCTCACCGGCGCCGAACGCAGGGCGGTCGACCCCGACGCCGCCCGCGACGCCCGCGCCCTCGTCACCCTCAACGCCCTGCTGGGCACCTCGGGCGGCGTCACCGCCTTCGTCTCGGTCTTCGTCGTCGCCTCCACCTTCGCCTTCGCCGTGGCGCTGCGGCGCCGCGAGTACGGGCTGCTGCGCACGGCCGGCGCCACACCCGGCCAGGTGCGGCGGCTGCTGCTCGCCGAGGCCGCGGCCGTCGGAGTGCTCGCCTCGGCCGCGGGCTGTCTGCTCGGGGCGTGGGGCGCGCCGCGGCTCGCCCGGGCGCTGGTGGACGGCGAGGTGGCCCCGTCGTGGTTCACGATCGGGACCTCCGCGGTCTCGTGGCCGTACCACGCGGCGTTCTGGACCGGCGTGACCGTCGCCGGGGCGGGCGCCCTCGCCGCCTCGCGGCGCGCCGGGCGGGTCGGACCGACGGCCGCGCTGCGCGAGGCGGACGTCGACACCGACGCGCTGCCGCTCGGCCGGGCGCTGTGCGGCGCGGCACTCCTGCTCACGGGCCTCGCGCTGCTGGCGTGGACGTACGCGACGGATCCCTCCGAGCTCCTGAAGCGCAAGACGTACACGACCCAGCCGATGCTCCTGATCACGGGCGTCGCCCTGCTGGCCCCGGCCCTGGTGCGCCCGCTGGCCCGGGCGGTACGGCTTCCCGGCGCGTCGGCGACGGCGCTGCTGGTGCGCGAGAACAGCGCGGCCGCCGTACGCCGTACCGCCGCCGTCGCCGCCCCGGTCCTGGTGACCGTCGCCCTGGCGGGCACGCTGCTCGGCTCGGCGGCGACGGTGAGCGCCGCCCGGGCGACGGAGGCGGGCCGGCAGACGGGCAGCGCGGAGACCTCGGTGTTCGTACGGGACGGAGCCGCCGCCCTGGTCAAGTACCCGGCCCGGGCGGTCCCCGACCCGGCCCGCTGGGCGGCGGAGGCCCGTCTGCCGGTGGTCGCGGGCGACCTGCGGGACCTGGACGACCGGTCGATCGTCGTGAACGAGGAGTTCGAGCGGCACACGGTCGGCGACCGGGTTGACGTCTGGCTCGCGAACGGCCAGGGCCCTATCCGCCTGCGCGTCGCCGCCGTCCTCGCCCTGGGCGCCGGCGGCAACGAACCGTACGTGACCTGGGCGAACGCGCCGGGGGCGGTCGCGGAGGCGCCGGCCGGAAAGGCGGCCGTCGCGAAGACGCCGGCCGGGAAGGCGGCCGTCGCGGAGACGGCGGTCGCGCCCAGTGCCGAGATCTGGGCCGCCGGGTCGCCGCAGACGCGGCTCGGGCTGGTGCTCGTGCTCGGGATCGCGCTCGTCTACACGGTCATCGCGCTCGCCAACACCCTCCTCATGGCCACCTCGGTGCGCGGCCCCGAGCTCCGCTCGCTCCGGCTGGCCGGAGCCACCCGGGCGCAGATCCTCCGCGTGGTCGCGGGCGAGTCGCTGCTCGCGGTGGGCATCGGCACGGTCCTCGGGCTGGGCGTCGCCGCCCTGTGTCTGGGCGGCCTCACGGCAGCACTCGCCTCGCTCGCCGCCCCGGTCGCGCTGACCCTCCCGTGGGCCACGGTGGCCGCCGCGGCGGGAACGTGCGCGGTGGTCGCGGTGGGGGCCGCGGTGCTTCCCGCGTGGCGCCGGACGCGCTGAGGGGTGAGGCTGGGAAGTCGGGACGGGACGGGGACTGGGGTCGGAGCCGGGTCCTCGTCCCGTCCCGCCTGTCGCAAGCCCCGTCTCCCAGCGGGTCCGGCCTGGCCCGGCGGGCTGTCAGTGGTGGCGGATAACGTGCCCGCACAGGCATGGACGGGCAAAGGGGGGCCGGCGTGCATCTGCATCTGCGTGCCGCGGCGGAGACGGACATCCGGGACGATTACGCGTGGCTGACCGCGTTCATGGGCGTGGCCTGGGACCACCACGAGGTCGAGTACGCGGCGGGCATCGCCCACTCGATCGAGAAGGACTACCGCCTGCTCCACGAGATGTACGCCGAGTGCCAGGACGCCGACGCCTGGCTGCCGGTGTTCGGCGGACGTCAGCCGGCGGACCCGCCGGCCGGAGGGCTCCCCCACCCGCCGCTCATGCTGATGGACCCGGCCGAGGCCGGCCGGGCCGCGGCCTTCCTCGCCGCCGTCCCGTTCGACGACCTCTGGTCACGGGCGGGCGCGCGGATCCTGAGCTCCTTCGGGCCCGGCTGGTCCGCCGACCCCGACCGGATACGCCGGATCTTCCAGGGCCACCACCAGGATCTGCGGGCCTTCTACGCCCGGGCCGCCGCCGCGGGCCACGCCGTCGTCAAGGCCGGCTGGTTCTAGGCCCGGCCCGCTCGAGCGCGCGCCGGGCCCGGGTTCAGGCCGCGTTCCACGTGTCCGTCGCGCAGCCCGTCTCCCAGTGCCACCAGCCGTCCTCCGTACCCCGTACGAGGAGCGCCTTGATCTCCGCCATCGGGGCGTCGGCCGGCACCGTCAGGGCCACCAGCGGGAGTGCCGCACTGAAGGACTCGCCGCCGAGTCCGAATCGGGCGAACCGTTCGTGCACCGCGCGGGCGTCGGCGCCGAGCGGGCCGAAGCGTTCGGGCAGGACGCGGATCGTGACGTTGCCGGACGCCTCCGCCCGGCCCGTCGCCCAGTGCCTGCCCTCGGCGTCCGTCGCGTACCGCACGACGTCACCCTCGGCCACGCCGTCCTGGAGGAACGGCACGTTGACCACCCGGGCGGTGTCCGCGCCGACCGGGACGGCCCACAGGCCCTCGGTGTCCTGCGGGAGCCAGCCCTCGCGGGGGACGAAGCGGAACCAGATCTTGATACGGTCGTGGTCGCGGTCGCGGTCGCGGTCGCCAGGGACGGCTGCGGTATCGGCGGTGCCGTCGGAGTCGGCGTCGGCAGTGGCGTCGGCGGTGGCGTTGGCCAGTGTGTCGCTCACTCCGCGAGGTTAGCCCTCGCCTTCGCAGCCCGCCTCCGCAGGGCTGTGCCCCACCTCCGCCGTCGCCGCCCGGAAACCCCCGTACTCCGGGCCAGGCCGAACGCCACCGCCGCACACCGCCGCACGCCGCCGGAGCCCGCTTACGGCAGCAGCACCAGCTTCCCCCGTACATGGCCCGCCTCGCTCAGTTCCTGCGCCCGGGCGGCCTCCTTCAGGGGCAGCACCTCCGCGATGTCCAGCCGCAGCCGGCCCTCGACGACGAGGTCGGCGAGTTCGGTCAGCCAGCGGCGGGCGAGCGGCGCCTCCACGGTGACACCGGAGAAGACGATGCCGTGCTCGGCGGCGTCCGGGGCGGCGATGGTGACGATCCTGGACTTCTCCCCGCCGAGCAGCTCGATCGAGAGCGGCAGGGTGTCACGTCCCGCCGCGTCGAAGACCGCGTCGACGCCCTGCGGGGCCGTCGCGCGGATCCGGTCGCCGAGCCCGTCCCCGTACGTCACCGGGTGCACGCCGAGCTCGCGCAGGAAGGCGTGGTTGCGCTCCGACGCCGTACCCAGCACCGTCACGCCGGACGCGACGGCCAGCTGCGCGGCGAGCGCGCCCACGGCTCCGGCGGCGCCGTGCAGGAGCAGGGTCTCGCCCTCGCGGACCGCCAGCAGGTCGAGCACGCGCCGGGCCGTCTCGCCGGCGACCACCACACTGGCGGCCAGCTCCCAGGACAGGGCGGCGGGCTTGGCGACGACGGCGGAGGTGTCGGAGAGGGCGTACTCGGCGTACGCGCCGGTCTTCGTCCAGCCGAACACCTCGTCGCCGACGGCGAGTTCGGTCACGCCCTCGCCGAGCGCGTCGACCGTACCCGCGAACTCCAGGCCCGGGACGGCCGGGAAGGTGGTCGGGTAGAACTCCTCCACCCAGCCGTGACGGCGCTTCCAGTCCAGCGGGTTGACGCCGACGGCCACCACCTTCACCCGCACCTCGCCCGGGCCGGGCTGCGGCACCGCGACGCCCGCCTCGTGGCGCAGCACCTCGGCGCCGCCGAACTCCTCGTACACGATTGCTTCCATGGTTCCGCTCCCCCAGAAGTCGTGACCGGCCTTTGCCGGTCGCCGACCGGCCGTTCCGGTCGCTGACCGGCCGCTGCCGGTCGATCACCAGCCTCCGCCCCGCACCACCCTTCCCCCGCCGGTCGAACGGCCAGTCGCACCTGGCCGAAAGGACGGGCACCCGGACGCCCGCGTCCGTACCCTTGACGACCATGGAACTCACCGCGACCGGCGCCCTGTTGGCCGCCCACGACGTCATCCGGCAGCCGCTGGGCGCGATCCTTCCCCGCCTCTCCGAGGTGCTCGACGAGCTGATCCCGCACCGGGTCGCCGCCGAACTGTCCACGCACTGCGCCCACTCGCCCTTCAAGCGGACAGACGCCGACGCGCCCGTGCTGCCGATCACCGCCGCCGAGCTGGCCCCGTTGCTCGCCGAGGGCGTGCCGGGCCGGCCCTGGCAGGGCCGGGCCGTCGTCGGCGGGGCGGCGCGGGAGGTAGTCGCGGTGCGCAGTGACGCCACGGCCCGCGGCTCGGTCCTCGTGCTCGTACGGGAGGATGGCGCCGCACCGGCGGGCGAACCGGAGCTGGCCGTCGCGCAGCTCCTGTGGGACCTGGTGACCAGCCACTTCGACCGGTTCGCGCGCGAGGCGCTGCCGGGCGCGCTCGCCCGTTCGCGGGCGGCGGCCGACACGCGGGCGCGGGTGACGGCGGAGCTGAGCACGGCGCACGCGGCGGCCCTTTCCGGCGTGCTCGGGGTGCTGCGCAGCCGTTCCCTGGACGACTCCGCGGCGCGGGCGACGGCGACCGAGCTCGCGGTCTCGGCCCTGATCGAGCTGCGGGCCGCGTCCGACCGGGACAGGTCGATCGCCGAGGAGCCGGCCTTCGAGGCCTTCGCCCGGCTCGCGGACGGGCTGCGCCCGATGCTGCGGCACAGCCCCGTACGGCTCGAACTCGGCCCGCCGGAAGGGCCGGACGCCACCCGAAGCCTGCCGGGCGACGTGGCGCACGGCGCCCGGGCGATCGTGCGGGCGCTGCTCCTGGTGATGCTGGAGCAGGAGTCGGTCACCCGCGTGCACGTCGGCTGGCGGCTGACCGAGCACGAGCTGCGCGCCTCGGTCCGCGACGACGGCCCGGGCCTGCTCGACGCCTGCCCGCTCGGCGCGGGCAGTGTCACCGACCGCCTCGAGGTGCTCGGCGGGCACCTGGAGATGGACGCGGTGCCGGGCTGGGGCACGACGATGACGGCGGTCGTCCCGCTCGCCACCCCGGAGGCCCCGGTCGCGGCGATGGACCCGCTGAGCGGGCTCGGGGAGCGCGAGGTGGAGGTCCTGACGCGGCTGGCGCTCGGGCACCGCAACCGGCAGATCGCGCAGGAGCTGCACATCAGCGAGTCCACGGTGAAGTTCCACGTCGCCAACATCCTGAACAAGCTGGGTGTCGGGTCGCGGGGCGAGGCGGCGGCACTGTTCCACAAGGCGGCCTGAGGGACGGGCGCCGGGCACACGCCGGGCGGACGCAGGAGCCCCCACGGCCGGACCGACAGGGGGCTCGCCGCCGGACCGACACCAGGCGCAGGCCAGGCCGGCGCAGAACGGACCGGCTCCGCCATAAGCGGGCGAACCGCCCGATTGTCAGTGGCAGGTGTCAGACTCGCACCCGTGAACGAATGCCGTGGCCGGTGGGCACTCGCGCCCGAGCCGGGCGCCGACGGGGCGCTGCTCGTCCCCCTCGGCGCCGACGGGCTGCCCACCGGCGAGGTGCGGCGCGAGCCGGACCTGGTGGCGGCGGTCCGCTCGCGCCCGGACGTCGACCGCTGGGTGTGGCGGTCGACCGCCGAGGTGTATCCGCGGCTGCTCGCGGCCGGGGTGCGCGTCGAGCGGTGTTACGACGTGGAGGACGCCGAGCAGCTGCTCCTCGGCCACGAGGGGCGGCTCGGCGAGCCCCGCTCGGCCGCGGCCGCCTGGGCCCGGCTGCGGAACGCGCCGGTGCCGCCCGACCCGCCGCCGCGGGCCGCGGAGCCGACCGCGCAGGACTCCCTCTTCGAACCGGCGGCGACCACCACCGCCGCCGCACCGCCCTTCGACGCGCTGCTCCAGGTGTACGCGGAGCAGCAGCGCCGGCACGAGCGGGCCGAGCACCCGGGCAGGATGCGGCTGCTCACCGCCGCCGAGTCGGCGGGCATGCTGGTCGCCGCCGAGATGCACCGGGCCGGGCTGCCCTGGCGGGCGGACGTGCACCGGGAGCTGCTGCGGGAGCTCCTCGGCGAGCGGTACGCGGGCGGCGGCGAGCCGCGTCGGCTCGCGGAGCTGGCCGACGAGGTGTCGGCGGCGTTCGGCCGCCGGGTGCGCCCCGACCTGCCCGCCGACGTGCTGAAGGCCTTCGCCCAGGCCGGGATCCGGGTGCGGTCGACCCGCCGCTGGGAGCTGGAGGAGATCGACCACCCGGCGGTCGCGCCGCTCGTCGAGTACAAGAAGCTCTATCGGATCTGGACCGCGCACGGCTGGTCCTGGCTGGCCGACTGGGTGCGCGACGGCCGCTTCCGCCCCGAGTACCTGCCGGGGGGCACGGTCAGCGGCCGCTGGACCACCAACGGCGGCGGGGCGCTGCAGATCCCGAAGGTCATACGGCAGGCCGTGGTCGCCGACGAGGGCTGGCGGCTCGTCGTGGCCGACGCCGACCAGATGGAGCCGCGGGTGCTCGCCGCCATCTCCCGGGACCCGGGCCTGATGGAGGTCGCCGGGCACCCCGACGACCTCTACACCCGCCTGTCCGACCGGGCCTTCTCCGGCGACCGCGCCCACGCCAAACTGGCGCTGCTCGGCGCGATCTACGGGCAGACCAGCGGCGACGGCCTGAAGAACCTGGCCGCTCTGCGCCGCCGCTTCCCGCGCGCGGTGGCGTACGTGGACGAGGCGGCGAAGGCGGGCGAGGAGGGCCGGCTGGTCCGCACCTGGCTCGGCCGGACCAGCCCGCGCGCGGTGGGCGCGGACGAGGACGGGGAGGCGGGCATCCCGCAGGACGGCCTCGCCGGGGCCGGGCCGGGTGGCGCGGAGAGCTCCGAGGGTTACGTCCCCGGGTACGCGTCGAGCGACGCGCGCGCCCGGGGCCGGTTCACCCGTAACTTCGTCGTCCAGGGCAGCGCCGCCGACTGGGCGCTGCTGATGCTGGCGGCGCTGCGGCGCGCCACCGCCGGGATGCGGGCCGAGCTGGTGTTCTTCCAGCACGACGAGGTGATCGTGCACTGTCCGGCGGAGGAGGCGGCGGCGGTCACGGAGGCGATCAGGGCGGCGGGCGACGAGGCGGGGAGGATCGCGTTCGGGGACACGCCGGTGCGGTTCCCGTTCACGACGGCGACGGTCGAGCGGTACGCCGACGCGAAGTGACGGGCCGGTCCCGCGCT
>NZ_JBHXFE010000012.1:49830-178022 GCF_042722475.1 Streptomyces sp. NPDC127092
TTCGAGGGATGGCTGATTAAAGTGTCACCCGAAGAGGGGGGGGGGTTTTGGCTGGCTTCCCCCCCCCCCCCCCCCCCGTCCCGTCATGCTCGGTGCCGGTCCCGCGCTATCGCGCCGACGACTCGCGCCACCTCGGGCTCAGTGCGATGTCCTTCAGCTGCTGCGTCGTCAGCGCCGGCTCCTCGCGCGTGGCCGCCTTGTGCTGGTCGCCGGTGTTGAAGCAGGAGACGACGACCCGGAGGCCGTCCTCGGCCAGCGTGTCGGCGCTCCACCAGACGACGCCCGAGCCGCCCTTCTCGCCGACCTGCTTCGTCAGCTTCACGCGCGTGCCGTCGGCCGCGAAGGTCACGTCGCCGCCGCTGAAGTGCTGGAGGCGCATGTCGTCCATCTGCGGCTGGACGTTGACCTGGAGCAGGCTCCTTCCCTTGCCGTCGTCGAGGACGACGTAGCCGTAACCGCTGCCGTCGACGCCCTTGTCGACGATCTTCATGCCCGGCCGCGGGGACAGGAGCGAGCGCAGCGTCTCGACGACGTCGGGGCCGCGGTCCTCCGGCGCCGTCGCGCCGGAGGAGGCACCGGGCGCGGACTTCACGGGCTTGGGAACGGGGATCTGCTTGAGCAGCGGCCGCCAGCCCTCGGCCGTGACCAGGGCCTTCAGCTGCGCCGGGTCGAACGGCGGGTTCTCGCGGCTGATCGCGGAGCCCTTCTCGCTCGGCGCGTTGTACTCGCTCGCGTCGACGAGGAAGCCGTCCGCGGTGAGCAGCACGGCTCGCCAGTTCTTCGTCTCCACCCGCTTGTCCGGGTACTCGTACCCCTGGATGACCATGAGCCGCCCGCCGCCGGGGATCCGCTCGCTGGTGCAGTCGTCGAACGGGACGGCCTTCTCGTCCGGGCAGGTGACCTGGCCGAGGCTGCTCTCCTCCGTCTTGCCGGCGCGGTACAGGCCGACGGAGACGGCCGCCTTGCCCTTGCCGTCGTCGTAGACGCCGAGGACGGACTGGCCGGTGCCGTCGGGGTTGTCGATCTGCCACTCGCCGGCGGGGGTCGCGGCCTTGAGGACGGCGGCCAGGTCGGCGACCGGGATCTGCGCCGCGTCCGGCTGCCGGGGCAGCGGCTTGGGCCCGGCGACCGAGACCTGCTCGGCGCCGCCGGCCGGGCCGAGCAGCGAGCCGCCGTACACGCCGCCCACGCCGATCACGGCGAGGGCCAGGGCGCCGCCGACGGCGGCGACGCGGCGGCGCACGAGTCGGCGGCGGCCGCGGACGAGGCCGCCGTTGACGAGTTCGCGGCGGTCGTCGAGGGCGAAGCCCTCTCCGGTGCGGCGCAGGACCGCGCCCAGTTCCTCCTCGAATCGTCCGTTCGTCGGGTCGTGCTCTCCGTGCTGAGGCATGGCGGGATCACCGTTCCGGGTCAGTGAGCGAAAAACAGTGGGGTGGGCCCCCGGGTCGAGGGGCGGGGATCAGCGGGCGGCGAACTCGGTGATGCTGCCGCCGAGCCGCTTCCGCAGGGTGGCCAGCGCCCGCGTGCTGCGGGTGCGCACGGCGGCGGAGCTGGTGTTCATCACGTCGGCGGTCTCCTCGATGCTGCGGTCCTCCCAGTACCGCAGCACCACCACGGCCCGGTCCTTGGGCGCGAGCCCGGCCAGGGCGTCGAGGAGGGCGATGCGCAGGGCCGGGTCCTCGCCGGTGTAGGGGGCGTGGTCGGGCAGCTCACCGAGGGGGCGCTCGGTGGCCGAGCGGCGTCTCCGGTGGCTGAGGAAGGTCCGTACGAGGACGGAATGGGCGTAGCCGGCCGGGTTGCCGACGCGGGCCATGCGGCCCCACACGGCGTACATGCGTCCCAGCGTCTCCTGCACGAGGTCCTCGGCGAGATGGGTGTCGCCGCTGGTCAGCAGGCATGCCGAGCGGAACAGATGCCCCGATCTCGCCGAGGCGAACTCCAGGAACTCGTCCGCGCGGGACGTTCTCATGTCCCTCCCCTCCGTCGCTGTCACGAGGCCGTTTGCCTGGTACACCTCCATGACGCGGCGCCCCCGGGGAAATGTTTCAGACCTTCTCCGACCGGTCTCCGGCCGGTTCTCCGGCCCCTCTTCGCCGGCGGCGAGAAAGAGGAGGAACAATTCAGACGAAACGGGGTAATCCTTGAGTATGAACACTTTCCTCGTGGAGTCGGCCCAGGTCACCACGGCGGCCGGTGTCTGGCAGTCGGGCCTCGCCCAGGTGCTGGGCGGGCTGATCGTGGTCGCCGTCCTCATCGGCGCCTTCATTCTCGGAATCCGGGTCCGGAACAAGGAACTCCCGCCTCCCGACCCTGAGGAGCAGCCGCACCGGCCCGAGACCGAACGGCCGCCCGGTGAGATGTCCGAGTACCGCCGACCGGCCGAGATGCCGCAGACCGACGGCGAGCACCGGCTCATGCCGTACCAGCTGAAGGACGGCGGCACGTCCGGGACCGAGACCTCGCCCGAGCCACCGAGCGAGGAGAAGCGCAAGTGGGGCGGCATCTCCAGCGGCGGCTTCGGCAGCGGCGGACCGGGCCACGGGGACTGAGCCGGTGGGCACACCGGTGGACGACCGCACCGAGACGGATCCCGCGCCGGGCCGCGCGGGATCCGGCGCGCCCGGCAGCCTGTCCGGCAGCCCCGCCCGTGGTGCGCCCATGCGGACCGTCGCACTCCGCCTGCTCGGCTCCTCCGAGGCCGAGGCCGCGGACGAGGTCCTGCGGACGGCGACGGACGCGGGGCGGCTGAGCGAGGTCGCCGGGCTCTGCCTGGACCGGCTGCGCTCGCGCGAGTCCCGGCGCCCGGCCGTCCGGGACCCCTTGGACGCCCCGGGCGCCCCGGGCGGCGACGTCCTGGACACCCTGACGCCCTCCGAACGGCTCGCCTTCGTCCTGCACGAGGACTTCGGCGTCCCGTACGACGCCATCGCCCCGGTCGTCGACCGGACGCCCGCGGCCACCCGGCAGCTGGTGGCCCGCGCCCGGCGCCGCGTCGAGGGCACGGAGGAGATGCCCGAGCCCGACCCGGAGCGCCAGCGGCAGGTGGTGACGGCGTTCCTGGCCGCCGCCCGCGCGGACGACGTCGAGGCACTGGTCGCCCTCCTCGACCCGGACGCGGTGCTACGGGCCGACGCCCAGGCCGTACGCAACGGTGCGGCGCCCGCGCACGGCGCACCGGCCGTCGCCCACCGCGTCGCCGGGCGCGGGCAGGAGGCCCGGCTGGCGCTGGTGGACGGCGCGGCGGGCCTGATGTGGGCCGCGGCGGACGGGAAACCGAAGGCGGTGCTCCGGTTCACCGTCCTGGAGGGCCGCGTCACGGCCGTCGACGCCCTGGCCGACGGGTCGCACCTCGACCGTCTGGAGCTGGACCCGCTGGACGCCGACGCCCCGTGAGGCAGCCGGCCCCTCCGCACGCCGGCGCCTCCGCATCCCCGAGGCGAGCGCGAGGCGGGCCTCAGCCGCCGTGGTGCTCGCCGAGCACGCGTCCGGCCCGCCCGGCGATGTGCGCGGGCGGCTCGGTCCCGGCGGGCAGCAGCGGGTCGGCCTCCGGCTCGCCGAACCGCGTGACGACCGGCAGCACCCCGGCCCACAGTCCCAGCTCGGCGTCCGGGCTCTCGCCGTCGTCCGGCGGCCCGCTCGCGACCTTCACGGACGCCTCGGTCAGTTCGAGCGCCACGAGCGCCGTCGCCGCCAGCTCCTTGCGGCTCGGCTGCCGCACGTACTCCCACTGCCCGGGCGCGGACTGCTCGGTGAGCGCCCGCAGCCCGCGCAGCTTCTCCTCCGGGTCGGTCACCGTCCGCGGCACGCCGTAGACCATGGCGCTGCGGTAGTTCACCCCGTGCTCGAACACCGAACGCGCGAGGACGAGCCCGTCGACGTGCGTCACGCTCACGCACACCACGCCGTCGGGCGCCCGCACCAGGCTGCGGCTCGCGACGGACCCGTGGACGTAGAGCGTGTCGCCGTCGACCCCGTACACGGTCGGCACGACCATCGGCGCGCCGTCGACGACGACGCCGAGGTGGCAGAGGAAGCCCGCCCCGAAGACGGCGTCGAGGTCCGCCCGCCGGTGGCTCCCCTTGTGCCGCATCCGCCGCAACCGCGTCCGCTCGGTGACCTCGAACTCCCCGGCCGTCCCACTCATCACGTGCGTCCCTCCCCGTTCGCCGTGCGCGGCCGCGCACGGACGCACGCATCCTAGGCAACGCGCGTCCCGGCCGGTCCGGCCCGCTCGGTCCACGCGCAGGCGACCGGCACCGGCTGCCGCTCGCGAGGCGCGCTCCAGCGGACCCCCTCCCAGGTGCCCGCCCGCTGCCCCAGGGCCACGGGAACGGTCCAGGGGCGAGCGGCGAAACCGGCGCCGACGGCCTTCACGCAGGCCTCCTGGGCGGTGAAGATCCAGGCGAACTCCCGTCGGCGCCGGTCCTCGGCCATGACGGTCAGCGCGTCGGCGTCGGCGGGCGCGCAGCAGAACCGCAGCAGCCGGTCGCCGACGGCGGCCGGGACCTGCACGTCGACGCCGACGTCGCGGTTCCGGCCGACGGCGGCGGCGACCCAGCCGGCGGAGTGCGAAAGGCTCACGCCCAGGTCGGGCCGGCCGGGAAGGTACGGCCGGCCGCCGGGACGCGCGGCGACCGGCCCGCCGGGGAAATCCACGCCGGGGAGATCCACGCCGGGGAAGTCCACGCCGGAGGATCCCCCGGCGGCCTCGTCGGTGAGGCCCCCGCCGAGGCCGGCGGCGAAGCCCCGCCCAAGACCGCCGGCGAAGGCCTCGCCGAGCTCGTCGGTGAGGCCTTCCCCGGTCTCCCGCAGCAGGGCGCGCAGCAGTGTCCGCGAGGCGGTGTGCTCCGCGGCCCGCCAGGGCGGCAGACCCGAGGCGGCCGCCCGGTCGGCCGCGGCCACGGGCAGGGCGCGCAGGACCTCCTCGCTCCGGGCGACCGCGTAGTACACGCCGTCGGTGGCCGTGCGCGGCCGCCAGGTCCGCCGGTCAGGCGCGGTCCGGGACACGGCGCAGCGTACGGATCGGGCGGGTGGCGAGCAGGGCGGCGGAGGTGAGGAAGCCGACCACGACACCCACGACGAGCACCGTGTCGGTGCCGAACGAGTCGACGGCGGGGCCGGCCAGCGCGCTGCCGATCGGGTACATGCCGACGGAGCCCGCGACCTCGTAGGCGTGGACGCGGTTGAGCACCTCCCCCGGCACCTGGGTCTGCACGCTGGTGGCCCACATGACGCCCCAGACGCCGATCCCGATGCCGACCAGCACCTGGGCGGCGGCCAGCAGCCAGACCGGCCAGCCGAGCACGATGCCGAGCGGGTAGACCGGGTACGCCATCATCGCCACCGCGCCCGCGGCGAGCGGCCGCGCGGGTTTGTAGCGGATGGCGAGGAGTCCGCCGGCCACGGTGCCGGCGCCCAGCGCGGCGTTGATCACGCCGAAGGCGCTCGCGCCGTGCTCCGGCACGATGACGCCGGCGGCCACCGACAGCTGCGGGCCCCAGGAGAGCACCGCGTAGAACATCCAGATGAGGATCACGCCCCAGAGCCAGCTGCGGGAGCGGAACTCCTGCCAGCCGACCACCAGGTTGCGCCACAGGCTCTGGCCGGCCGGCGGGGCGGGCACCGCTCCGAGCCGGAGCACGAACAGGCAGATCGCGCTGGTGCCGTAGCAGACGGCCGAGATCACCATCACCCAGCCGGTGGACCCGAAGCCGACCATGGCGCCGGCCAGCGCCGGGCCGCCGAGGCCGGTGATCGCCTCGGAGGTGCGCAGCACGCCGTTGGCGCCCTGCACGTCACGGGAGATCAGCGGCACGGTCGAGGAGGCGCCCGGCTGGAACAGCGCGTTGGCGGTGCCGGCCACCACGAGGAGCGCGTACAGCTGCCAGAGGTGGTCGATGCCGTGGATGAAGAGGAGGGCGAGGAGTACGTGGGCGGTGAGGTTGGCCAGGTCGGCCAGGATCATCATCCGGCGGGCGGTGAACCGGTCGGCGAGCACGCCGCCGAACAGCACCAGGCTGGCGAACGGGGCGACGAGGAAGGCCATCGAGTAGCCGGCGGCGTCCAGGCCGTAGCCGCCGCTGAGCAGACCGGCGGAGACGGCGACCGGCAGCATCGCCCAGCTGAGCAGGCCCGCGCTGCGGGCGACGAAATAGAACCGGAAGTTCCGGGACCAGATCGCCGGCTCGCCCGAGGACGGGCCTCCCGAGGACGCGCCTCCCGAGGACGGGCCTCCCTTAGACCCGCCCCCGGAGGCCGGTGTGTCCGACGACGGTTCCGCCGGCGGCGGCGCGCCGTCGTGGCCGTCCTGCGCCGGTGGGGGCGTCGCCGCCGCGGGCGGGTCCGCCAAGCGTTCTTCCATGACCGTTCAGCCCTTCCGTCGTTGATCGTGGTCGTCAGCGGCCGCGCCGGCAGCCAGTTCGCTCACCGTGACCAGTTCCAGGCCGCGTTCGAGCAGGCCCTCGACGATCGACGGGAGGGCCTGGACGGTCTGGCCGCGATCGCCGGCGCCCTCGTGCATCAGCACCACCGAGCCCGGGCCGGCGCCCTCCAGGACGGTCGCGGCGATCCGCTCCGCTCCCGGCCGCGACCAGTCGCGGGCGTCGACGTCCCACATCGTCAGGGCGACCGGGTGCTTCTCCAGGGCGGCGAGCACCTCGGGGCTCAGCGCCCCGTACGGCGGCCTGAACCATGCCGGGGCCACGCCGGTCAGCCCGTCCAGGGCCTCCGCCGTACGGTCGATCTGCTCGCCCAGCTCGTCCGGCGTCAGGTCGAACAGGAACGGGTGCGACCAGGAGTGGTTGCCCAGTTCGTGGCCGGCCGCGGCGATCCGGCGCACCTCGTCGGGCAGCGCCGCGACGTGGTGGCCGACGCAGAAGAACGTCGCCCGGGCCCCGTAGCGGTCCAGGATCTCCAGGACCTGCCGGGTGTACACCGGGTCGGGACCGTCGTCGAAGGTGAGGGCGACGCGCGGGAGTTCACGGCTGCCGTGCTCGAAGCACCGCCCGGAGGCGGTCAGTTCGGCGACGATCGGCTCGCCGCGCCGTACGCCGTCGAAGTACTCCTCGGCACGGCCGGTCAGACTGCCGCCCTCGGCGGTCACCCGGGCCAGCGAGCCGGGCGCGGTCCTTGCCTGCTCCGCGAGCCGTTCCGCCGGGACGGAGCCGAACCGCGGCCGGGACGGCAGCAGCCAGGGATCCGCGCGGTACACCTCCAGGCCGGCGGCCGTCATCGGGCCGTCGAGCAGGCCGTTGGTGCTCTCCAGGACCACGGCCGGGGCCGGGCCGCCGTCCAGGTCCCGCAGCCAGGCGACGAGTTCGGCGACCTGGGCGCCGCCCCAGCTGCTCGGCTCGACGACCCGGCGCCCCGTGCCGTCCACGACGTGGACCCGGTAGCCCGAGCCGGTCCAGGCGATTCCCGCGTACCGCGCGGTGGTCACCGCTCCCGTGGTCATCGCTCCCGTGGCCATCGGTCCCGTGCTCACCGCTCCCGTGCTCACCGCTCCCGTGCTCATCGGTCCCGTGGTCATCAGTCCCCCAGCGCGATCGCCTCGGCGACGACCAGCCGCTCGACCCCCCGCAGGAACCGCTCCATCCCCGCGCGGTCGACGACCGCCGGGTCGGCGGTCATGGCGAGGTCGAGGGCGCCCGGGGCGGTCAGCACGTCCACCGCCATCGACACGTTCCTGCGGGGCAGGAACTCCGTCGGCCAGCTGAGCTCGGTCCGGCCGATCAGCTCGCTCAGCGCGGCCCGTGGCCGCTCGACCGTGTCGAAGGGCCCGACGCCCGGGTCGCGGGTGTCGTTCCACCAGTACGAGTGGTCCGCCGCCTCGCCCTTCTCGACGAGCAGCGCCACCTCGCGGTCGAGCGCCCACTTGTCGTACGCGGCGTGCCGGAAGGCGTTCAGCGCGACCGACCGGGTCCGCCGCACCGCGTCGGCGAAGTCCCGGTCCGCGTCCGTCAGCCGGAACAGGGCCTCCTGCGCCACCGTGCTCACCGAGGCGGCGGCGGCCGGCTGGAAGCGGTTGCCCACCACGACCTGGAACAGCACGTCGCTGCTCCCGGACATCCTGGCCAGCTGGTGGGACGCCGCGCCGAGCAGCACCGCCGCGTCGCTGACCTCCAGCTCCGCCGCGACCCGCCCGACGGCGACCGCGAGGGCGGGAGAGCGCAGCAGGGCGTTGGGGAACATCCGGGCCGGGTCGTCCGCGAGTTGCGGCGCCGCCGGGTTGCGGAAGATCCGCCGGGGGCCGGCGGTCAGCTGCTCGCACCAGTAGCGGCGGGCGGCCTCGTCGCGGCGGCGGCCGAGCGGGGAGGCCTGGACCTCGGCGGCCTCGAGGGGCTGCTGGGCCGGGCGGGCCTGGCGCAGCGACGCGGCGGTCTCCCCCGCCTGGATCGACTCCAGGTCGCGCAGCAGCCGGCCGAGGCCCCAGTAGTCCATCCCGGTGTGCGCGCCGACGATCACCAGCCGGTGGACCAGGCCCTCGCTCTCCACCAGGCCGATCCGCAGGGGCCACTCCCGCGTGTGGTCGAAGGAGCGGCCGGCCAGCTCGGCGAGGAGTCCCGCGCTCACCTCCGCGGCCTTCTCCTCCGGGGAGGTCCTGACCTCCACGGGCAGCTCGCCGCTGCCGTCGACGACCTGCTCCAGACCGTCCTCTCCGGCCGGCAGCCACCTGGTGTGCAGGCTGTCGTGGAGCAGGAGCAGCTCCGTCAGGTCCGCGAGGACGCGGGCGACGGGACGGGGCGGGGCGACGGGGAGGTCGACGGGCACGTTGTAGCGGGGCGCGTCGTCGCCGAGCCGGGTGACGACGCCCCAGATCGCCCGCTGCCCCCAGGTGGCCGGGCCGCTGCCGGACCTCGCGGACACCAGCCTGACGGCCGGCTCCTCAGCGGTGGTCATCGTGTTGCCGCCTTTCCCTCGGTTGCGAAGAGCGCCACGTGGCTGCGGCCGGAGCGCGGGTCCGTGTCGCACAGGACGACCCGCCGGTAGGACCGCTGCCACTCCTGCCAGTGGTCGGCGAGCTCCAGCCAGAGGCTGGTGCAGTAGCTGCCCGGGGCCACCCGGTGCACCGCGGTGCGCTCGGGGAGGTCCTCGGTCACCCAGGGCCCGAGCACGAGGAGCGTGCCGTCCTCGTCGAGCTCCCGCCCCGGCCCGTACCCGTCGAGCGCGGCCGCCGCCGAACCGGCCGAGTGCGCCCGGACGAAGCGCAGACCGGGCCCGTCGCCGGCGCCGAGGACGAGTGCCGCGGCCGAGTCGGTCAGCGGGGTGTCCTGGACCAGCGGGAAGGCCGTCGGAAGGGTGGTCTGCTCCAGGACCGCGAGCACGACCTCCGCGGCCCGGCCCGCGCGGTGGTACGCCGCGGCGATCCGCAGCGCGGTGAAGGGCGCGGCCAGGCCCTGCTGGGCGATCGCGAAGTTGGCCGCCCGGCCGCCGAGGCGGTCGGTGAGGTGCGGCGCGACGGCCGTGAACGGCACGACGTCCGGCAGGGCGTGGGTGACGATCAGCAGCTCGGGCCTGCTGCGGCCGACGCCCTCGTCGGCGACGAGCAGGTCCGCGAGGTCGCGGTGGTGGACGTGCGCGCCGCGGCCGAGCAGCTCCTCGTCCGGCTTCTCGCCGAAGGGAGTGAGCAGGTCGCGGTAGTAGTCGAGCACGGCCGGGTCGTCGGCCGGCCCCCGGCCCTGCGGCGAGCGCACCGCGGTGGCGGCCCGGACGGCGAGTCCGCTCATGACGTCCCCTCTGCTTCGCGGAGTGCGGCCTCGACGTAGTCGGCGAAGGAACGCATGGTCCGCAGGTGGTCGATGTCGAGCTGCTCGGGGTCGATGGAGATCCCGGTCGTCTCCTCGACGGTCATCAGCAGGCCGAGCACGGCGAGGGAGGTGAGCTGCAGCTCGTCGAAGAGCGCGGTCTCCTCGGTGAGCCCGGAGACGGGCCGCTCCAGGACCTCGCTGAGCGCCTTCTCGATGGTGAGGAGCACTTCCTGACGGTTCATCGGGTCGCACCTCCTGCCGGCGTGGGCGCATCGGCCCGGTCGGCCCCGGCGGCCTTGGAGGCCTGGTCGGCCCCGGCGGCACCGGCGGCCCGGTCGGCCCGGTGGGTGATGACCATCGCGCCGAAGGTGGCGCCGAGGCCGACGGAGACCAGCAGGTAGTGCGCGCCGTCCACGAGGCGGCCGGCGTCGCGCAGGGTCGTGTAGTTGACGAACACGTCGGAGGCGAAGGTGTGGCTGTAGCGGGGGACGTTGTCCAGGAAGACCTTCTCCGGCGCCACCTCCAGCTCCTTGATGGTCTGCCGCCAGGCCAGCTTGTTGACGTTGTGCGGGATCACCAGGTCGATCTCGTCGAGCGTCAGCCCGGCCTCCGCCACCGCCCGGTGGATGACCTCGGCGATCCGCCGGCCGTACTGCTCGCCGAACTCGGTGTTCTGCTCGGCGGTCAGCTCCAGCCACTGGGCGTACTCGCCCAGGGTCCGGGTGGCGAAGGACCGGACCTCGTCGCCCTCGCCGTCCAGGGTGATCAGACAGGAGGCGGCGGCGTCGGCCATGATCGAGGTGTTGGGCACGTGCTGGACGATCGGCGAGTACGCCTGCTCGCCGGTGATCATCAGCGCGTACGCGCCCTCGGCGCCCTCCGCGCGCAGCAGTTCGCCGAGCACCTCGATGGCGCCCAGGCTGCTGACGCAGGCCTGGTGGCTGAGGCCGAAGGCCTCGGTGTCGAAGAGCCCGAGGGCGTCGCCGACCTCACGGGCCACGTCCACGTCGGCGGGGGCGACCGCCTGGGTGACGTGGGCGTAGGCCAGGTAGTCGACCCGGCCGCCCTCGGGCAGGGCGGCCAGGGCGCCGCGCGCGGCGGGCCGCAGCAGGTCGAGCAGCGGCAGCTCGGGGTCGAAGCGGAGCGTGTCCAGGCCGTAGAACTTGCGGAACACGCCCAGTTCGGCCCGGCGCAGACCGAGCCGCTCGCCCAGCTCCTCGATCCGTACGCTGCGCTCGGGCAGGTAGGACTCGATCCGCTCCAGGGTGATCCGGCGGTCCGTGGTCGGCAGGCTCATCAGGCCGTCACGACCTCGGCGCGGATCAGCCACAGCCGGTTGGCGCCGCGGCGGTCCCTCGGCTGGACGTCGTACGGCCAGCGCCCCTCGCCGGCGCCGGGCTGGCCGGGCTCGCGCAGGTCGGTGGTCTTCCAGCCGTTCGCCGTCAGGAACTCCTCGGGCTCGTCGGTGCCGAAGATCCACGGCGTGCCGTCGGCGGCGAGGGTGTCCAGGAAGCGCTTCGAGAACGGGCTGCGCAGCAGGGCGCGGCCGAGGATGTCGAAGGCCAGGTGGCTGCCGGGCGCCGAGGCGGAGGCGAGCAGCCGCAGCAGTCCGGCGGCCTGCTCCTCGGTGAGGAAGAAGGTGAGCGCCTCGGCGACCCACAGCGTCGGGCGGTCGGGGTCGAAGCCGGCGGCCTCCAGAGCGGGCATCCACTCCTGGGTGAGGTCGGCGGACACCTCGCGCCGGTCGACGCGCGGCTCGGCGCCGAGGGCGTCCAGCCGGCGGCGCTTCTCCGCGATCAGCAGGGCGTGGTCGACCTCGTACAGCTCGGTGCCCTCGGGCCAGTCGAGCCGGAACGCGCGGGTGTCCATGCCCGCGGCGATGAGCACCACCTGCTGGATCCCGCTCTCGGCGAGGACGTCCCGGATGGCGTCGTCGAGGAACCGGGTCCGGATGGAGATGAAGGGCAGCAGACCGCCGCCGGCGTAGCGCTCGATCAGCTCGAAGCCTCGGGGCGCGGCCAGGTCACGGGCCAGCGGGTCGACGAACAGCGCGTCCTCGCGCTCGGACTCCTGCGCGCGGGCCGCGGCCATCCACTGTGCGGTGTAGGAGACTGCATCCATGGTGAAGATCCCTCCTCGGGATCAGGCGAAGAACGCCTTCTCGATGGTCGCGAGGGTCTGGAAGTCCTCGATGTCGATGTTGTCGAAGTCGATCTCGACGCCCGCGGCGTCCTCGATCGTGTAGACGAGCTCGACGAAGGCGAGCGAGTCGACCAGCCGGCTCTCGATGAGGTCGACGTCGGCGGCGAGCTCGGTGCGCTCGGGGTGACGGCCGAGGATCCAGTCCCGGACCTTGTCGATACCCGCGGAGGAGACACCTGCGGAGGAGACACCTGCGGAGGAGACACCTGCGGAGTCGGTACCTGCGGAACTCATGGCATTCCCTTCAGAGACGGTCAAGAGAGGTGGAGGCCGCGGCGACGGCGATGGCGAAGCCGGCGTCGTGGCTGATGCTGACGTCGATCGGGCCGAGTCCGGCGCGCCTGGCCAGCTCGGCGCCCTTGCCGGAGAGCCGGACGCCCGGCCGGCCGCCGGGGCCGCGCAGGACCTCGATGCCCCGCCAGGGAACCGGTCTGCGGACGGCCCCGAAGAGCTTGAAGACGGCCTCCTTGGCGGCCAGCCGGCCGGCGATGCCGGCCTCGTCGGCCGCGCCGTCCGGGGTCCGGGAGGCGTCCAGCTCGTCGGCGGAGAGGTAGCGCCCGAGCAGCGGCCCGGCGCCGGGAGCGGTCAGCTCGCGCACCCGGGCGAGCGGCACGATGTCGACGCCGATCAGGGGCTGGGTCACGACGCGCCGACGGCGGCGTCGGTGTCGGTGTCGCGGGGCGCGGCCTCGGCGGTGGCCTCGGCGGCCCCGTCCCCGGGAGTGCCCTCGGAGGTGCCGTCCTCGGCTGCGGCCTCGGCGGTGGTCGCCTCGGCGGCGCGTACGGCGGCCAGCGCGGCGTCGAGGTCCGCGTCGAAGTGCTCGGTCAGGACGGCGAGCCAGCGCTCCAGGCCGAAGGCCACGCAGGCGGTGTAGGCGTGCTCGCCGGACTCCAGGCGGATGCCGCAGCGCTCGCCGAAGAAGTTGCGGTGGGTGTTCACCGACGCGATCGCCAGGTCGCCGCCGTACTGGAACTCGTACTTGACCGGGCTGAGCTTCTGCATCAGGGCGCGGCCGCCGTCGTTACGGAAGAACGGGTCGCCCGCCGGCACCTTGGCGAGCTCGATGCCGAGCGCGGCGGCGAAGGCCTGGATGCGCCCGGTGAAGCGGGCGAGGACCTGCTGGGTGTGCGGGAAGCTGCCGAGGGCGACGATCTCGCGCATCTGGAAGCTGGCGAGGCGGCGCAGGCCGCCGTAGTGGTCCTCGTTGCGGAAGCAGCGGTTGACCAGGGTCACCAGGGTGTCGTCGGCGACCTGCCCGCCCTCGTGGAAGAGGTACGCGCCGTAGCAGGTGGCGTGCGGGAGCCCGTACCGCGCCTCGGACACGGCGCCGGGTCCGAAGCGGCCCTCCACCGGCTTGAACTGCTCTTCCGTCAGGTCGAGCGAGCCGGCCACCCAGGCGAGGTGCGGGAAGTTGGTGTAGACGTCGAACTTCTCCAGGTCGGGCACCGGGAAGAGCGGCGGTGCGCTGATCTCCTCGGCGCCGGCGGCGAGGCCCCAGCCGGCGAAGACGCGGTCGAGCTCCTTGACGAGGCGGGTGGCCCCCGGCCCGAGGATGGCCAGGGCGGGGGCGCCGTCGCTCCCGGTCAGGCGGTTCATCGGATGATTCCCGTCTTCTCGAGGTACCTGGCGGTCTTGCGGAAGGTGCGCTGCTCGGCCTCGGCCCGGGCGGGCGACTCCAGGAGGGCCCGGCGCACCGCGTGCGGGTTCTCCAGGCCGGCGTCGCGGTAGACCTGCGGGTGGTAGAGGGACTCGAAGCTGTGCTTCATGTAGCGGCGCAGGTAGGTGGAGACGTCGTCCAGTTCCTGCTCGGTGGCGGTCTGCCTGAGGTCCTGGTGGAGCAGGCCGACGAGTTCGCGGCCGAAGGCGATGTGCCGGGACTCGTCCTGGTGGTGGATCCGGTTGATGCCGCGGATCGTCTCGTGCAGCCGCTCGTCCTCGGCCATCGCCGAGTTGAAGTGGTCGACGAGCTCTTCGAAGATCAGGATGCGGGCGAACACCAGCAGGCTCTGGATCTTCTCCGACGGGGCGGCGCCCTCCGCGCCGCCGGCGGGCTGCTTGTAGATCTTCTTGCCGTAACGAAGGCAGAATTCGGCAAAGAACCACATGTGCTCGTTCTCCTCACCGATGAAGTGGTGGAAGAACTCCGACGGCGTTTCGAAACCGGCGGTGTGAATGCGGTTGACCACCTCGACGAGCAGTTCCCGGATTCCGTGCACATTGAGGCTGTAGAAGTTTATGCTCTCGTGCTTGGAAAGCGTGTGGAGCTGTTGCGGGGTGAGCTTCTCGGCCCATTCCGTCCCGTACGTGGTGGTGAGCTCGGGGCTCATCCACCACATGTCCTCCGGGAGCCGGTCCGGCCACTCGAACAGCCGGTACGGGTTGTAGTAGTCGTCGATGGACTTGGTGGCGAGTCGGTCCAGAATTCCCCGGAACCGGTCGTTCCGGTCGATCACGTCGCTGACCATCGCGTGATGTCTCCGTCTGCTTCGGGGGCTCTTTGCTGGATCCAGCCTAGAAATTCCCCGGGCGGTTCATCAATGACCGGAACCGGCTGCCGAATTCGGTCAGCGGGCGGTCCGCGCGCCGGCGGCGTGGGCGTCGGCGTCGGCGTGCGCCGTATCGGGATGCACGGTATCGGGGTGCGCCGTATCGGGGTGCGCGGAGTCGCGGTGCGCGGAATCCGGACGCACGGTGTCGCGCTGCGCGGCGATTTCCGCGCGCAGGCCGGCGTTCTCCTGCTCCAGGCGGGCGAGGCGGTCGCGGAACGGCGCCAGGGCGTCGGAGAGTTCGCGCTCGCTGTAGCGGGGCGTGATGTGGTTGGGGCAGTTCCAGGCGAAGGCCTCGACCCGGATGGTGACGAGCTGTTCGACCGTGCCGTCGGTACGCGGCGAGCTCAGGCGCTCGGCGAGCGCCGGGTCCTCGTCGGCCGGCACGGCGGTGGCGTGGCCGTACAGCTTGAGGCGGGCCTGCCGGACCTGGTCGAGGAAGAACAGCGCGACCCGGCCGTCGCCGCGCACGTTGCCGGTGGTGATGTACTGCCGGTTGCCCCGCACGTCCAGGTAGCCGAGGGTGTGCTCGTCGAGGACGTGGACGAAGCCCGGCGGCCCGCCCCTGAACTGGATGTACGGCCAGCCGGTCTCGCTCACGCTCGCGAACAGGAAGCCGTCGAGGCTGCGGATGAAGCCGGCCGCGGCGCCGGTGAGCGGCTCGGCCTCCCCCATGGGGTCCCCCAGCCGACGGTCGCCCGCCGTGGCGCTGCCCATCTCCTCCTGGACCCGGCGCACCGACGGGGTGTACGCGATCCGGTCGTAGCGGCTCATGCGGCATCGCTCCTCGGGGCCGGGTCGACCAGGCCGGTACGTGCGGCGAGCACGCCCGCCTGGAAGCGGCTGGTGGCCGACAGTTCCTGCATGATCGTGGCCACGTGCCGGCGGAAGGTCCGCTCGGACATGCCCACCCGGCGCGCGATCACCTCGTCCTTGGCGCCGGAGGCGAGCAGGTCGAGCAGCGTCGCCTTGAGGTCCTCGAGCGTTCCGGCGTAACCGGCCGCGCCGGAGTCGAAGTCGAACGCGGACTCCCAGAGCCGGCCGTGCAGTCCGGCCAGGAAGGCCGCGACCGCGCCCTCGTAGACGACGGCGATCGCCTCGCCCTCGCCGGCGGGGATGAAGGCCGTCTTCCGGTCGAAGACGAGGAAGCGGTCGCGCACCTCCTTGATGGTGCGCACCTGCCCGCCGACGGAGAGGAGTTCGCCGAGGTGGGCGCGGGTGTCGGAGTCGCCGCGGGCGGTGTGGGGGTAGATGATCCGGCCCTGCGCGCCGCGCCGCAGCGCGTCCAGGACCAGCGGGCGGGCGAGGCGCAGCTCGCGGGTCTCGCGGGCGACGCAGGGCTGGACGACCAGGACCTCGGTGGTGCAGCTCTGCGCGGCCTGGAGCAGCCGGAGCTCGATCTCCTCCCGGTCGTCGGTGATCACCACCGGGTCGGTGCGGGCCCTGGACTGCGACTGCTTCTCGAACGCCGCCACGAACGAGCTCAGCTGCCCCTTGAACCCGGCGAGCCGGCGACGGCTGTCGAGGATCTCCCGTTCCAGCGGGACGAGCAGTTCCATCTGGGCGGCCTCGGGGCTGACGGCGACCAGCCGCCCGGCGCGGCCCTCCGCCGGCTTGACCAGGCGCAGTTCGCTCAGCACGCCGACGGCGTGCTCGACGCGCTGTCGCGGGACGCCCAGTTCCTCGGCGACGCCGGACGGGCTGAAGTCGGCACGGCCGACGGTGTGTTCGTAGAAGAGGACCACGAACTCGTCGACTTCGGCGGCCCCCTGGGTTCCCAGGGGGCCCTGGCGTGGGGTCAGTGCCGCGGATTCCATCGTCACCTCAATCTGCGTGCGCGGACGTTGCGGATGCGGACGTACGGATGCGGACGTACGGATGGTGCGGATGGTGCGGATGCGGTGCTTCGGGCGTGGAAAGGCCTTGCGGCGGCAACCGTATGGTCCAGACCTGGTCCGGTGCCTACAGCCGGACCAGAGGGCCGGGAACCCGTCGGCATGCCGGTCCCGGCCGTTCGCACCGGCGCTGAGCTGCGGTTACGCCGGGCGCCGCGGGAGGAGCCGTAGGGACCGGCAGAACTGGTATCACTTCCGCAGGAGTTGTGCTGCCGCCTCTGAGCCCGACAGAACAGACCGGGACCGCTGTTCTAGCCGCTGTTCTCCCCGCTCTCCCCGCCGTTCTCGGCGCTGCTCTCCCCGCTGTCCTCGCCGCCGTTCCCGTCGCCCTTCTCGCCGCCGTTCCCGTCGCCGTTCCCGTCGCTGTTCTCGCCGCCGTTCTCGTCGGTGGTGCCCGCGGCCGCGCTGCCGCGCCGGGCGAGTTCACGGGCCTGGGAGAGGTAGTCGCGGGCCAGCCGTCCGGCCCCGTTCTCCTGGTGCGCGGCGCCGATGCCGCGCAGCGCGAGCACCTGTCCGTTGTGCCAGCCGGCCTGCCGCGCGAGCTCCAGTGCGCTGCCGAACAGCTCCAGGGCCTGTGCGGCGTTCGCCAGGGACCGATGGCACTCCGCCCGCCGCAACTGGGCGGACGCCTGGGCCCGCAGCTCGCCGTCGGCGGTGGCGGCGAACAGGCTGGCCGTCGCGACCTTCAGGCAGTCGCCGGTGTACATCCCCTGCGCGAGATAGCCGTGCAGGCTCTCCGCGAGCCGCCAGGCGACGGTCGTGAAACCGGCGCCGGACGCCTGCAGGACGGCGCCGGCCAGGTTCTCCCGCTCGCTGTCCAGCCACTCCGAGGCCTGGCCCTGGTCCGAGAACACCAGCGCGGCCGAGGGCCCCGACCCGGCGCACGGGTCCGAGGCTCCGGGGCCCACCGGGTAGAGCAGCCGGGCCGCCGCGTCCGCGTGGTACAGGTACCAGTCGAACAGCCGTTGCCGGGCGGCGTGCGCCTCCTCCCTGCTGACCAGCTCGCGGGCGTACGAGCGCAGCAGGTCGTGCAGCCCGAACCGGCCGGGAGCCCGTTCCCGTACGAGGTGGGCGTCCGTCAGGCTCACCAGGAGCCCGGCCGCGCAGGCCGAGGTCGAGTCCGCGAGCGCCGCGGCGCCGTCCGCCGTGAGATCGGGCCCGGGCACCACGCTCAGGAGCCGGAACATCCGCTGGGCGGCGGCCGGGAGCGCACGGTACGAGAGCTCGAACGCGGCCCGCACCGTCGAGCGCCGGTCCCCTTCGATGTGCAGCCGGCTGAGCATGTCGTCACCGGCTAACTCGTCGCAGTAGTCGGCGATGCCGACGTTACGGGCGAGCAGGTTGGCCCCGG
Source organism: Streptomyces sp. NPDC127092 (assembly GCF_042722475.1). NCBI lineage: Bacteria > Bacillati > Actinomycetota > Actinomycetes > Kitasatosporales > Streptomycetaceae > Streptomyces > Streptomyces sp. NPDC127092. The sequence goes on from NZ_JBHXFE010000012.1 coordinate 67,571, forward strand.
CGATCCGGATGGCCAGCGGCAGACCGCCGCACACCCGCACGAGCCTGCGGGCCGCCTCCTCCTCGGCCGCGACGCGGCTCTCGCCGATGGTGCCGGCGAGCAGCTGGCGGGCCTCGTCGGGAGCGAGCACGTCCAGGGCGAGCTGCCGGGCGCCGTCGCTCGCGACCAGGCCCACCAGTCGGCTGCGGCTGGTGATCACCACCGCGCAGCCCCGGGCGCCCGGGATGAGCGGCCTGACCTGCTCGGCGTCGCGCGCGTTGTCCAGGACGATCAGCATCTGCTTGTCGGCGAGGAGCGTGCGGTACAGCGCGGCGGCCTCGTCCTCGTCGGCGGGCACCCGCCCGGGCGGCGCGCCCAGGGCCCGGAGGAACTGCGCCAGGACGTCGCCGGGGCGCAGCGTCGGCAGCGGGGAGTGGCCGCGCAGGTCGACGAAGAGCTGCCCGTCCTCGAAGTGTTCGCGCCGCGCGTGCGCCCAGTGCTTGGCGAGGGCGGTCTTGCCGACGCCGGGCGCGCCGACCACCGCCACCACGTGCGCGCGCCGCGCCGGGTCGGGCGAGACGAGGGCGTCGAGCTCCCGCATCTGCCGCCGCCGGCCGACGTACGAACCGGCCATGGCGGGCAGCTGGGCCGGGAGCGGCCCGACGGGCGCGGCGCGGTCGCCCGGCGCGGGACGCTCGGCCGACGCCCCGAGACCGGCCGGCACCCCGAGGCCCGCCGGCGCTCCGGGGCCGACCGGCACCCCGAGGCCGGCCGACGTCCGGTGGTCGGCCAGGGCCCGGTGGTCGGCAAGCGGCCCGTGGCCGGCAAGCGCCGGGTGGCCGGCCTCCCCGTGCCCGGCCAGCGCGCCGTGGCCGGCCAGCGCCTGGTGGTCGACCAGCGCCCCGTGCCCGGCCAGCGCCCCGTGCCCGGCCAGCGCCTGGTGGTCGGTGCGCTGAGCGAGGGGCAGTTGCTGGCGCAGCACCCGCAGGTGGGCGTCACGGACCTCCGCGCTGGGCGCGATGCCGAGCTCGTCGTCGAGCCGGTCGCGCAGCCGGTTGAACACGTTGAGCGCGGCGGCCTGCTCGCCGCAGCTGGCGAGGGCGAGGATCAGCCGGGCGTGCAGACCCTCGTGCAGCGGCTCGGCGTTCACCATGTCCCACAGCACCGGGACGGCGTCCTCGGGCCGGCGCAGCAGCAGCGCCGTGTCGGCGTGCAGCAGCACGGCCTTGACCCGCCGCTCGTTGGCCACGACCGCGGCCGGATGCCGGCTCAGCACCGGGTCGGCGTCGGCGAGCACCGGGCCCCGCCACCACCGCAGGGCCTGTGTCAGCGACTCGTACGCGGCCCTCGGGTCGGGCGCGCGGTGCAGGCGCTCCGCCTGGGCGAGGAGTTCGTCGAAGTGGCCGAGGTCGATCTGGTTCCGGGCGGCCTCGAGGAGGTATCCGGTGGGGGTCCGGGCGACGGTCGGCGGCGGGTCGGTCGTCCGGGGGCCGGTCCGCGCGCCGCCCGGTCCGAGGAGCCGGCGGACCTGGCTGACGTACGTGTGGATGAGGCTCTGGTGCGAGGTGGGCGGCCCGGACGGCCACAGGATGTCGATGATCTCCTGCTGGTTGGCGGACTCGGGGTGCTTGAGCGCGAGGAGACCGAGCAGACGGCGCAGCATCGGGCTGGTGACCGGGACGGGGGTCCGGCCGTGCTGGAGGGACAGCGGGCCGAGGATCAGCAGTCGCGGCCGGGCGGCACCGCGCGGTGGCCCGGTGCGCGCGGCCACCAGCAGGTCGGCCAGCTCACCGCCGCTGAGCCCGAGCGCCTCGGCCAGCTGCTGCAGGGTCCGCGCCTGCGGCCGTCGCACGCGCCCGCGCTCGATGTCGCGCAGGGCCCGGGTGCTGATCCCGGCGCGCGCCGCGGCCGCCTCCTGACTCAGCCCGGCCCGCCTCCGGAACGCCTGCAGCCGCCCTCCGAACGCCCCGCCCTCCCCGGCCTGCCCTCCTCCGGATAGCCCCGCGCCGGTCGTCCTCTCTGACATGGCATCCCCCTCATCCCATGACCGGCGGCCCCGTCGCGGCCCACGAGCGACCGACTCTGCGGAGGCTTCGTCGATTGATCAGTTTGGACTAGACCAATGCCACAGGCAAGGGGACATGACAACTGACAGACGCCCGCGGAGGGCCGCGCGCGCCGGCCCTCGGGGACCACCGGAGGAGGCGCATCGAGGCGGCGTGAAAGCACGGACAGGCCGTGGCGTGTCCAGCCGATCAGGGCGGGGGCAGGGCCGACGTCAGGGCCGGGTCAGGGGCGCGTCAGGGCCGGGTCAGGGGTGGGTCAGGGCCGGGTCAGAGGTGGGTCAGGGCCGGGCGAGGCTGATCGGGGCCGGGCGAGGCCTGATCGGGGCCGGTGAGGGCCGGCCCCGGCCCCAGCCGTCGCCCCGTGGCCTCCCTCCGCTCCCCGACCGGCACGTGAGTAGGCTTGGCCAGGCTTGTCGACGACCGGGGGGAAACGCGCATGGAACTGCTGCGCCCTGACGACCCTCCCCGGAGCGGGCCTCACATCACCCTGGGCCGGCTCGACACGGAGCCCGAACACACCCTTCCGGTCCGCCGGTTCGTCGCGCGCAGCGCCGACGGCGCCCGCGACTTCCTCGTCTGCCTCCCGCGCGTCGACGTCGACCCGACCCGCTGGGCGATCGAGGCCGAGGCCGCCCGCCGGCTCCCGCTGCCCGGATTCCTGACCGTCGAAGAGGTCGGCGGCACGCCCGAACTCCCTTGGTGTGCCTCGCCGTACGTCCCTGCCCTTCCGCTCCCCGCCGCCCTGCGGGCCCACGGCGGTCCGCTGCCCGAGCCGGTCGTCCGCGCCCTGGGCGCCGCCCTCGCCCGGGCCCTGGCCACCGCCCACGCCCAGGGCGTGACCCACGCGGGCCTGTCGCCCGCGGCCGTCCTGCTCACCCCCGACGGCCCCCGCCTGAGCTGCTTCGGCGCGGCACGGGCCGCCGCCCCGGACGGCGTGGCGCGCAGCGGCCTGCCGGGCCTCGAGCCCGGCAGCCTCGCCCCGGAACAGGCGACCGGCGGACGACCCCGCCCGCTGGGCGACGTCTACGGCCTGGGGGCAGTGCTCGCGTACGCGGTGACCGGCCACACCGTCCCGGAACGCGACGAACTCCCCGCCTCCCTCCGCGAACTGGTCTCCGCGTGCCTGTCCCGGGACCCCGGAAGACGACCGCAGGCCCACCAGGCCCTCGCCCAGCTGGAGCCGTCGACGCCCCCGTCCGCACACCCGGCACCCCACGATCCGGCACCCCACCACCCGGCGCCGCCCCACCGACCCACCGTCCTGGACCCGACCACACCCCCGGCACCCCACCACCCGGCACCCCACCACCCGACGCCGCCCCACCACGCCCTCGCCCAGCTGGCGCCGTCGGCGCCCCCGTCCGCACACCCGGCACCCCACCACCCGGCACCCCACCACCCGGCGCCGCCCCACCGACCCACCGTCCTGGACGGGGCCGCCCCCGTCCCGCTCCCGGCCTCCGTGGTCACTGCGCTCGCGCGCCAGTCGGCGCAGGTCCTCGCGGCCGAACTCCCCGCTCCCCTCTCCCTGTTCTGACGGCGGCCGATGCTCTCCCCACTGACCCACGACGACCCGCACCGGATCGGCGCGTACCACCTCATCGCCCGCCTGGGCAGCGGCGGCATGGGCACCGTCTACCTCGCCCGCTCGGCCACCGGCCGCACCGCGGCGCTGAAGACCATGCACGCCCACCTCGCCACCGACCCCGCCGTCCGCGCCCGCTTCCGGCTCGAAGTGGACGCGGCCCGCGTCATCGGCCCCGTCCACGGTGCCCGGGTCTTCGACGCCGACCCGCTCGCCGAAACCCCCTGGCTCGCCACCGAGTACGTCCTGGGCCCGCCCCTCGACGAGGCCGTCTCCCTCGCGGGGCCGCTCCCCGAGACCGCCGTACGCGCGCTGGGAGCCCTGCTGTGCGCGGCGCTGGCACAGCTCCACGCCTCGGACGTCGTCCACCGCGACCTCAAGCCCTCCAACATCATGATCACGACGGACGGCCCCAAGGTCATCGACTTCGGCATCGCCCGGGCCATCGGCGACGACCACCTCACCCGTACCGGAACCGCCGCGGGCACGCCTGCCTACATGTCCCCCGAGCAGGCGACCGGCCAGGAACACACCTCGGCCGGCGACGTCTTCGCCCTCGCGGGCGTCCTCGTCCACGCGGCCACCGGCCACGGTCCCTTCGGCACCGGGCAGCACGCCGACCTCGTCTACCGGGTCCGTTACGCCGAGCCCGACCTCACCGGGGTCCCCGCGGCCCTGCTCCCGGTCCTGACCCGCTGCCTCGCCAAGAACCCGGCCGACCGCCCGACCACCGGCGAACTGGCCGCCCTCCTGCACGCCGGGCAGCGCCCCTTCGCCGACCACCTCCCCGAGCCGCTGCTCATGGAGATCACGCGCCGCGTCGGCGGCGTCTGGCACGCCCGTCCTCAGCGCCTTCCCGCCCCACCGGACCAGCACCTCGCCGCGACCGCCCCGGGTCCGGCCCCGGCCACGCCCGCGGCCCGCCCGTCCGGCCCGTGCCGCCGGAAGCTGCTCATCGCCGGGGCAGGTGGCGTCCTCGGCGCGGCAGCGCTCGGGGGCGGCGCGTGGGCGTGGCTGGGGAACGGGGGACCGTCGGCCGGCGCGAAGGCGCCCGGCACCGCCGCCCCCACCGGCACCGCGTCGAAGGCACCGGCGTGGAACCTGTCCTGGCAGGTGCGGACGGGCAGTGTCGAACCCCTGGCGCCGTCGGACCCGATCATCCTGGACGGACTGGCCGTCGTCGGCGAGAACGGCGTGAAGGGTCTGAACCCGGCGACGGGCGCGGAGAGATGGAAGGATTCCCAGCTCTACTTCCTGCGCCACCTCACCACGGACGGCAAGCGGCTCTACGCGGTCGACACGTACGCCGACGAGAAGGAACCCCTCTCCCTCGCCACGGTCGACCCGGCCACCGGGAAGCTGGACGATCCGTTCGCCGAACTCCCGGACCTGCACGTCATCTCGAACGGGAACCAGATGCTGTGCGCGACTCCCCGCACCGTTTACCTGACGGCCGGCCGCGGTCCCGTCTCGCAGAGCAGCAACTTCCGCAAGGACCAGTCCTGGTTCCTGCTGGCCGTCGACATCCGCTCGGGCCGGCGGCTCTGGCAGCACCCCCTGCCCGCCCGGCCGGACGATTCGGACCGCCTGCACTATCTGTCCGCCCAGGTCACCGGCGATCACCTGGTCCTCGTCCAGCAGTCGGCCGACGGCACCCTGCGCCTGGTCGTCCACGACGCGCGGACGGGCGGGGAACGGTGGAGCACCTCGCTCGGCGCCGGACAGCCGGAGTTCGTCCGGGCCTTCCCGGCCGTCGACGACCGGCACGTCTACCCGTCCACGGGAGAACTCGTCGCGCTCCGCCTGGCCGACGGCAGGCGGGCCTGGCGCTTCGCCGGGGCGAGCCCGCGGGCGCGGTTCAGCCCGGCGGCCGTCCGGAGCGGTGTGGTGTACGCGCAGGAGGAAGGCCGCGGCCTGGTCGCCGTCGACGCGGCCGGCGGCACGACGCGGTGGGCGGAGCGGGGACAGCCGGTCACGGCCGAGGACCTCGCCTTCCCGCCCGTGGTCGGACCGGAGCGCGTGTACGCGTACCGGAAGGCGGCGTCCGGGCTGATCGTCGCGGACCTCCGCACCGGCACCTCGGCCCGCCCGCTGAAGGCGGCCAGAGCCCGGTTCCTCATCGACGCGTCCGCGCGGCGGCTGATCGCCGTCGGCAGGGAGTACACCGCCGCATACCCGCTCGCCTGAGCCAGCTCACAGAAAGCCGCACCCACGATGAAGCCGCTGGAATCCGGAGACCCGATCCGCCTGGGCCCGTACCGCATCCTCGCCGTGCTCGGCGAGGGCGGCATGGGCAAGGTCTACGTCGGACAGGACGGCCAGGGGCGGCCCGCCGCCGTCAAGGTGCTGCACCCGCACCTGGCGCACGATCCGCACCTCACCCAGCGCTTCGTCCGCGAGGCCCAGATGGCCCGCGCGGTCACCGGCGGGTCGGTGGCGCGCGTCCTGGACGCCCGTACGGAGGGCGGCCGGCCGTGGATCGCGACCGAGTTCCTGACCGGACCGACCCTCGCCGAAGCCGTCGCCGCCCACGGTCCGCTGCACGAGCCGGCCGTACGGGCCCTGGCGGCGGCGCTCGCGCACGCGCTGCGCGAGATCCACGCCGCAGGTCTCGTCCACCGGGACCTGAAGCCCGCCAACATCGTGCTCACCGCGGCCGGTCCGCACGTCATCGACTTCGGCATCGCGCGCCCCGAGCACGGCCTCACCCTCACCACCAGCGGCCAGGTCCCGGTCACGCCCGGCTACGGCGCGCCCGAGCAGGTCCTCGGGCAGCGCGTCGGCCCGCCGGCCGACGTGTTCTCGCTGGGCGCGGTCCTGGTGTACGCGGCGAGCGGGCGGCCGGCCTTCGAGGGCGCCCACGTCGCGGCCGTGCAGTACGAGGTCGTGCACGGCCTGCCCCGCCTGGACCGGGTGCCGCCCGCGCTGCAGCCGCTGATCGGCCCGTGCCTCGCGAAGGATCCGGCGGCCCGGCCGCTGCCCGAGCAGATCGCGCGGCAGGCGGCCCCGCCGCAGGGCGCGGACCGGGCCTGGCGGAAGGGCCCGCTCGCCGAGGACATCACGACCCGCGCGACCGGCCTCCACCGGCTGACCACCGTGCCCGGCGGCGTCGCGCCGGGCTCCGTGTCCCGGCGCCGGCTGCTGACCGGCCTCGCGGTCGGCGGTTCCGTCCTCGCGGTCGGCGGCGGCACCGCCGCGTGGTGGAACCTGCGGGACGGGCGCCGGGGCGGCCCCTTCGACATCCCGCCGGCCGCAAGGGCCCCGCGGGCCCGTGTCCTCGACGCGAAGAAGGGCGACTACCTCCTGGGCTCGACGCCCGAACCGCTCTGGAGCGTCCCCGGGGGCGTCGCGGAGGACACCCCCGCGCCCCTCCCGGTGCGGGACGTCGTCATCACCGGCGCCCCGAAGGGCGGCATCGCCGCGCGCAGCGTCGTCGACGGCTCCGTGCGCTGGTCGGCACCGGACACGGTGGCCGGCGGGCGCTATCTGTCCCTTTCCGACCGGCTGGTGGCCGCGACCGACAGAAACGGCACCCTCGTGACCTTCGTCGCCTCCACCGGCGCCCCCAAGTGGACCGCCCCCGCCGAGGCCGCCTCGCTCCTCGCCGCGGACGACGACGCCGTCTACGTCATCACGAAGGACCGGCGGGTCCGGAGCATCGGCCGCGCCGACGCCGGGATCCGCTGGACCGTCGACGTCCCCGCCGACCTCGGCACGAACGCCGCGACCCGCGGCCTCGCGGCCCACGGCCGCCTGGTCCTCAACGCCTCGGACGGCACCGTCCTCGCCCTCGACACCGCCGACGGCCGCAAGGCCTGGACCGCCGGCCGCCGCGCCGAGGGCGGCCGAGCCCTGCTCGCCCTCTCGGGCCGCACCCTCTGCATCACCGGCAAGGAACTCGCCGCCGTCGACGTCGTCACGGGCAAGCCCCTCTGGACGGCCGCCCAACCACGCGTACCGAACGCCGAGATCGTCTCCTGGGGCCCACCGACCATCCACGGCCCCCACGTCTACGCGTCCGTCCTCTCCTACCCGTTCCGCCACGACCTCCGCACCGGCAGACCGAGCGACTGGGCCTACAACGGCCTCTTCCAGTGCGACCCGCCCAGCCCCCTCGTCGTCCAGGGAAACGGCCTCTGGTCGGTCGCCGTCAACGCGAAGCAGGGCGGCATCAACGTCACCGACCTCTCCACCGAGAACCGTCCGCCCTGGGTCTTCCCGATCATCAAGACCCCCGACCGCTACTGGATCACAGGCGACGCCAACCGCGTCTTCCTCCTGGACGGCACCTCACTGACCGCCCTGCCGGTGTTCTGACACCGTGGCACCCGGCCAACCCAAGCCCGGGTGCCACCGCCCGTCCACACCGGACCCTCAGAAAGCAGAAAACCCCAGGTCAGATTGGATCTGACCTGGGGTTTTATCTGAGCCGCCTTCGGGATTCGAACCCGAGACCTACGCATTACGAGTGCGTTGCTCTGGCCAACTGAGCTAAGGCGGCACCGCCGTGCTCCCCATGGTGGGTGCAGCAGCGTCGCCAAGTCTACACAGTTTCCGGGAGTGCTCTGACCACCCCTATGAGCAGCGCTTTCCGTCCTGGGGCGGGGTGCCTTCCAGGAGGTAGGTGTTGATCGCCGTGTCGATGCAGTCGCTGCCCCGGCCGTACGCCGTGTGGCCGTCGCCGTCGTAGGTGAGGAGGGTGCCGGAGGAGAGCTGCTCGGCGAGGGAGCGGGCCCATTTGTACGGGGTGGCGGGGTCGCGGGTGGTGCCGACGACGACGATCGGGGCGGCGCCCTCGGCCGTGATGCGGTGGGGGCGGCCGGTGGCCGGGGCGGGCCAGTAGGTGCAGTTGAGGGCGGCCCAGGCCAGGTTGCGGCCGAAGACCGGGGAGGCTTTCTCGAAGGACGGCACCGCCTTCTCGACGGACGCCGGGCCGGGGAAGGCGGGCGGGAGGTCGAGGCAGTTCACGGCCGCGTTCGCGAACATCAGGTTCGCGTACGTGCCGTCCGACTCCCGCTCGTAGTACGAGTCGGCCAGCGCGAGCAGCGCCGAGCCCTCGCCGCCCATCGCCCGGGTCAGCGCCTCCCGCAGCTGCGGCCAGGCCGACTCGTCGTACATGGCGGCGATCACGCCGGTCGTGGCGAGGGACTCGCCCAGCTGCCGGCTCTCGCCGGTCGGCACCGGCTTGGCGTCGGTCTCGCGGAAGAAGCCCCGCAGCGCGTCGAGGGCCGCCGGGACCGACTCCGTGCCGAGCGGGCAGTCGGCCTTCTTCACGCAGTCGGCGGCGAAGGCGTTGATCGAGGTCTCGAAGCCGGCCGTCTGCTCACGGTTGAGCTGCTCCGCGGTCAGCGAGGGGTCCATCGCCCCGTCGAGGACCAGCCGCCCGACCCGCCCCGGGAACAGCTCGGCGTACGTGGCGCCCAGGAACGTGCCGTACGACGCCCCCACGTACGTCAGCTTCTCGTCGCCGAGCACCGCCCGCACGATGTCCATGTCCCGCGCCGCCTCCACCGTGGAGACGTGCGGCAGCACCTTGCCCGAACGCTTCTTGCACGCCGCCGCGAAGCCCTTGTACGAGCCCGCCAGCGCGTCCTGCTCGGCCGCGGTGTCGGGCGTCACGTCGACCTGCGTGTACGCGTCCATCTGCGGGCCCGTGAGGCACTCGACCGGCTCGCTGCGGGCCACGCCCCTGGGGTCGACGCCCACGATGTCGTAACGCGCCCGGACCGGCGCCGGGTAGCCGATGCCCGCGTAACCCTGCACGTAGCCGACGGAGGAGCCGCCGGGCCCGCCCGGGTTCACCAGGAGCGAGCCGAGCCGCTTCCCGGGGCCCGTGGCCTTCGCCCGCGACACGGCCAGCTCGATCTGCTCGCCGTCGGGCTTCGCGTAGTCGAGCGGAACCCGCACCGTGCCGCACTGGAAGTCCGGAACCCCGCAGTCCCGCCAGGTGACCTTCTGCCCGTAGTACGCGCCCAGAGCGGCCGGGCCGGCCGCGCCGGACGCACTCGACGACGGCGCGACGGCGCCGCTCCTGTCCGTACAGCCGGAAAGGACGAGGCCACCGACCGCGAGGGCGGTGGCGGAGTTACGAAGCAACCGCCGGGAGTCCATGTCCGGAGCGTATCGGCACGAGTACGTATCGTGTCCAATCCACCTCGTCGGGCTGTGGACAACCACAGGCGATCACCGTCGTTGTCCTCCACCTGTGGACAACTCCGAGCACGACGTGACCGTGGCCGGCCCGGAGACGGTCTAGTCGCGGAGCGCCATCGTCATCGCCTCCACCGCCAGCAGCGGCGCCACGTTCCGGTCCAGGGCTTCCCGGCAGGCCAGGACCGCCTCGATCCTGCGCAGGGTGCGCTCCGGTGCGGTGTCGCGGGCGATCTGCTCCACGGAGTCCCGGACGTCCTCGTTGGCCAGCGGTGTCGTGGCGCGCAGCTGCAGGGCGAGCACGTCACGGTAGAAGCCGGTCAGGTCGGAGAGCGCGAGGTCCAGGCTGTCGCGCTGGGTCCGCGTACGGCGCCGCTTCTGGCGCTCCTCCAGCTCCTTCATCGCACCGGCCGTGCCCCGCGGCATCCGGCCGCCCTGCGCCGCGCCGAGGGCCGCCTTCAGCTCCTCGGTCTCCTTGACGTCGATCTCCTCGGCCACCTGCTTGGCGTCCTCGGCCGCCGCGTCGATCAGCTCCTGCGCCGCGCGCAGCCCGCCGCCGACGTCCCCCACCCGCAGCGGCAGCTTCAGCACGACCGAGCGGCGGGCCCGCGCCCGCTCGTCGGTGGCCAGCCGCCGCGCGCGGTCGATGTGGCCCTGCGTGGCGCGGGCTGCGGCGTGCGCCACCTCCGGCTCGACACCGTCGCGGCGGATCAGCACGTCGGCGACCGCGGCCACCGACGGCGTGGTCAGCGTCAGGTGCCGGCAACGGGAGCGGATCGTGGGCAGCACGTCCTCCAGGGACGGCGCGCACAGCAGCCACACCGTGCGCGGCGCGGGCTCCTCCACCGCCTTCAGGAGCACGTTCGCCGCGCCCTCGGTGAGCCGGTCCGCGTCCTCCAGGACGATGACCTGCCAGCGTCCGCCCGCCGGCGACAGCTGGGCCCGCCGGACCAGGTCGCGGGTCTCCTTCACGCCGATGGAGAGCAGGTCCGTCCGCACCACCTCGACGTCCGCGTGCGTCCCCACGAGGGCCGTGTGGCAGCCGTCGCAGAAACCGCAGCCCGGCGCGCCGCCCAGCGCCCGGTCCGGGCTGACGCACTGCAGCGCCGCCGCGAACGCCCGCGCCGCCGTGTCCCGCCCGGCCCCGGGAGGCCCGGTGAACAGCCAGGCGTGCGTCATCTTGGACGCCTCGGGAGCGGGCTCGCCGGCGGCATGCGCGGTCACGAGCGCGTCGGCGTCGCGCGCGGCGGCGGCCAGCTGCTCCTCGACCCGCGGCTGCCCCACGAGGTCGTCCCATACGGCCATGTCTGCTGCCCCTCCTCAGGTACGCCCTCCATTGTGGGGCACCCCGCTGACAGCAGGCTCTCAGCGGCGGCGGCCGCGGCCGTCCTCGTCGTCGTCGCCGAAGGAGCCGAGCAGTTCGTCCGCGAGGGTCGGCAGGTCGTCGAGCGGAGTCTCCTCGGCCCAGTCGGAGCGGCGCCGGGGCCGGCCCTGCTCGTCGAGCTGGGGCAGCTCACGGGTGCGGTCGTTCGCCCCCGCCGGCTCGCCCGGCTCGGCGTGCTCGTCCCGCTCGTCGCGGAAGAAGCCCTGCGGCACCCGGTCGGCCGGGGCGCCGTTCCGTACGGCCGGCAGCACGGCCGTCTCGTCGACCTCGCGTGGTCCGGTCTCCCGGATCCGCGGGATGACCGTGGTCTCCTCATCGAGCCGGACGACCGGGGTCGGGACGGTGATCTCGTTCGGCGACACGGTCGGCGCGTCGTCCGGCTCCGGGGCGGGCTGCACACCCGACCGCGGATCGCCCGACCGCCGGTCGCCCGACCCCAGATCGCCCGACCGCGGGTCCGGCTTCACGATCGGCGTCGCGACCGTGATCTCGTTCGCCGACTCCTCCAGGGCCTTCGCCTCGGCGGCGGCCCGGCGCGCGGCCTCCGCCCGACGCTCGGCCTCCGCCTGGCGCTCGGCTTCCGCCTTCCCGGCGGCGGCCCGCTCAGCGGCAGCCTTTTCCGCCGCGGCCCTCTCGGCCGCCGCACGCTCAGCTGCGGCCTTCTCCGCAGCCGCCCGTTCGGCCGCCGCCTTCTCCTCGGCCGCCTCGCGAGCGGCAGCCTCCTCGGCCGCCTTGCGCGCCGCGACCTCCTCCGCCGCCTTCGCCGCCGCGGCCTCCGCGAGCCGGCGGGCTTCCTCGGCGCGGAGCAGGGCCTCCTCGGCCTTGCGCTGCTTCTCCTTGAGGCGCTCCTCGGCCTCGGCCCGCAGGCGGGCCTCCTCCTCGGCCTGCTTGCGGCGCCGTTCCTCCTCCTCGCGGCGGGCCTTCTCCTCGGCCTCGCGCCGCCTGCGCTCCTCCTCGGCCGCGATCCGGGCCTCCTCGGCGCGCCGGCGGGCCTCCTCGGCCTGCCGCTCGGCCTCCAGGCGCCGGGCCTCTTCCTCCTCAGCCTTGCGCCGCGCCTCCTCCTCGGCGCGCAGCTTGGCGAGCTGCTCCTGGCGCTCGCGCTCCAGGCGCTCCTCCTCGGCCTTGCGGGCGGCCTCTTCCTCGGCCTTGCGCCGGGCCTCCTCCTCGGCCTTCTTCCGCGCCTCCTCCTGGGCCTTCACCTCGGCGGCGGAGAGCGGCAGCATCCGGTCGAGCCGGTGGCGTACGACGGTGGTGACGGCGGCCGGCTCCTGGCCGGCGTCGACGACGAGGTAGCGGCCGGGGTCGCCGGCGGCGAGGGCGAGGAAACCGGCCCGCACGCGCGCGTGGAACTCGGGCGGCTCGGACTCGAGCCGGTCGGGCGCCTCGGTGAAGCGCTCGCGGGCGGTCTCCGGGGAGACGTCGAGGAGCACGGTCAGGTGCGGGACGAGCCCGCCGGTCGCCCAGCGGTTGATGCGGGCGATCTCGGTCGGGGAGAGGTCGCGGCCGGCGCCCTGGTAGGCGACGGACGAGTCGATGTACCGGTCGGAGATCACCACCGCGCCGCGCTCCAGGGCGGGCCGGACCAGCGAGTCGACGTGCTCGGCGCGGTCGGCCGCGTACAGGAGCGCCTCGGCGCGGTTCGAGAGGCCCGCCGACGACACGTCGAGCAGGATCGAGCGGAGCCGCTTGCCGATCGGCGTGGCGCCGGGCTCGCGGGTGACGACGACCTCGTGGCCCTTGGCGCGGATCCACTCGGCGAGCGCTTCGACCTGGGTGGACTTGCCGGCGCCGTCGCCGCCCTCCAGGGCGATGAAGAAGCCGGTCGGCGCGGGCGCCTGGGCCGGGTCGGCGCCGCGCAGCGCGTCGCGCAGGTCGCGGCGGAGCGGGACGCCGGACCGGTCGTCGGTCCTGGCGAGGACGAGCGCGGCGACCGGCAGCAGCAGGGCGCCGACCAGCATCAGGGTGAAGGCGGCGCCGCCGTGGGCGAAGACGAAGCTGCCGGAGGCGAGCCGGTGCGGGCCGATCGCGGCGGCGAGCAGCGGCGCGCCGAGCGCGCCCACGCCCATGCCGACGCGGGCGACGGCCTGGAGGTGCGCGGTGACCCGGGGCCTGCGGGCCTCCTCGGTCTCCTGGTCGGCGAGGCTGTGCCCGGTGCGGGCGGCGACTCCGGCGGCGTAGCCGGCGAGGACGGCGAGCGCGAGCACGGTCGCGGTGTCGGGCACCAGGCCCATCGCGAGCAGCGCGATGCCGGTGACGGCGACCGCGAGCGCGAGCAGCCGGCGCCGCGAGAGCACGGTGAGGACGGATCCGGCGGTGCGGATGCCGACGGCGGTGGCGCCGCTGAGCGCGAGGATCAGCAGCGCGTACGTGACGGGCCCGCCGCCCAGGTCGTACGCGTGGAGCACGGCGACGGCCGCCGCGGCGGCGATGGCGCCGGCGACGGTGGCGGAGGCGAGCACGATCAGTCCGAGCGCGCCGGTGCGGCCCTTCTCGGGGCCCTGGCCGCCGCTCGACGGACGGCGCAGGCCCTCCAGGGGCGAGCGGGGGCGCGGGGTGTGGCTGCCGGGCAGCTCGACGAACCACAGGACGGAGACGGACGCCGAGAACAGGCCGGCGGCGACGTACGAGCCGAGGGCGGCCTGGTGCTCGCCGAACCAGTCGATGCCGCTGCCGAGCAGGTTGCCCACCAGCGTCGCGAGCAGCAGGACGGCGGCGGCCGCGGGCACCGCCAGGAATCCGGTGCGCAGGCTGAGCGTGCGCAGCGCGCCGAGGTGGTCGGGCAGCGGCCGGACGGCCTCGCCCTCGATCGGCGGGGCGGGCAGCAGCGCGGGCGCCGCGCCCTCCTTGGCGATCGTCCACAGGCGTTCGGCGGCGCCGGCGACGAAGACGGTGCCGAGCAGGAACCAGAGCGCGCTGTCGGGGGTCCAGTCGATCCACAGCGGGGCGACGACGAGCAGCGCGAGCCGTACGGCGTCGGCGCCGATCATGGTCCAGCGGCGGTCGAGCGGGCCGCCGGCCGCGGTCAGCGCGGTGAGCGGGCCGAGCAGGACGGCGCCGAAGAGGACCGCCGCGAGCATCCGTACGCCGATGACGGCAGCGACGGCGAGCGCGGCGCCCCGGTAACCGCCGCCGAGCGCGCCGCTGACGACGGAGGCCTGGCGGCCGAGCAGGACGAGGACGAGGAGGGCGAGGGCGTCGCCCGTGCCGCCGACGAACTGGGCGCTCCACAGCCTCCGCAGGGGCTGATGGCGCAAGAGGGCCCGTACGGCACGCTCCCGGGAATCGGCGACGAGTGCGGCGTCGGTGTCTGGCTGCTCTGCTCGCGTCATCCGTCCACCCTATCCGGACGGCCTTGCTCCCCGTGGCCTTCGCCCGAACAAAGAAGCGGGGAGGGCAGGCGCCGTGGCCCCTGCCCTCCCCGCGGTGTCGCGAGCGTCACTCCGGCTTCGCGGCCGCCGTCTTCTTGGCAGCGGCGGTGGTCTTCTTCGCCGTCGTGGTCTTCTTGGCGGCGGTGGTCTTCTTCGCCGCCGTCGTCTTGGCCGCCGTCGTCTTCTTGGCCGCCGTCTTCTTGGCGGCGGTCTTCTTCGCGGGCGCCTTCTTGGCCGTCTTCTTCGCGGGGCCCTTGGCCCGCTTCTCGGCGAGCAGCTCGTAGCCGCGCTCGGGCGTGATCGTCTCCACGCTGTCGCCGGTGCGCAGGGTCGCGTTGGTCTCGCCGTCGGTCACGTACGGGCCGAAGCGGCCGTCCTTGACGACCACGGGCCTCTCGCTGACGGGGTCGGTGCCGAGCTCCTTCAGCGGGGGCTTGGCGGCGGCCCGGCCACGCTGCTTGGGCTGGGCGTAGATCGCCAGCGCCTCCTCCAGCGTGATCGTGAACAGCTGCTCCTCGTCCGTCAGGGAGCGCGAGTCCGTGCCCTTCTTCAGGTACGGGCCGTAGCGGCCGTTCTGCGCGGTGATCTCGACGCCCTCGGCGTCGGTGCCGACGACGCGCGGCAGCGACATCAGCTTGAGCGCCTCCTCGAGGGTCACCGTGTCGACCGACATCGACTTGAAGAGCGAGGCGGTACGCGGCTTGACCGCGTTCTTGCCGGTCTTCGGGGTGTCCTCGGGCAGGATCTCCGTCACGTACGGGCCGTAGCGGCCGTCCTTGGCGACGATCACGTTGCCGCTGACCGGGTCGGTGCCCAGCTCGAAGTCGCCGCTCGGCTTGGCGAGCAGCTCCTCGGCGTAGGCGACGGTCAGCTCGTCGGGCGCCAGGTCACCGGGCACGTCGGCGCGCTGGTGGCCTTCCTGGTCCTTCTCGCCGCGCTCGACGTACGGGCCGTAGCGGCCGACGCGCAGCACGATGCCCTCGCCGACGGGGAAGGAGGAGATCTCCCGGGCGTCGATGGCGCCGAGGTCGGTGACGAGCTCCTTGAGGCCGCCGAGGTGGTCGCCGTCGCCGTTGCCGGCGTCGGCCGCGCCGGAACCCTCGCCGCCGCCCTCGCCGAAGTAGAAACGCTTCAGCCACGGCACCGCCTGGGCCTCGCCGCGCGCGATGCGGTCGAGGTCGTCCTCCATCCTGGCGGTGAAGTCGTAGTCGACGAGCCGCCCGAAGTGCTTCTCCAGGAGGTTGACGACGGCGAAGGACAGGAAGGACGGCACGAGGGCCGTGCCCTTCTTGAAGACGTAGCCGCGGTCGAGGATGGTGCCGATGATCGAGGCGTACGTCGACGGGCGGCCGATCTCGCGCTCTTCGAGCTCCTTGACCAGGCTGGCCTCGGTGTAGCGGGCCGGGGGCTTGGTCGCGTGGCCGTCGGCGGTGATCTCCTCGGCGGCGAGCGCGTCGCCCTCGGCGACCTGCGGCAGGCGCCGCTCGCGGTCGTCGAGCTCCGCGTTCGGGTCGTCGGCGCCCTCGACGTAGGCCTTCATGAAGCCGTGGAAGGTGATCGTCTTGCCGGAGGCCGTGAACTCGGCGTCGCGGCCGTCCGCGGCGGTGCCGCCGATCCTCACGGTGACCGAGTTGCCGGTCGCGTCCTTCATCTGGGAGGCGACGGTCCGCTTCCAGATCAGCTCGTAGAGCCGGAACTGGTCGCCGGTCAGACCGGTCTCCGCCGGGGTGCGGAAACGATCACCCGAAGGCCGGATCGCCTCGTGCGCCTCCTGGGCGTTCTTGACCTTGCCCGCGTAGACGCGGGGCTTCTCCGGCAGGTAGTCGGCGCCGTAGAGCTGGGTGACCTGGGCGCGGGCCGCGGAGACGGCGGTGTCGGACAGCACGGTGGAGTCCGTACGCATGTAGGTGATGAAGCCGTTCTCGTACAGCTTCTGCGCCACCTGCATGGTCGCCTTGGCACCGAAGCCGAGCTTGCGGCTGGCCTCCTGCTGGAGGGTGGTGGTGCGGAACGGCGCGTACGGGGAGCGGCGGTACGGCTTCGACTCGACCGAGCGGACGGAGAAGCGCGTGTCGGCGAGGGAGGCGGCGAGCGCGCGGGCCTTCTCCTCGTCGAGGTGGAGCACGTTCGCGGTCTTCAGCTGCCCGTCGGCGCCGAAGTCGCGGCCCTGCGCGACCCGCTTGCCGTCGACCGTCGCGAGCCGCGCGACCAGGGACGACGGGTCGGACGGGTCGCCGGCACGGCCGGTGGCGAAGGTGCCGGTGAGGTCCCAGTACTCGGCGGAGCGGAAGGCGATGCGCTCGCGCTCGCGCTCGACGACGAGCCGGGTGGCGACGGACTGGACGCGGCCGGCGGACAGGCCGCGCATGACCTTCTTCCAGAGGACCGGCGAGACCTCGTAGCCGTAGAGCCGGTCGAGGATGCGGCGGGTCTCCTGGGCGTCGACCATCCGCTTGTTCAGCTCGCGGGGGTTGGCGACGGCCTGCTGGATCGCGTCCTTGGTGATCTCGTGGAAGACCATCCGGTGGACCGGGACCTTGGGCTTCAGGACCTCCTGGAGGTGCCACGCGATGGCCTCGCCCTCGCGGTCCTCATCGGTGGCGAGGAAGAGCTCGTCGGACTCGGCGAGCAGCTCCTTGAGCTTCCTGACCTGGGCCTTCTTGTCGGCGTTGACGACGTAGATGGGCGCGAAGTCATGATCGACGTCGACGCCGAGACGGCGCACCTCGCCGGTGTACTTCTCGGGCACCTCGGCGGCGCCGCTCGGGAGGTCGCGGATGTGCCCGACGCTCGCCTCGACGACGTAGCCGGGGCCGAGGTAGCCCTTGATCGTCTTCGCCTTGGCAGGCGACTCGACGATGACGAGTCGGCGGCCGCCCTGTGCGGTCTCGCTGGTCGGGGACAACTTCGCTCTTCTCTCCGGTCGACGCTCTCTGGCACGTACTGCGTACTGCGACCGTACGACGCACTGCGTACGGGCTGCGCTGGCACGCACGGCAGCGACACGGACGGTGACGCTGTCGTCGCTGCGGAGTGTGACGGTACAACCCGCCCCCGTGTCAAACGGCAAAAGCCCGCAACGGCCACTCGAACGGTAACCCGACTCCTGCCCTTCCTGCCGCCCGGACTCCCGGACGGACCGGGCGGGCCATCCGGCCGGGCTCGCGTCACAGCCGCCCGAAGCACCAGATCCCGAGGAGGAGGAAGCCGGCCCCGAAGAGGGTCGTGAGCACCGCGGCCGTCCGCGGCGCGACGCCGAGCGCGACGGGCTCGCCGTAGCGCACGCGCACGCCCGTCCAGAGCAGCAGCGCGGCTCCGAACAGCGCGAACGCCGTCCCCGCGAAGATCGCCGGCCCGCTCTCCATGCCCGTACCCCGTTCCCTCGCCCATGGCTTTTCGGCCCCGGAGCCGAGGCTGGCACCTTCCGGCGTCATCAGGGCGAATTCCCGGTGAACGGCGCGATCGGTCCCGAACGGTTTCACGAGGATGGCCGGTAGTCCCCCCTCCTCCTCTCTTCTTTCGTCACGTCACTCACATCACATCGAGCGTGGCGCGGCGCCGGCTGCCCCGCTCGAAGACGGCGAGCAGCGCGACGGCGACGACCGCGTAGCCGGAACCGACCAGCAGCTCGGTCCCGAGCAGCCGGCCGTCGAGACCGCCGCCCGCGGTGAGCCGGCGCGCCGCGTCGGCCGCGTGGGTCAGCGGCAGCAGCTCCCCGGTGGTGCGCATCCAGCCGGGCAGGGTGTCCCGGGGCACGGCGGCGCCCGTCAGGAGGAGCAGTGCCGAGCTCGCCACGTTCGACACCAGGAACACGTCGCGGAAGCGCAGCCCGAACGCTCCGAGCACGAGCCCGAACGCCGAGCAGGCCGCGGCTCCGGCGAGCAGGACCAGGCCGAGTCCGGGCAGCGCCTCCGCCGGTACGGGCAGCCCGAGCACGGCCGTGGCGGCGGCGAGCACGAACGCGCTGACGAGCAGCCCGTTGAGGACGTACGGCAGAGCGCGACCCGCCCACAGCGGGACCCGGTGCCGGGGTGAGAGCAGGACGGCCCCGAGGGTGCCGTACCGGCGCTCGTTGGCGACGGCCATCGTGCCGCCGTACACGCAGGAGGCGGAAGCTGCGAGCACGGCGTTGCCGACAAGGTGGAAACGGTCGTCGGCGACTCCGAGTTCCCGCCCGAGGAAGACGAAGAAGAAAACCTGAAGGAGCGGGCCGACCAGCAGAGTTCCGATGAACATGGGCGGCGTCGTCCAGTTGAACAGGGCGCGGTACGAGAGGGCCCCGCCGACGACGACGAGCCGCGCGGAGGAGAGGAAGCGGAACAGCACGGCGGGCCTTTCAGACGAGGGCGAGGGTCGCGGCGGCGCGCGCCCGGCGCTCCACCCGGCCGAGGACGAGGACGGCGGCCAGGGCGTAGCCGGTGCCGAGCGCCACGGCGGCGAGCAGCGGCGTGAGCACGTCACCGCCGGAGGTCGCCGCGTGCACGGCCCGCGCGCCCCAGGTGGTGGGCAGCGCCCAGGAGAGCGGGTGCGTCCAGGAGGGCAGCACCGTGACCGGTACGAGCAGCCCGGACAGCAGCCAGACGGGCGTGTCGAGCGGGTTGACCAGGGCGTTGGCGTTGCGCAGCAGGACGAAGGTCGCGGCCAGCAGCAGCCCCGTCATGCCGAGGGCCAGCACGCAGACCGGCACGGCGAGCAGGAACAGCAGCGGATGCGCGAAGTCCAGCGGCACTCCGAAGAGGACCACGCCCCACAGCACGGTCGCACCCATCGCGTACGTGCCGATGACGGCGGTCGCGAGGGTGATCGGCAGCAGGACGAGAGCGAGCGGGGTCGGCGCGGCGACCAGGGTCTCCAGGGTGCCGAGCCAGCGCTGGTTCTGCACGGCACCGCCCGAGCCGAAGAGCACCGAGCCCCAGATGCCCATGAGTCCGGCGCCGACGGAGGCGGTGAGGAGCCGGTCGGGGTCGCCGGCGGCGCGGAACAGGTAGACGGCGAGGGTGGCGTAGACGAGCGGGACGAGCACCGCGAAGGTGATCTCGATCGGCGAGCGCGACATGTACGAGACGTGCGTGCGCACGCCGACGACGACGAGCCGCAGCAGCCGTGGGGCGCGGATCACGCGGCCACCTCCGGCGCCGACGACTCGGACGGAGACTCCGCCTGGGACTCCGCCTGGGACTCCGCCCGGGTCTCCGCCTCCGCCTCCGCGGCGTCCGTGGGCTCGCGTCGGACCGCGTCCTCCACGATCGCGATGTAGGCGTCCTCCAGGGAGGGTTCGCGGCTGACGACCCGTCCGACGCGCACGCCGTCGAGCGCCGCAAGGACCCGCGCGTGCGGTTCGGCGCCGCGGTCGCTCTGCACGGTCAGGGCCTGCGCCGTCCCGCGCTCCTCGACGGCGGCGCCGCGTACGCCCGGGATCCGGCGGACCCGGCCGAGCAGCTCCTCGTCGACGCCGTACACCTCGAACTCCAGGACGTCCCGGTCCCCGACCCGGGACTTCAGGCTCTCGGGCGTGCCGAGGGCCCGGATCCGGCCGCCCGCGATGACGGCGACGCGGTCGCACAGTTCGTCGGCCTCGGCCATGTAGTGCGTGGTGAGCAGCACGGTGGTGCCGGCGGCCGCGAGGCCGGCGACGGTGCGGCGCAGGTCGCGGGCGGCGACGGGGTCGACGCCGATGGACGGCTCGTCGAGGAACAGCACGTCGGGCCGGTGCAGCAGCCCGCGGGCGATGTGCAGCCGCTGCCGCATGCCTCGCGAGTAGCCCTCGACGCGCTCCCGCTCGCGGCCCGCGAGACCGACCAGGTCGAGGAGTCCGGCGATCCGCCGCTTCTGGTCGCGGGCCTCGACCCCGTACAGCTCGGCGAAGTAGCGCAGGTTGTCGAGCGCGCTGAGCCGCTCGTACAGGCCTCGGTCACCGCCGAAGACGTACCCGATCCGCCGCCGTACGGCCACGGGCTCGCGGGCCACGTCGTGCCCGAACACCCGGGCCGTGCCGGAGGTCGGCAGGAGCAAGGTGTTGAGCATCTTGATGGTGGTGGTCTTCCCGGCGCCGTTCGGCCCGAGGAGCCCGAACAGCTCCCCGGGCGCCACGTCGAACGTGACACCGCGCACGGCCTCGGTCTCGGTACGGCGCGGCCGGAGCCATCCGGTCCGGCTGGTGTAGGTGCGGCGCAGCGCGTCCGCCTCGATCGCAAGCATGCGCCGGACGGTAGGAGCGCGGCCGGCAGCCGGGCGAACGATTCGGGAACCCCCGAATCGTCAGGCGGCCTCGGTCAGCACCCCTTCGCCGGCGAGCAGCGCGAGCAGCGAACGCCCGGTGTCCGTCAGCTGGTAGTAGACCGAGCGTCCCACCCGGTGGCGGGTGACCACACCCGCGCCGGTGAGCAGCGACAGGTGCTCGGAGACGGTGCTGGGCGCGAGGCCGAGGCGGTCCGCGAGGCCGTGCGTGGTCAGCGGCCCGTCCAGCTCCCTGAGCACGGCGGCCCGGCCCCGGCCGAGGAGCAGTCCGAGCCGGTCGCCGCCGTCGGCGGGCCCGGCCTGCCGCTCCCGCAGCACTCCGGCGCCCCTGGCCTGGAAGGAGACGGTCAGCACCTCGGGGTCGTCGGTCGAGTAGAGCCGGCAGCCCTCGGCGAAGACCAGCGGCACCAGCACGAGCCGCCGCTCCCCCGCCGCGTACTCCGCGTCGAGGTACTTGGTCAGTTCGAGCACGGGCCGCTCCCAGCGGCCTCGGCTCTCCAGCCCTCCGAACAGCGCGTCGACGCCCTCGGTGGCGAAGGTCCTGGCCCGGACGAGGACTTCGTCCTCCACCAGCCGGCGCATGACCGGCCAGTACGGCGCGATGGCCTCCTCCCACCAGGCGGCGTACGCGTCGGCGAGCGCCGCGCAGGCGGCCTGCGGATCCGTCAGATACGGGCGCAGGAAGGGCGCTTCGGCCATGCCGGGGTAGCAGACGGCGGCCTGGGCGCGGACGAACGCCGGGTCGGTGGACCGCAGCAGGTCCAGCTCCTCGTACACGTCGGCGGTGCCGACCGGCCGGGGCATCAGGAAGTCGGAGACCTCGTACCGCCCTTCGGCGAACAGGTCCCACAGCGGCCGAAGCCGGTCGTCCTCGCGCCACACCTCCCGCGCGCGCCCGACCCACTCCTGGTACGGCCAGGAGGGGTTGCGCTGCGGGAGTTGCAGGTGGAGGGCGCAGAACGCGTCCCGCAGCGGGCTCATCGCGATCCGGGTCGCGCCGAGCGCGGCCTCGTCGAGCTCGATCCGTATCAAGCGGGCTCCTCTCCCGTCGCGGGCAGCAGGAAGCCCTCCTCGACCAGGAGCCGGATGGCCTGCGGCGTGCGGTCCCGCAGCAGCACCGGGTCCTCGCCGGTGAGCTGGCCGATGGCGTCGAGGATCCGGCCGGCGCTGAGGGTGCCGTCGCACACGCCCGCGAACCCGGCGGCGACGTGGTCGACGCGGGTGGCGCGGCGCATGCCCCGGTTCTGCCGCAGCAGGACGTGCTCCGGGTCCTCCGCGCCGGGCAGGCCGACCTGCTCCTGCACGACCTCGGGCGCGAGGACGAAACTGCCGGCGAGCAGCGCCGCGTCGTCGTGGCCGCGCAGGTAGTCCTGACGCTCGAAGTGGGCCCGGACGGTGTCGCCGAGCGGCTGCTCGACGGGATGCGGCCACTCCTCGATGACGATCGAGGGCTCCACCCGGCCCGAGGCGACGGCCGCGTTCTTCCGGAGGGTGATCCAGCCGAAGCCGATGGCCTTGGTCTTGCTCGCCTCGAACTCGTCGAGCCAGCGCCCGTACGCCAGCCGGTACTCGGCCGGGTCGCCGCGGTGCTCGCCGCTGTCGCGCAGCCACAGCTCGGTGTACTGGGTGATGTCCTGGACCTCGCGCTGCACGATCCAGGCGTCGCAGCCGGCCGGCACCCAGGAGCGGAGCCGGTCCTGCCACTCCTCGCCCTCGACGTGCTGCCAGTTGGCGAGGAACTGGGCGTAGCCGCCGTCGTTGAGCCGGTCCCCGGCCTGCTGCACCAGGGTGCGGCACAGGTTGTCGCCGCCCATGCCGCCGTCCCGGTAGGTCAGCCCGGCGCCGGGGGAGATCACGAACGGCGGGTTGGAGACGATCAGGTCGTACGTGTCGCCGTCGACGGGCTCGAACAGGGAGCCCTGCAGCAGCTCGGCGCCGCGGGCCCCGGAGAGGGCGAGGGTGAGCCGGGTGAAGTCGAGGGCGCGCGGGTTGAGGTCGGTGGCGGTGACCAGGGTGGCGTGCTGCGCGGCGTGCAGCGCCTGGATGCCGGAGCCGGTGCCGAGGTCCAGCGCGGTGGCCACCGGGGTGCGGACGGTGATGCCGGCGAGGGTGGTGGACGCCCCGCCGACCCCGAGGACGACTCCTTCGTCCTTCTTCCCGATGCCGCCGGCGCCGCCGACGGCGCAGCCGAGGTCGGAGACGATGAACCAGTCCTCGCCGTCCGGTCCGCCGTACGGCCGGACGTCGACCGTGGCGTACACGGTGTCGTCCTCGCGGACCAGCCAGCCGTCGGCGAGCGCGTCCTCCAGGGGCAGCGCGGCGGCGGCCCGCTCCTGCTCGACGGCGCGCTGGAGCAGGAAGAGGCGGACGAGGGTCTCCAGCGGGGAGTCCCCGCGGGTGGCCCGCAGCGCGGGCACGGTCTCGCTGCGCGCGAGGGCGGCGTAGGCCTGGGCGCCGAGCAGGTCGAGCAGACCGTCGGCGGTGAAGTCGGCGGCGAGCAGGGCCTCGCGCAGTCGGGCGGCGTGCGTGGGCACCGGAAGGCTGGGGGTCGTGCTGGTCGTACTCACGTGCCCCATTGTGACGGCCGCCACCGACAACGGCAGCCACCGACGTCACCGCGCCCGCCTCCGCGGGGCCGGAGGGGCGGGACGGGACGCGATCGGCAGACCGGACGGGCGGGGCGGGCGGGCGGGTCGGGCCGAACAGGCCGGGCCGAGCGGGCAGGCCGCCAGGCACGGCAGGGCCGGGCCGGGGGCAGGGCCCAGGGCCGGGGGCCGGGGGCCGGACTGCGGCGAGGCCCGGCCGGCGGAACGCCGGACGGGCCTCGCGCGCCGTGGCGGCAGCGCCTCGGGCGCCTACTCCTCGCTCTTGGCCGAGGCCGAGGGCTTCGCGGACGGCTTGGCCGAAGGCGCGGTGGAGCCGGTCGCCGGGGCGCCGGCCTTCGGGGAGGCGCTCGGCGGCACCGACGCCTTGGGCGTCTGGCAGCCCGGCTGCTTGGCCATGGCCTGGCCGAGTTCGCCGGCCTGGAGCTTGGCGACCGCGTCCTGGTCCATGTTCTGGATCTTCGCCAGGTTGTCCGAGACGACCTTCAGGCCGTCGGCGAACTTCTGCTGGTTCGACGTGTCGAGCGCGTCGACCTGCTTCTTCAGTCCGTCGTAGGCCACGGCCGTGGCGTTGAGCTCCTTGATGGCGTCCTGCTGGACCTTCTCGCCGTTCTCGACCGGCGGCGCCCCGGAGCTCTCGACGGCCTTGGCGAGGGCCCGGTCGGCGGCGGCGATGTCCTGGAAGGCCTTCGAGTCGGCCGCCTTGATCGCCTCCGGCTTGCTGTCGGCGGCCGTGGAGATGATCAGCTGGTTGGCGTTGGCCCGCTTCTGGATCTGCGGCTGCGCCTGGTCGCAGAACGTCTTGGCCCAGTCGTTGACCTTGTCGCCCTCGTCGTCGCTGCAACCAGACAGCACGAGCACCAGTACCGCGCCGCCGGACAGTGCGGCCGCAAGCTTCTTGTTCACCGGATCGGTCCCTTCCAAGGCTCTCGGCCCCGGAACATACACGCCGCACGGACGCCATCCACCGATCGTGCGACCGATTCATCCGATATTGCAGCCGTTTGAACCAAGCAGACAGGGGCGGACGTCACGTCAGAACGTGCCGCCCCCCCTTCTTTGACGGCTCATCATCAAGCTTCGCCCGACGTCCCCTTAAGGAGTGACGGCGGCGTCCTTCGAGGAACCGTCCCGCTCCGCCGAGCCGTCCCCGACGGCCACGGACCGCCGCTTGGAGACCCGTACCGCCGCGACGATGACGAGGAACGCGAGCAGGGCGACCAGCGCCCGCAGCCAGGGGTTGGCGTCGGCCCCGTAGGCGAACTGCACGACGGCGGGGGCGATCAGCAGCGCCACCAGGTTCATCACCTTCAGGAGCGGGTTGATCGCCGGTCCAGCGGTGTCCTTGAAGGGATCGCCGACGGTGTCCCCGATGACCGTGGCGGCGTGCGCGTCGCTGCCCTTGCCGCCGTGGTGGCCGTCCTCGACCAGCTTCTTCGCGTTGTCCCAGGCGCCGCCGGAGTTGGCGAGGAACACGGCCATCAGCGCGCCCGTGCCGATGGCACCGGCGAGATACGCGCCGAGCGCGCCGACGCCGAGGGTGAAGCCGACCGCGATCGGGGCCATCACGGCCAGCAGACCGGGCGTCGCGAGCTCACGCAGGGCGTCCTTCGTGCAGATGTCGACGACCCGCCCGTACTCGGGCTTCTCGGTGTAGTCCATGATCCCGGGATGCTCGCGGAACTGCCGCCGCACCTCGTACACCACGGCCCCGGCCGACCGGGACACGGCGTTGATCGCGAGCCCGGAGAACAGGAACACGACGGCGGCGCCGAGCACCATGCCGAAGAGGTTGTTGGGCTGGGAGATGTCCATGGAGAGGTTCGTCTCGCTCGCCTTCGCCCCGACGTCGGCGACGGCGGTCGCGATGGCGTCCCGGTAGGAGCCGAACAGCGCCGACGCCGCGAGGACGGCGGTGGCGATCGCGATGCCCTTGGTGATCGCCTTCGTGGTGTTGCCGACGGCGTCGAGGTCGGTCAGCACCTGCGCGCCGGCGCCCTGGACGTCGCCCGACATCTCGGCGATGCCCTGGGCGTTGTCGGAGACCGGGCCGAAGGTGTCCATGGCGACGATCACGCCGACGGTGGTGAGCAGCCCGGTGCCGGCGAGGGCGACCGCGAACAGCGCGAGCATGATCGACGCGCCGCCGAGCAGGAAGGCCCCGTAGACGGCGAGGCCGATCAGCAGCGCCGTGTAGACGGCCGACTCCAGGCCGATGGAGATGCCGGCGAGGACGACGGTGGCGGGGCCGGTCAGCGAGGACTTGCCGATGTCGCGGACCGGGCGCCGGCCGGTCTCGGTGAAGTAGCCGGTGAGCTGCTGGATCAGCGCGGCGAGCACGATGCCGATGGCGACGGCGACCAGGGCGAGCACACGCGGGTCGCCGTCGTGGGCGGGGATGCCGGGCTCGGTGACGCCCTCGAGTTCGGCGTAGGAGGACGGAAGGTAGGTGAAGACGACGACGGCGACGAGCGCGAGCGAGATCACCGCGGACAGGAAGAAGCCGCGGTTGATGGCGGTCATCCCGCTGCGGTCGGCGCGCCGCGGAGCCACCGCGAAGATGCCGATCATCGCGGTGACCACGCCGATCGCCGGCACCATCAGCGGGAAGGCGAGGCCGAGGTCGCCGAAGGCGGCCTTGCCGAGGATCAGCGCGGCGACGAGCGTCACGGCGTAGGACTCGAAGAGGTCGGCGGCCATGCCGGCGCAGTCGCCGACGTTGTCGCCCACGTTGTCGGCGATGGTGGCGGCGTTGCGCGGGTCGTCCTCGGGGATGCCCTGCTCGACCTTGCCGACGAGGTCGGCGCCGACGTCGGCGGCCTTGGTGAAGATGCCGCCGCCGACCCTCATGAACATGGCGATGAGAGCGGCGCCGAGCCCGAATCCCTCCAGCACCTTCGGCGCGTCGGCGGCGTAGACGAGGACCACGCAGGACGCGCCGAGCAGGCCGAGTCCCACGGTGAACATGCCCACCACTCCGCCGGTGCGGAAGGCGATCTTCATCGCCCTGTGGGAGACCGAGGTCAGGTCCTTCTCCGGTTCGCCCTGGGCCGGGGTGGCCTCCCGCGCCGCCGCGGCCACCCGTACGTTCGCGCGTACGGCGAGCCGCATTCCCACATATCCGGTGACCGCCGAGAAAAGCGCGCCCACCAGGAAGAACAGCGAGCGTCCGGCCCGCTGCGACCAGTTGTCGGCCGGCAGCAGGAACAGCAGGAAGAACACGACGACGGCGAAGACGCCGAGGGTGCGCAGCTGCCGGGCGAGATAGGCGTTCGCGCCTTCCTGCACGGCGGCCGCGATCTTCCGCATCGTCTCCGTGCCCTCGCCCGCCGCGAGGACCTGTCGTACGAGGAGCTGTGCCACGACCAGCGCCGCGAGCGCGACGGCCGCGACGACGATCACGATCACGCGGTTCTCCTCGGTGAGCACCGCGGCTGCTAGACCCGCCATTCCGTCCTCCTTGACGTCGAGGGGTCAAGACAAGGCGGATTGTAAGGAGGGAAACCTGATCAAAACAGGGCGCCGCAATGGTAATTCCCGAATACCTCACAAGTGCGGCCGAATGCGGTAATGGGCCCAAAGCATTCGTGGCCGATTTCGGCACCGGGGAATGAAAAGAGGCCCTGCGGGGCAGGGCCTCTTCTCACGTTCTGATGTTCTCGGATGCCGCACCCTACGGGCGCGCCACGACGCAACCGCCGCCCGGCACCTTCGTGCCGACGCGGGCCTCCGCAAGCCCTGCGGCCTCCGCCGGCCCCACGTCCTACCCGGGGCCTCGCGCCGGTCCCGGGGTCAGCCGAGCGCGGCGTCCGGGTTGGCGGGCCAGCTCATCCTGATGGTGCCGCCGTCCTCGCCGGCGCTCACCTCCACGTCGTCGACGAGCCCACGGATCACCGCGAGACCCATCTCGTCCTCACCACCGGCATCGTCGAAGTCCTCGGCCGGAGCCGCTTCGCGCGCGCCGGGCACCCCGACGGCGTCGGCGGCCGCCACACCCGCGCCCGGCACCTCGTCGCCGACCTCGATGGAGAAGGTCTTCTCCTCCTCGGTCAGCACGACCCGGACGGGAGTGGTGACGCCGTTGCTGCGGTGCAGACCGACCGCGCGGGAACAGGCCTCGCCGACGGCGAGCCGGACCTCGTCGAGGACCGCGTCGTCGACCCCGGCCCGGCGCGCCACCGCGGCGGCCACCAGGCGGGCCGTGCGGACGTGCTCGGGCTGGGCACTGAAGAGGAGTTCAACGGTGGCCATGTGATCCCCCTGCGATTCTCGGCTGCTGAACGGGGCGACGGCTGCGCGTGGCCTCAGTCAGCGGCGTTGACGGCCTCTTCCACCGACGTGTGGATCGGGAACACCTTGGTGAGGCCGGTGATCCGGAAGATCTTGAGAATGCGCTCCTGGTTGCACACCAGTCGCAGCGATCCCTCGTGCGCGCGCACGCGCTTCAGACCGCCCACCAGCACGCCGAGGCCGGTCGAGTCGAGGAAGTCCACGCCTTCCATGTCGACAACCAGGTGGTAGCTGCCGTCGTTCACCAACTCGACCAACTGCTCGCGCAGCTTGGGCGCGGTATACACATCAATCTCGCCACCGACCTCGACGACCGTACGGTCGCCGTTGGGGCCGGGCACAGTGCGAGTCGACAGAGACAGGTCCACGGGTCCTCCAGCACCTAGCTATCGAGCGGCCGTCCCTCGGGGTCTCCCGGGCGGAGCCACGGGACGGATCGCCGGCCGCGATGGCATTCAATCACTTACCGGCAGCCATGCACGACGCCTTGGGAGCATTGTCCGTCACGCCGGTGACACACTCGGTGCCGATGGCAGAGAATCACCGCCCCAGCCGACCCGCCGGAGACACGGGCAGCCGCCCCTCTCCCGGCGAGGTCCTCGACCGGCTTTCGCGAGGCGAGAGCCGGGCCGCGCGCATCACTCATACGGAGCATCTGCCCGCCCGTGCGGGTCGCCATGCCGTCTGGCCGCACCGCATCCGGGCGGAAGTGATCGCGGCAGTCGAGAAGGCCGGGATCGAGCACCCCTGGGCCCACCAGGCGGAAGCCGCCGAGCACGCCCTGGACGGCACCTCCGTGGTGATCGCCACCGGAACGGCCTCGGGCAAGTCGCTCGCCTATCTCACCCCCGTCCTCTCCACTCTCCTTGACGGCAGCGAGGCCGCGAACGGTCGCGGCGCCACCGCCCTGTACCTCGCCCCGACCAAGGCCCTCGCCGCCGACCAGCGGCGCGCCGTACGCGAACTCGCCGCCCCGCTCGGCAACCGGATCCGCCCCGCCGTCTACGACGGCGACACGCCGGTCGAGGAGCGCGAGTGGGTCCGCCAGTACGCGAACTACGTCCTCACCAACCCCGACATGCTCCACCGGGGCATACTCCCGTCCCATCCCCGCTGGTCCTCGTTCCTGCGCTCCCTCCGCTACGTCGTCGTCGACGAGTGCCACACCTACCGGGGCGTCTTCGGCTCCCACGTCGCCCAGGTGCTGCGCCGGCTGCGCCGCGTCTGCGCCCGTTACGGCTCCGAGCCGGTGTTCCTGCTGGCCTCGGCCACCTCCGCGGACCCCGCCCGCGCCGCGGGCCGGCTCACCGGGCTGCCGGTCACCGAGGTCTCCGACGACGCCTCCCCGCGCGGCGAACTGGTCTTCGCCCTGTGGGAGCCGCCGCTGACCGAGCTCCACGGCGAGCAGGGAGCCCCGGTCCGCCGCACCGCCACCGCCGAGACCGCCGACCTGCTGACCGACCTCACCGTGCAGGGCGTCCGCTCGGTCGCCTTCGTCCGCTCCCGGCGCGGCGCCGAACTGATCTCGGTGATCGCCCAGGAACGCCTCGCCGAGGTCGACCGCACCCTCGCCCGCCGGGTCGCCGCCTACCGGGGCGGCTACCTGCCCGAGGAGCGGCGCGCCCTGGAGCGGGCCCTGCACTCCGGCGAACTCCTCGGCCTGGCCGCAACGACCGCCCTGGAGCTCGGCGTGGACGTCTCCGGCCTGGACGCCGTCGTGATCGCCGGCTACCCGGGGACCCGCGCCTCCCTGTGGCAGCAGGCCGGCCGCGCCGGGCGCTCCGGCGAGGGCGCGCTCGCGGTCCTCGTCGCCCGCGACGACCCGCTGGACACCTTCCTGGTCCACCACCCCGAGGCGATCTTCCAGCAGCCCGTCGAGTCGACCGTCCTCGACCCCGACAACCCCTACGTCCTCGCCCCCCATCTGTGCGCCGCCGCAGCCGAGCTGCCGCTGACCGAGTCCGACCTGGCGCTCTTCGGCCCGGCCGTACCCGAGCTGCTGCCCCAGCTGGAGTCCGCCGGCCTGCTGCGCCGCCGCTCCACCGGCTGGTACTGGACCCGCCGCGAGCGCGCCGCCGACCTCGCCGACATCCGGGGCGGCGGCGGCAGCCCCGTACGGATCGTCGAGGCCGGCACGGGCCGGCTGCTCGGCACGGTCGACGAGGCCGCCTCCCACGCCGCCGTCCACGAGGGCGCCGTCCACCTCCACCAGGGCCGCACCTATCTGGTCCGCGAGCTGGACCTGAAGGACTCCGTGGCCCTCGTCGAGGAGGCGAACCCGCCCTACTCGACCACCGCCCGCGACACCACCTCCATCTCCGTCCTGTCCACCGACACCGAGATCCCCTGGGGAGCCGGCCGCCTCTGCTACGGCTCCGTCGAGGTCACCAACCAGGTCGTCTCCTTCCTCCGCCGCCGTCTGATCACCGGCGAGGTGCTCGGCGAGACCAAGCTCGACCTGCCGCCCCGCACCCTGCGCACCCGGGCCGTGTGGTGGACGGTCACCGAGGACCAGCTCGACGCCGCCCGGATCAACCCGGAGATCCTCGGCGGCGCCCTGCACGCCGCCGAACACGCCTCCATCGGCATGCTGCCGCTCTTCGCCACCTGCGACCGCTGGGACATCGGCGGCGTCTCCGTCCCGCTCCACCCCGACACCCTGCTCCCGACCGTCTTCGTGTACGACGGCCACCCCGGCGGCGCCGGCTTCGCCGAACGCGCCTTCCAAACCGCCCGCGCCTGGCTCACCGCCACCCGCGAGGCCATCGCCTCCTGCGAGTGCGACGCCGGCTGCCCCTCCTGCATCCAGTCCCCCAAATGCGGCAACGGCAACGACCCCCTCCACAAACGCGGCGCCGTCCGCCTCCTCACGGAACTCCTGCGAGGCGCCCCCGAGGAGTCCGCGGCGCAGGAGAACCTGTCGGGGGACGGTGGGGCCCGGGGCAGCGGGTCCGGGGACGGTGGGGGCCGGGGCAACGGGTCCGGAGACGGTGGGGCCCGGGGCAACGGGTCCGGAGACGGTGGGGCCCGGGACGGTGGGGCCGCAGGCGGCGCGTCTGCCGCCGGCGCGTCTTCGTCCGAGGCGTCTCCGTCCGAGGCGTCTGCGGCCGAGGCGTCTGCGGCCGAGGCGTCTGCGGCCGCCACGTCTGGGGACACCGCATCTGCGGAGGCCGCCTCTTCCGAGACCACGGACGAGCCCGGCCGGCCCCGGCGGGCGAGCGGCAGCTAAGGCGTTCCCGGCGGGTCAGGGCCGGTCGGAGGGGCAGGGACGGCCGGAGGGGCAGGGACGACCGGAGAGGCGCTTCCGGCCGGTGGGCGGGCAGGCGGGCCCGCGCGGGCGCGGGACTGCGGATGCCATGGAGGGTGCGCCACGCGCGCGGTGACGTCGGCGATGTCATCGCGGACGTGGCAGTGGACCAGGGTGGCGCCCTGCGCCGCCGCGACGCGGGCCGCGGCCGCGCAGGCGTCCTGCTCGCCCCACAACGTGCGGCCGGCAGCGGCCAGGGCCGCCAGGTCGGCGGCCGCGCCCGCGCGGTGACGGGCCGCGACGGCCTGGCCGAGGGCCAGCACCGCGCCGAAGACGACGCAGAGCGCGCAGGCCGCGAACGCGGTCCACACCGTGGCCGCACCCCTGTCGGCCTGACGGGTCCGGCGGGCGCTCCTCATGGGATCGCCTCCCCTACCGTGTCCTCGGCGAGCGCCGCCGCCCCGGCCCGCAACGTCAGCCCGAGTCCACCAGGCCCCGGTGCGGTCGCCTCGACGTCCACCCGCCAGAGCTCGCCCTCCCGTACCACCGTGACGTTCGCGCCCTCGGGAGCCGCGGCCCGGGCCGCTGCCTCGGCGGCCGGGACGGGCTCGGAGCGGGCGACCGCCCGTGCCCCGGCCCTGGCCGCGTCGACGCACTGGATCTGTGCGGCGGCTGCGGCCAGTCCCCAGAGCAGGGCCGCGGTGAAGAGGACGAGGGCGGGCAGCGCGACCGCCGTCTCCGCGGTCACCGATCCCCGGTCAGAACGGCGCATCGAGAGCCTTCCCGATCACCGATTCCAGCGCCTTGCTCACCGTGCCGCTGGTGAGCACCTTGTAGAGCACGGCCGCGAAGGCCGCGGCGGCGATCGTGCCCATCGCGTACTCCGTCGTGCTCATGCCCGTGTCGCGGCGTGCCGCCGCCGTCCGGTCCCGCCACCATCCGAGCAGCCGGCTCCCCGAGCCCCCGCCTTTCTCGCATTTCCTGCACTTCCTGGACTCCCTGTGCTTCCTGCACTCCCTGGACTCGCTGAGCTTCATTTCCGTACCTCCTCGTGATCTCTCGTCCACTTCGTTCTCACCGGCCTCCGAGCAGTCCGCTCGCCAGGCCGATCACCACCGGAGCCACCCCGACCGCCAGGAACGCGGGCAGGAAGCACAGCCCCACCGGCGCGGTGATCAGCACCTCGGCGCGCTGTGCCCGGGTTGCCGCCGTTCGGGCGCGGGCCGCGCGCAGTGCCTCCGCCTGGCGTGCCACGGCATCGGCCGCGGGCGCCCCGGAAGAGGCCGCGCGTTCCAGACAGCGGGCCAGCCCTTCCGCACCGGGTATCTCGCCGAACCTCCGCCACACATCGGCCGGTTCGCCGCCGAGCCTCAGCTCGGCAGCGGCGCGGACGAGCCGCTCGCCCACCGGGCCGCCAAGCGACCGGCCCACCGCGTCCGCCGACTCCCCGGGCGGCGCCCCAGCTGAGGCGCACGCCGCCAAAAGGTCTGCAGCAAGGGGAAGCTGACGTGCCGTCTCCTCGTCCCGTTCCTCGTGCTCTGCGTGCGGCCGCTGTGCTCGCCACCGCCACAGCGCCCAGGCCACGCCGACTCCGACCAGGAACCCGGGAAGGCCGCCGATCAGCGCGAACCCGGCGAGGCCCGCCGCACACGGCACACCCCAGGCCCGTACCCGAGCCGGAAGAACCGGTCTCCGTCTGTTATCCGCCGACTTCCTTGGCGGCTTCCCCACTCCCAGCAGGGCCGCCGTCCGGGCGCGGGCCCGCCGGTCTCGGCGTCGGCCGGCCAGGGCCAGAGCCGCCGCCGCGAGGGCACACAGCATGGTGAGGACGGCTGTCACGACCGCTCGCCTCCCCGCACGATCCGGGCCGCCCACCACAACCCCGCCGCCTCCAGGGCACCGCCGACGGCAAGACAGGCGAGACCCGCGGGCGTGTGGAGCAGCACCCACAGCGGGCGGGCACCGAGTGCGGCGCCGAGGCCGAGTCCGGCGACGGGCAGGACGGCGAGGACGGCCACCGTTGCCCAGGCCCCGGCCAGTTGGGCCCGCAGCCGCTCCCGCTGGTCCTGGTGGGCCCGCAGCGCGGCCTCCAGCCGGTCGAGGCCGGCGGCGAGGCCCGCACCTCCGTCCACGGCGACCTGCCAGCAGGCGGCCATCCCGGCCAGGCCCTCGGCACCCTCATCGCGGGCCGCCCGGCGCAGCGCCTCCGGCACGTCCCCGCCGAAGCGGGCCGCTGCGAGAACCGCCGCCTCCTGGCCGCCGAGCGCGCCCGTGGTGCGCGCGGCGAACGCCAGTGCCTGGGCGGGCTGCCAGCCGGCTCTCAGCTCTCCCGCGACCGTCCCGCACAGGGCGACGACCCGGTCGGCGCGTGCCTTCCGCTCCCGTAGCGCCCTCGCCGCCCGGAGCCGGCGTCCGGTCAGCGGAACCCCGACCGCCCCCGCGAGCAGCGGCAGCGGTGAGGAGCCGAGCAGGGCGACCAGCGCCGCCACCGGCAGGCACAACCACTCCGGCCGGCCGCGCAGCCCGCTCCACCACCCCGCGGCGACCGCGGGCGCCGCGGCCCAGGTCCAGGTCCAGCTCTCCACCGGTCCTCCCGGCGCCGCGAGGACCGCGCGGTCCCTGCGGGCCGCCCGCTCCTGACGAGCCGTCCACCACAGCGCGAGAACCGCGCACAGCGCCGCCGCGCCCGTCGTCGTCATCGTCCGCCTCCGGTCAGCGACCGCAGTCGCTCCCAGCCCCGCTGCCGCCGGAAGCCGCCCGGTGCCCAGCTCAGGGCGGGAACCGTCACCACCAGGCCCTGCGGGTCGCGTTCGAGGACGTGCACCTCGGCGATCCGCCGGAGTCCGGATCGGTCCCGCACCACGTGCAGCACCGCCGAGAGCCCGGCGCCCAACTGGCTGTGCAGGGCGGCACGGTCGAGCCCGGCGGCCGTGCCCAGCGCCTCGAGCCGGGCGGGCACGTCCGCGGCCGTGTTGGCGTGGACCGTGCCGCAGCCTCCTTCGTGGCCCGTGTTGAGGGCTGCGAGCAGGTCGACCGCCTCCGGGCCGCGGACCTCGCCGACCACGAGCCGGTCAGGCCGCATCCGCAGCGCCTGCCGCACCAGGTCCCGCAGGGTGACGAGCCCCGCGCCCTCCTGGTTGGGCGGTCGAGCCTCCAGTCGCACGACGTGCGGGTGGTCGGGGCGCAGTTCGGCCGAGTCCTCGGCGACGACGATCCGCTCGCGCGGACCGACCAGGCCGAGCAGGGTGGACAGGAGAGTCGTCTTGCCCGAGCCCGTGCCGCCGCTGACGAGGAAGGAGACACGGGCCTCGACCAGTGCCCGCAGCACCGGCTCGCCGCCCGGCGGGACGGTGCCCGCCTCGGCCAGCTCGCTCATGGAGAACGCCCTCGGCCGCACCACTCGCAGCGAAAGACAGGTCGAGCCGACGGCGACCGGCGGCAGGACGGCGTGCATGCGTGTGCCGTCCGGGAGCCGTGCGTCCACCCAGGGCCTGGCGTCGTCGAGCCGGCGCCCCGCGACCGCCGCGAGCCGCTGCGCCAGGCGCCGTACCGCCGCGGCGTCGGGGAACGTCACGCCGGTCGCCTCCAGGCCGGCGCCGCGGTCCACCCAGACCCGGTCGGGCGCGGAGACCAGGACGTCGGTCACCCTCGGGTCGGCGAGCAGCGGCTCCAGCGGCCCCGTGCCGATCAGTTCGCAGCGCAGTTCCTCCGCCGCGCCCAGCACTTCGGCGTCGCCGAGCAGCCGCCCCTGGGCCCGCAGTGCCGCCGCGACGCGTGCCGGGGTCGGTTCGGCGCCGCTCTCCGCGAGCCGCTGGCGCACGGCGTCGAGAAGTCCCGTGCCGCTCATGCCGCACGCTCCGGTACGAGAACGCGCTCCCAGAAGGCGGAGCAGAAGCGGGCGAGGCCGCCGCGGACCTCGGAGCCGGGCGGAGGTCCGCCGTCCCCGGTCGTCGCGAGGCCGGTGTCGCAGGGAAGTTCGCCGGCGAGGGGCAGCCGCAGGGCGTCGGCGATCCACTGCTCGTCGAGCCCGGGCGCGTAGGGCCCGCGTACGACCGCGCGCAGATCGCGCAGCACCGTGCCGACGGCTCCGGCCATCCGCTGGGCGGCGGCGACGGCCCGCAGCTCGCCGGGGACGACAAGCAGGCCGAGGTCGAGCTGGGCGAGGGCCTCGGTGACGGTGTCGTCGATCCGGCGGGGCAGGTCGACCACGACGACTCCGTCGCGCCGCCGGGCCGCGGCGAGGACCGAGCGCATCGCCTCGGGCGGCACGGGCACCGGGTCACCCCGGTCCCAGCTCAGCACCCGCAGCCCCCGCACCGACGGCAGCGACTCCTCCAGGGCCGCGCCGGCCACCCGTCCCTTCGACGCGGCGAAGTCGGGCCACCGCCGCCCTTCGGCGCGCTCGCCGCCGAGCAGCACGTCGAGTCCGCCGCCGAGCGGGTCGCCGTCGACGAGGAGGGTGCGCTGCCCGGCCCGGACGGCGGCGAGCGACAGCGCGCAGGCCAGCGTGGACGCTCCGGCGCCGCCTCGACCGCCGATGACGCCGACGGTCAGCGCCTGCCGCCCCACGCCCTCGACGGCGTCGGCGATGAGGTCGACGACACGGCCCTCGTCGTCGGGCAGGGTCAGCACGTCCTCCGCGCCGATCCGGACAGCGCGCCGCCATACGCCCGGGTCGTCGGGGTCACGTCCCACGAGCAGCACTCCGGGCCTTCGCGTGGCGCCGCGGCAGCGGGCCGCCGCGTCGTCTCCGACAAGGACCAGGGGCGGGTCCGTCCAGGCCGCGCGGCGCTCGGGCACGGTGTGGTGCACCTCGGGCTCGGCGCCTGCGGCGGCGCACAGCCGCAGCAGGTCGTCGAGGAGTGCCAGGTCCTCGGTGACGAGCAGCGGCCGGGCTGCCCGCCCGCCTCCCTCTCCCGCGACCGCCCGCTCCGTCGCCGCGCCTCGCGTCGGCGTTCCGGAAGTCTTCGGTCCCTCCACGGCACACACCCCTCACGTGATTCCTGCGGTTCGCGGACTTCGCGACCGGAATCACCGTGCAGCCATCGGGAAAAACTTGTGGATCTTGGTCAAAAACTGTGGATAACCCGCCGCCTGTGAATAACTTCGCCACCTGAACCGGTACTGCCCGGAGAGCAGCCTCTCGACTACGCTGAGTGACGAAAACGGGTGTCGCGCGTCCACCCGGCCGCGCGGTGACACAGTCGGGCAAGGAGGGGCAGAGATGAGGGAAGGCCGAGGAGAAAACAGGTCCGGACCAGGTCCGGACATGCGACGACCCCCGCCGGGGGGGAGAGCGGGGGTCGTCTCTCCGGCCGACTCGGGGGGGGGAGGAGCCGGTCCGGGTTAGCACGGTCGCGAACGATCCGTGACTTCCATGGTGTACCCGAGAGCCTTCTCAGGCAAACCCACGCGCCCCAGCGTACGCCGAATGGCGGGCACCTATGCTCAGCTCGTGGAAAACCACTCGATGCCGCGCGCAGCCGCCTTCTTTGACCTGGACAAGACGGTCATTGCGAAGTCCTCGACGCTGACCTTCAGCAAGTCCTTCTACCGGGGCGGACTGATCAGTCGCCGTGCCGCACTGCGGACGGCGTACATCCAGTTCGTGTTCCTGATCGGCGGCGCCGATCACGACCAGATGGAGCGGATGCGCGAATATCTGTCCGCGCTCTGCAAAGGCTGGAACGTCGCCCAGGTCAAGGAGCTCGTGGCCGAGACCCTGCACGCCCTGATCGACCCGCTCATCTACGACGAGGCGGCCTCGCTCATCGAGGACCACCACGCCGCCGGCCGCGACGTCGTGATCGTCTCGACCTCCGGGGCCGAGGTCGTCGAGCCCATCGGCGAGATGCTGGGCGCGGACCGCGTCGTCGCCACCCGCATGGTGGTCGGCGAGGACGGCTGTTTCACGGGTGAGGTGGAGTACTACGCGTACGGCCCGACCAAGGCGGAGGCGGTGAGGGAGCTCGCCGAGTCCGAGGGCTACGACCTGTCCCGCTGCTACGCGTACAGCGACTCGGCGACCGATCTGCCGATGCTGGAAGCGGTGGGCCACCCGTACGCGGTGAACCCCGACCGGGCCCTGCGGCGCGAGGCGACGGCCCGGGACTGGCCGGTCCTCGTCTTCGACCGGCCGGTGCGGCTCAAGCAGCGACTGCCCGAGTTCCGCCTGCCGCCGCGCCCGGCACTCGTCGCCGCGGCGGCCGTGGGCGCGGCGGCCGCCACCGCCGGGCTCGTCTGGTACGCGAGCCGCCGCCGGCAGGCCGCACTGGCGAGGCTCGCGGCCGGGGCCACCGCCTGAACCGCACCCTGAGCCGGCGCCTCACCGGCCGGCGCCCCCGCCGCCCGGCCGGCGCCCCGACCTCGGAACTTGCCACTCGCTTTGCCCGGATTTGAACGGAACGCAAAGAAGCGGAGCCAGGACTTTCGCTTCCTCGCCGACAGGAGTAGAAAGGAATCAGGCCCGCGAGACCTAGGACATCCGAGAGGATCACCTGTTGAGCAGAACGGCCCCACGGACCTGACGCACAGAAACCTGGCACCCACGCGACGTCGACCCTTCGATTAAGGGCCAGCCGCACCAGGCGAAGGGCAAAGTTCCCCGCCTGATGGGCACATATCGAGGACGCTTGGTAACTGGGTGGACGTGCCAGCGGCGGTACCGAAGTCTGGTACCGCCGCAACCCATGTCAGGGGCTTCTCAGGCCGCGCCGCGCTGCAGCGCCTCACAGACGGCCGTCGACTCGCGGACACCCAGCTCCACCGCGCGCCCGCAGTGCGCGATCCAGGCGGCCATGCCGTCCGGCGTCCCCGACAGATAGCCGTCGAAGGCCGCCAGATAGGCCGCCCGCCCCAGCTCCGCGTGACCGACCTCGGCCGGGCAGATCGCCTTCGGGTCGAGACCGCTGCCGATCAGCACGATCCGCTCAGCCGCCCGCGCGATCAGGCCGTTGTGGGAGGTGAAGGGCTGCAGGGCCAGCAGCTCGCCGTGCACCACGGCGGCCGTGACCAGCGCCGGGGCGTTGCCGCCCGCGATGATCAGGTCGGCGAGCCCGTCGAGCCTGCCGGACACCTCGGCCGGGTCCGGCAGCGGCGCCTCGACCAGCGTGTCGTCGACCGGCTCGCCCGCCTGCCGCGGCCGCCCCGTCGAGTCGAGCGGCTCGCCCTCGGCGACCAGGTGCAGCCGGGCGAGCACCCGCAGCGGCGACTGGCGCCAGATGGAGAGCAGCTGTCCGCATTCGGCGGTCAGCCGCAGCGCCGCGCCGACGGTGCGGGCCTCCGGGTCCGCGCCGAAGTCGGTACGTCGGCGGACCTCCTCCAGGGCCCAGTCGGCGCCCGCGAGGGCGGCCGAGCCGCGGGCTCCGCGCAGCGCCGCCTCGGAGGTGATCTCGTTGCTGCGGCGGCGCATCACGCGGTGGCCGTAGACCCGGTCGACGGCCTTGCGTACGGAGTCCACCGAGTCGGCGACGCCCGGCAGGGAGCCGAGGGCGGCCAGGGGGTCAGAGGCGTGCGTACTCATAAGTAGCGAGGCTACGCGCCCACGGCCCGCACCCCACGTTGGAGTGGTCTTCTTCACGCACCTTGACCACGCGCGGCATTCATGCCACTACGCTAGGTGAACATGAAGATCGCTTTCGTAGGGAAGGGCGGCAGCGGCAAGACGACGCTGTCCTCGCTCTTCATCCGCCATCTCGCCGCCGCCGGATCCCCCGTCATGGCGGTCGACGCGGACATCAACCAGCACCTCGGAGCCGCACTCGGCCTCAGCGACGAAGAGGCCTCCGCGCTGCCCGCGATGGGAGCGCACCTGCCGCTGATCAAGGAGTACCTGCGGGGCTCCAATCCGCGGATCGCCTCCGCCGACACGATGATCAAGACGACGCCGCCCGGGGAGGGCTCGCGGCTGCTCAGGGTCCGTGAGGACAACCCGGTGTACGAGGCCTGCGCACGGCCCGTACGGCTCGACGACGGCGAGCTGCGGCTGATGGCGACGGGCCCGTTCACGGAGTCCGACCTCGGTGTGGCCTGCTACCACTCCAAGGTCGGCGCGGTGGAGCTGTGCCTGAACCACCTGGTGGACGGGCCGGACGAATACGTGGTGGTCGACATGACGGCCGGCTCGGACTCCTTCGCCTCCGGCATGTTCACCCGCTTCGACATGACGTTCCTGGTGGCCGAGCCGACCCGCAAGGGCGTCTCCGTCTACCGCCAGTACAAGGAGTACGCGCGGGACTTCGGAGTCGCCCTGAAGGTCGTCGGCAACAAGGTGCAGGGCGCGGACGACGTCGACTTCCTGCGCTCCGAGGTCGGCGAGGACCTGCTGGTGACGGTCGGCCACTCGGACTGGGTCCGTTCCATGGAGAAGGGCCGCCCGCCCCGCTTCGATCTCCTCGAGGCGGCCAACCGCACGGCCCTGCAGACCCTCCAGAACGCGGCGGACGACTCGTACGCCCACCGCGACTGGGAGCGCTACACGCACCAGATGGTCCACTTCCACCTGCGGAACGCGGAGAGCTGGGGCAACGCCAAGACGGGGGCCGACCTGGCGGCGCAGGTCGACCCCGGCTTCGTCCTGGACGAACGCCTGGCCGTCCCCCAGCCCAGCTGACGGCACGGGCCGGGGCTCAGCGCCGTTCGGTCGGCCTGGCCCCGGCCGCCGGGGCCGCCGCCGATCCGGCCGGAAGGGCGGGCTGCGGGGCGAGGAAGGACTTCCAGCCGGCCGGCGGGGCCTCGCCGACCTTCAGGGTGCGGAGCCTGGCGAGGACGTCCGGGTCCTGGGCGTCGAGCCAGTCGGCGAGCTGGCGGAAGGAGACGCACTTGACGTCCTTCTGCACGCAGACCGTGGCGATGGTCTGCTCGATGGCGCGCATGTAGGTGCCGCCGTTCCAGGACTCGAAGTGGTTGCCGATGATCAGCGGCGCCCGGTTGCCCCGGTAGGAGCGCTCGAAGGCCTGCACCAGTCCGTCGCGCATCTGGTTGCCCCAGAACTCGTGCATCGACGGGTCGCCCTTCGTCGTGCCGGACTGGTTGACGAGGAAGTTGTAGTCCATCGACAGCGTCTGGAAGGCACGGCCGGGCACCGGGACGAGCTGCATCGACAGGTCCCACAGGCCCTGGTCCTTCTTGGGCCAGATCTGGTCGTTGACGCCGCTGGTGTCGTAGCGGAAGCCCATCTGCGCCGCCGCCCGGACGAAGTTCTTCCGGCCCTCCAGGCACGGCGTACGGGCGCCGACCAGCTCCTTGTCGTAGTCGAACGGCAGCGGCTTCTCCGCCTTCAGACCGGCGTTGGTCTTCCAGTTCTTGACGAAGGACTTGGCCTGGTTGATCTCGCTCTTCCACTCCTCGACCGACCAGGTGCCGACACCGCCCTCCTTGCCGCAGAAGTGGCCGTTGAAGTGGGTGCCGATCTCGTTGCCCTCCTCCCACGCGCCACGCAGTTCGCGCACGGTGTCGCGGATGCCCTCCACGTCGTTGAAGCCGATGTCCGAGCGGCCTGGGGAGTGCTTCGGCGGGTCGTACAGCTCGCGCTTGTCCTCCGGCAGCAGGTACACCCCGCTGAGGAAGTACGTCATGGTCGCGCCGTACTGCCGGCCCACCTTGCGGAAGTGCGAGAACAGCCGCTGGCTGTCCTCGCCGGCACCGTCCCAGGAGAACACCACGAACTGCGGCGGTTCCTGACCGGGCTTCAGGCGCTGCCAGGTCGGCTGGTGGGGCTGCCGTCCGGTGAAGGCGGTGGAGCCGTCGCCGATCAGCCGTACCGCGGCCTGCGGGGCCGCGGCCGGTTCCTTCTTCGCCCCCGCGCCCGGCGCCCCGCCGGGGGCGGAACCGCCGGAGCCCGAGCAGCCGGCGAGCCCGGCCGCGAGGGCGACGGCGAGCGCGCCGACGGCGAACGCCCTCTTCTGGACAGTGGTCCTTCTCCCGGCGGCTGACATCCGCCCACCTCTCCTCGGTCTGCGTCCTCGGTTGCCTCGTGCGGTGCGTCCCGGATTGCGCCGTGCGGCGGGTCCCGGGTTGCGCGGTCGCCCGCCTGCCCCTTCGCACGGTTCCTCGGATTTCCGTACAAGCGGCGTCAACGTCGCACCACGGCGGCCGGAGAGCGGCAACGACAAGCGGCATGGCTACGTTCTGTCACCGGATCCGGTGAATCCTTGCCCCGTTTGCCCCGAAAATAATGCCGGAGTCTTTACTCTCCATTACTCTTCATTTACTGAGCGTTGATGATCAACGGTCGACAACGCCCGATGGCCCCGCCGCTGCACCCCGCATGAGCCGCGACCGCGCTGCCCCCGGAGGAGACGGGACATGACTCTCACCACCCCTGCCCGCACGACCAACCGACCCCGCGTCCAGCGGCCCCACAGTCCGCCGGAAAGCCCCCGACGCCGCTTCCGGCTGGACGGCGCGGACCTCTCAGCGTCCGTGGCCGTCTTCCTGATCGCGCTGCCGCTCTCCCTCGGCATCGCGCTCGCCACCGGCGCCCCGCTGCAGGCGGGCCTGGTGGCCGCCGCCGTCGGCGGCATCGTCGCCGGACGCCTCGGCGGCTCCCCGCTCCAGGTCAGCGGCCCGGCCGCCGGACTGACCGTGGTCACCGCCGAGTTGATCCAGCTCTACGGCTGGCGCACGACCTGCGCCATCACGGTGCTCGCCGGACTCGCCCAGCTCGGCCTCGCCGCCCTCAAGGTGGCCCGCTCCGCCCTCGCCGTGTCGCCCGCGATCGTGCACGGGATGCTGGCCGGCATCGGCGTGACCATCGCTCTCGCCCAGCTGCACATCGTGCTCGGCGGCAGCCCCCAGAGCTCCGCCGTCGACAACGCGCTCGGCCTGCCCGCCCAGCTCGCGGACACCTCGCCCGCCGCGCTCGTCGTCAGCGCCCTCACCGTCGGCCTGCTCCTGCTCTGGCCGCGCCTGCCCGGCCGTACGGGCCGGCTGCTGCGCACGGCTCCCGCCGCGCTCGTCGCCGTGGCCGCCGCCACTGCCGTCGCGACACTCGCCGGGTTCGACGTGCCGCGGGTCGACCTGCCCTCCTGGAGCAGCCACGCGCTGCCCGGCCTCCCCGAAGGGCCCTTCCTCGGGATCGCGGCCGGGGTGCTCACCATCACGCTGGTGACCAGCGTGCAGTCACTGCTGTCCGCCGTCGCCGTCGACAAACTGGCGGCGAAGCGCGCCGCCGACACCGGCGCGGCCGCGGTCCCCCGCTCGCGGCTCGACCGCGAACTCGCGGGCCAGGGCGCGGCGAACGTGGTGTCCGGGGCTCTCGGCGGCCTGCCGGTGGCCGGGGTCGCGGTGCGCAGCGTCGCGAACGTCTCGGCCGGAGCCGTCAGCCGCAACTCGTCGATACTGCACGGCGTGTGGATCGTGCTCGCGGCCCTGTTCCTCGTCCCGGTCCTCGACCTCATCCCGCTGCCCGCGCTCGCCGCCCTCGTCATGGTCGTCGGCATCCAGATGGTCAGCATCACGCACATCCGCACGGTCACCCGTCACCGTGAAGCGCTGGTGTACGTCGTGACGCTGGCGGGCGTGGTGTTCGTCGGCCTCCTGGAAGGGGTCGGTCTCGGGATCGCGGTGGCGGTCGCCGTCGCTCTGCACCGCCTCGCCCGTACCCGGATCACCCGGGAGGAGGAGGACGGGCGCCATCTGATCCGGATCCGCGGCCAGTTGACCTTCCTCGCCGTGCCGCGGCTGAGCCGGGCCCTGCACCAGATCCCGCCGGGCGCCGCCGTGGTGGTGGAGCTGGACGGCTCCTTCATGGACCACGCGGCGTACGAGGCGCTGCACGACTGGCAGGCCGCGCATCTGGCCCGTGGCGGCACGGTGGAGACGACCGGGCCGTCCGGCGGCCGGATCGCCGACACCCTGCCCGAGGCCGCGTCCGCGCGGGACCACGGGTCCCACTCCTGCTGCAGGCCCTGGACGCCGTGGCGCAACCACCAGTGCGGCGAGCAGCCGGCCGACGAGACCCGGCACACGACCGGTCACCGGCTGGCGAGCGGCATCGGCGCGTTCCAGCGGGATACCGCGCCGCTGGTCAGGGACGAGCTGGCGCGGCTCGCCCGGGAAGGCCAGAGACCCTCGCAGCTCTTCCTGACCTGTGCCGACTCCCGCCTGGTCACCAGCATGATCACGTCGAGCGGCCCCGGTGACCTGTTCACCGTGCGCAATGTGGGCAATCTCGTGCCCCTGCCGGGCGAGGAGAGCGGGGACGACTCGGTGGCGGCGGCGATCGAGTACGCGGTGGAGGTGCTGCGGGTCGAGTCGATCACGGTCTGCGGACACTCCGGCTGTGGCGCGATGCAGGCCCTGCTGAACAGCGGCCCGGACGACCCGCCGAGCCCGCTGCGGCGCTGGCTGCGGCACGGCCGGCCGAGCCTGGAGCGGATGGCGAGCCGCCGGCACGCCTGGGCCAGGATCTCCGGGCGGCTGCCGGCCGACGCGGTCGAGCAGCTCTGTCTGACCAACGTGGTGCAGCAGTTGGAGCATCTGCGGGCGTACGAGTCGGTGGCGCGGCGGCTCGCGGAAGGGACGCTGACCCTGCACGGGATGTACTTCCAAGTGGGCGAGGCGCAGGCCTATCTGCTGGCCGGGACGGACGAGGTGCACAGCTACGACGACGTCTTCAACCACGTGCCGCCCGCGGCCGTGTCACCCGCCGTGGCACCCGCCGTGGCACCCGCGGCCGTGGCACCGGAGGCGTACCCGAGGGTCCGGCAGGCCGCTCGCGCGTCCTGAACCTTTCCTTCCGTTCGTCCGTGCCAGTGTGTGACCCCTCGCTCCCTCCCGCTCGGGGAGAGAGGGGTCACCTCCGCATGTCATCCCACAGGTCTAAACCAATTGCCCGGAGGCTCTTGTCACCCGGGCATCCGCCTGATGAGCTATGACGCGGGACACACAGGCACATAAGACGCCCTGGGAAAGGGAGAAGTCGTGAGCAACGAATCCTTGGCCAATCTGCTCAAGGAAGAGCGCCGCTTCGCGCCGCCCGCCGAACTGGCCGCGCACGCCAATGTGACGGCGGAGGCGTACGAGCAGGCCAGGGCGGACAGGCTGGGCTTCTGGGCCGAGCAGGCGAGGCGGCTCACCTGGGCCACCGAGCCGACCGAGACCCTCGACTGGTCGAACCCGCCCTTCGCCAAGTGGTTCGCCGACGGTGAGCTGAACGTCGCGTACAACTGCGTGGACCGCCACGTCGAGGCGGGCAACGGCGACCGGGTCGCCATCCACTTCGAGGGCGAGCCCGGCGACAGCCGCGCGATCACCTACGCCGAGCTCAAGGACGAGGTCTCCAAGGCCGCCAACGCCCTGACCGAGCTGGGCGTCCGCAAGGGCGACCGGGTGGCGGTCTACCTGCCGATGATCCCCGAGGCCGCGATCACCATGCTGGCCTGCGCCCGCATCGGCGCCGCCCACTCGGTGGTCTTCGGCGGCTTCTCGGCCGACGCCGTCGCCTCCCGCATCCAGGACGCGGACGCCAAGCTGGTCGTCACCGCCGACGGCGGCTACCGCCGCGGCAAGCCCTCCGCGCTCAAGCCCGCCATCGACGAGGCCGTCGCCCGCTGCCCGCAGGTCGAGCACGTCCTCGTGGTCCGCCGCACCGGGCAGGACACCGCCTTCACCGAGGGCCGCGACGTGTGGTGGGACGACATCGTCGCCCGCCAGTCCACCGAGCACACCCCGGAGCCGTTCGAGGCCGAGCACCCGCTCTTCATCCTCTACACCTCCGGCACCACGGGTAAGCCGAAGGGCATCCTGCACACCTCCGGCGGCTACCTCACCCAGGCCGCGTACACCCACCAGGCCGTCTTCGACCTCAAGCCGGAGACCGACGTCTACTGGTGCACCGCCGACATCGGCTGGGTCACCGGCCACTCGTACATCGTGTACGGGCCGCTGGCCAACGGTGCGACCCAGGTCATGTACGAGGGCACCCCGGACACCCCGCACCAGGGCCGGTTCTGGGAGATCGTCCAG
Organism: Streptomyces sp. NPDC127092; assembly: GCF_042722475.1. NCBI lineage: Bacteria > Bacillati > Actinomycetota > Actinomycetes > Kitasatosporales > Streptomycetaceae > Streptomyces > Streptomyces sp. NPDC127092. Next base: position 112,448 of record NZ_JBHXFE010000012.1, read on the forward strand.
AAGTACGGCGTCACCATCCTCTACACGGCGCCGACCGCGATCCGCACGTTCATGAAGTGGGGCGACGACATCCCCGCCAAGTTCGACCTGTCGTCGCTGCGCGTCCTCGGCTCCGTCGGCGAGCCGATCAACCCGGAGGCCTGGATCTGGTACCGGGAGCACATCGGCGCCAACAAGTGCCCGATCGTGGACACCTGGTGGCAGACCGAGACCGGCGCGATGATGATCTCCCCGCTGCCCGGTGTCACCGAGACCAAGCCCGGCTCGGCGCAGCGCCCGCTGCCCGGCATCTCGGCCACCGTCGTCGACGACGAGGCGAACGAGGTCCGGAACGGGGGCGGCGGCTACCTGGTGCTGACCGAGCCGTGGCCGTCGATGCTCCGCACCATCTGGGGCGACGACCAGCGCTTCATCGACACCTACTGGTCCCGCTTCGAGGGCAAGTACTTCGCCGGCGACGGCGCGAAGAAGGACGACGACGGCGACATCTGGCTGCTCGGCCGGGTCGACGACGTCATGCTCGTCTCGGGTCACAACATCTCCACCACCGAGGTCGAGTCCGCGCTGGTCTCCCACCCGTCCGTCGCCGAGGCGGCGGTCGTCGGCGCCGCCGACGAGACCACCGGCCAGGCGATCGTTGCCTTCGTGATCCTGCGCGGTACGGCCAGCGAGGACGAAGGACTGGTCGCCGAGCTGCGCAACCACGTCGGCGCGACCCTCGGCCCGATCGCCAAGCCGAAGCGGATCCTGCCGGTGGCCGAGCTGCCCAAGACCCGCTCCGGCAAGATCATGCGTCGCCTGCTGCGCGACGTCGCCGAGAACCGCGAGCTGGGCGACGTCACGACGCTGACGGACTCGTCGGTCATGGACCTCATCCAGACCAAGCTGCCGGCCGCGTCCAGCGAGGACTGAGCAGCCGAAAAGCGCAGGTGAAAGCGCCCGTCCCGGACTCCGGGGCGGGCGCTTCCGCATGCCCGGAAAGTTGTCCACAGGCGGTTGTCCACAGGGGGTGCCGGTGTCCGGCTATGCACCTAAAGTGAAGATCACCAGGCACCGCCGGGCATCTTTAGGTAAAGTAAGGATCGCGTCAGCGACGCGTCAGGAAAACCGAGGTGCGCCGGGAAGTCTGGTCGGCATGTGCTCTGTGCTGCCCACCGACCGGAGGTCCACACCGTGACCGCGCCCACGCCCACCGACCGCAGGTTCCTCGGACGTCTGAGCCTGCCCGAGCGCCGGTTCGTCGCCGACGCCCTGCGCACCGAGACCGTCGGCGGCGTGCTCCTCCTGGTCGCCGCCGTCGTCGCCCTCGTCTGGGCCAACACGCCCCTCAAGGACAGCTACGCGACGATACGGGACTTCCACATCGGACCGGCCGCCCTCGGCCTCGACCTGTCGATCCAGCACTGGGCCGCCGACGGTCTGCTCGCGATCTTCTTCTTCGTCGCCGGCATCGAGCTCAAGCGCGAGCTGGTCGCGGGCGAGCTCCGCGACCCCAAGGCCGCCGCCCTGCCCGTCGCCGCGGCCATATGCGGCATGGCGGCGCCCGCCCTGGTCTACACGCTGGTCAACACCCTCGGCGACGGCAGCATGGACGGCTGGGCCGTGCCCACCGCCACCGACATCGCCTTCGCGCTCGCGGTCCTGGCCGTGATCGGCACCTCGCTGCCCTCGGCGCTGCGGGCCTTCCTGCTCACCCTCGCCGTCGTCGACGACCTGTTCGCCATCCTCATCATCGCGATCTTCTTCACCGGCGACCTCAACTTCGCCGCTCTCGGAGGCGCCTTGGCCGGCCTCGCGGTCTTCTGGCTGCTGCTGCGCAAGGGCGTCCGTGGCTGGTACGTCTACGTGCCGCTGGCCCTGGTCATCTGGGGTCTGATGTACAACAGCGGCGTCCACGCCACCATCGCCGGCGTCGCCATGGGCCTGATGCTGCGCTGCACCACCCGGGACGGCGAGGAGCACTCCCCCGGCGAGCACATCGAGCACCTGGTCCGCCCGATATCCGCAGGCCTCGCGGTGCCGCTGTTCGCGCTGTTCTCGGCCGGGGTCGCCATCTCCGGCGGGGCGATCGGCAACGTGTTCACCCAGCCCGTCACCCTCGGCGTGGTCCTCGGACTCGTCGTCGGCAAGGCGATCGGCATCTTCGGCGGCACCTGGCTCACCGCCCGCTTCACCAAGGCCGAGCTCAACCCCGACCTGGCCTGGGCGGACGTCTTCGCCGTCGCGACCCTCGCCGGCATCGGCTTCACCGTCTCGCTGCTCATCGGCGAACTGGCCTTCGCCGGCGACGCCGCCCTCACGGACGAGGTCAAGGCCGCCGTCCTGGTCGGCTCGCTCATAGCCGCCGTGCTCGCCTCCGTGCTGCTGAAGCTGCGGGTGCGCAAGTACCAGGCGCTGTGCGCGGAGGAGGAGCGTGACGAGGACCAGGACGGCATTCCCGACATCTACGAGGAGCACATGCCGGAGTACCACCTGCGGATGGCCGACATCTACGAGCGGAAGGCCGCGGAGCACAGAGAGCGCGCCCGACTGGCGGGGGCATCGCGCGGGGAGGCCGACCGTCCGGCATGATCTGAGGGCAGACGACACAGGAGAAGAGGGAGCAGCCATGAGCGACCCGTTCGACGGAACCGAGCGCAGCCTCGGCCAGCTGGTCGCCTCGGCGACAGCCGAGATGTCCGCCCTGGTGCACGACGAGATCGCCCTCGCCAAGGCGGAGATCCGTCAGGACGTCAAGCGCGGTGCGATCGGCAGCGCCGCCGGCATCGCCGCCGGCGTGGTGCTGTTGTTCTCCCTGCCGATGCTGAGCTTCGCGCTCGCCTACGCCATCAACACCTGGACCGGCGGGCACAACGGCAACGGCGGCTGGAACATGGTCTGGTGCTTCCTGCTGTCCTTCGCGGCCAACGTGCTGCTCGCCGGTCTGCTCGGCCTGCTCGCCTACGCGAAGTTCCGCAAGGTCAAGAAGCCGGAGAAGTCCATCGCCTCGGCCAAGCAGACCGCGGCGATCATGCAGAACGTCAAGCCGCACCCGCGCCCCGCGGCCGACGCGGCCCGAGTCGCCCTGGCCAAGGGCGAGACTGTGGCACGCTCGTCCGCATGACCGTCCCAGAGAGCAGCAGCGCCAACGGCGGAAGCCCCGTACGCATCGACGGGCCGTGGACCCACCGCGACGTCGCGGCCAACGGCGCCCGCTTCCACATCGCCGAGATGGGCGACGGCCCGCTGGTGCTGCTGCTGCACGGCTTCCCGCAGTTCTGGTGGACCTGGCGCCACCAGCTGCCCGCGCTCGCCGACGCCGGCTTCCGGGCCGTGGCCATGGACCTGCGCGGGGTCGGCGGGAGCGACCGCACACCCCGCGGTTACGACCCGGCCAACCTGGCCCTCGACATCACCGGCGTGATCCGCTCGCTCGGCGAGCCGGACGCGGCGCTCGTCGGCCACGACCTGGGCGGCTACCTCGCCTGGACGGCGGCGGTGATGCGGCCCAAGCTCGTGCGCAGGCTCGTGGTCTCCTCGATGCCGCACCCGCGCCGCTGGCGCTCGGCGATGCTGTCCGACTTCGCCCAGACCCGCGCAGGCTCCTTCGTGTGGGGCTTCCAGCGCCCGTGGATCCCGGAGCGTCAGCTCGTGGCCGACGAGGCGGCACTCGTGGGCAGGCTGATCCAGGACTGGTCGGGCCCGCATCCCCGCTCGGCCGCCGACGAGGAGGCCCTGGCCGTCTACCGGCGGGCGATGTGCATCCCGTCGACCGCGCACTGCTCCATCGAGCCGTACCGCTGGATGGTGCGTTCCCTGGCGCGCCCGGACGGCATCCAGTTCAACCGGCGCATGAAGCGGCCGGTGCGGGTGCCCACGCTGCATCTGCACGGCTCGCTCGACCCGGTGATGCGGACGCGCAGCGCGGCCGGCTCCGGGGAGTACGTGGAGGCTCCCTACCGCTGGCGGCTGTTCGACGGGCTCGGGCACTTCCCCCACGAGGAGGACCCGGTGGCGTTCACCACGGAGCTCGTCAACTGGCTGAAGGACCCCGAGCCGGACCGCTGACGGCCCGTCGCCCGGCCGTGGTGGCCACCGGCGCACAGGCGTCCCTCGAACTGCCATGTGCCTCGCGCATACGCCAATTGGCGGGCCCCGGGGCGGTTACCGACCTTGGGCCCCGGGCAGACGTCCGGGTATGGGCTGGACGCACGACTACGGTGACACAGCACGCGACCGCCGCTCGATCGGCGGATCCGACGCCCCGGAGCGGGGCGGCACGCAGGACCAGGGCTACCCGCACCCGGCGCGGGACGTGGGGATCTCCCGCATCCTCCGCCGCCGGGCCCGCTGGGTGTCGGCCCGGCTGCGGCACACCCGTACATAGCCGTACACAGCCCGTACGCGGGCGGTCCTGAGGACGCCGCCAAAGCCGCGCGCTGCCGTAAGAGCCGCGCGCTGCCGTCAGAGGGCGCAGCCCTGGCTGTCGACCTGCTGGTTGGCGGCGCGGCCGCGGAGGATGTCCTCCTGGATCTCGTCGACCGTCAGCGCGTAGCCGGTGTTGGCGTCGTCGAGCGAGCGGGCGAAGATCACGCCGTAGACCTTGCCGTCCGCGGTGAGCAGCGGGCCGCCGGAGTTGCCCTGACGGACCGTCGCGTACAGGGAGTACACGTCCCTGCGCACCTCGCCGCGGTGGTAGATGTCGGGGCCCTTGGCGGCGATCCGGCCGCGGACGCGCGCCGAACGGACGTCGTACGAGCCGTTCTCCGGGAAGCCGGCCACGATGGCGTCGTCGCCGCTGCGGGCGTCCTGGTCGGTGAACTGGAGCGGCGTGGCGTGCAGGCCGGGCACGTCGAGGACGGCGATGTCGCGCTTCCAGTCGTAGAGCACGACCTTGGCGTCGTAGAGCTTGCCCTCGCCGCCTATCTGCACGGTCGGCTCGTCGACGCCGCCGACGACATGGGCGTTGGTCATGACCCGGCGCTCGGCGAACACGAAGCCGGTGCCTTCCAGGACCTTGCCGCAGCTGGGCGCGGTGCCGACGACCTTGACGATGGAGCGCTGGGCGCGGGCGGCGACGGGGCTGCCGGCGAGCGCCGGGTCGGGCGCCCGGACCTCGGTGATGGGCTCGTTGGCGAAGGGGCTGAAGACCTGTGGGAAGCCGTTCTGGGCGAGCGCTGAGGTGAAGTCGTCGAACCAGCTCGGCGCCTGATCCGGCATCACCTGGGAGATGCCGAGCAGCACCTTGGAGCTGCGGACCTCCTTGCCCACGGTGGGCATCGCGGTGCGGGCCAGTGCAGAACCGATCAGCCACGCGACCAGGAGCATGGCCACCACGTTGACCAGGGCGCCGCCGGTGGCGTCCAGGGCCCGCGCGGGAGTCCACGTGATGTGCCGGCGCAGCCTGTTCCCGAGGTGGGTGGTGAAGGCCTGGCCGACGGAGGCGCTGACGATGACCACCATCACGAAGACGACCGTCGCCGTCGTGGTGACCTCGCTGTGGTCGGTCAGCTGGTTCCAGATGACCGGCAGCAGCAGGACGGCGACGAGGCCGCCCCCGAGGAAGCCGATCACCGAGAGGATGCCGACAACGAAACCCTGACGGTAACCGATGATCGCGAACCACACGGCGGCGAGCAGCAACAGGATGTCCAGCACGTTCACCGTCAATAGCCTCGCAGATTCGTCATCGGTCGCCCCGGGGCCAGCCTGTCATGACCTCCAGTCCAGCGGGACCCGCTTGGACCGGTCCCAGGGGCGCTCCCAGCCCGCGAAATGAAGGATGCGGTCGATCACTCCGGCCGTAAAACCCCAGACCAGAGCCGATTCGACGAGGAACGCGGGGCCGCGGTGACCGCTGGGGTGGACCGCGGTGGCACGGTTCTCGGGATCCGTGAGATCCGCCACGGGGACGGTGAAGACCCGGGCGGTCTCGGCGGGGTCGACGACCCCGACGGGGCTGGGCGTGCGCCACCAGCCGAGCACGGGCGTGACGACGAAGCCGCTCACCGGGATGTAGAGCCGGGGCAGGACGCCGAAGAGCTGGACGCCGGCCGGGTCGAGGCCGGTCTCCTCGCGGGACTCGCGCAGCGCGGTCCGCAGCAGCCCGCCGGCGGCCGGGTCGCCGTCCTCGGGGTCGAGGGCGCCGCCGGGGAAGGAGGGCTGCCCCGCGTGCGAGCGGAGGCTGCCGGAGCGCTCCATCAGCAGCAATTCGGGCCCGCGCGCGCCCTCGCCGAAGAGGATGAGGACGGCGGACTGCCGCCCCGCGCCGTCCGCGGGCGGCAGGAAGCGGCTGAGCTGCTCCGGCTCGACCGTGCGGGCCGCTCGGTCGACCGGCGCCAGCCAGTCGGGCAGCCCCTCACGGCTGAGCAGGCCGCCCGACCCGTGGACCTCTTCGTCAGTGCGCGTCATCGGCACCCCCGTCTTTCACACCCGTGTTTCACAACGCGGTCGGAGTCTCGGATCGTTCCCTCAAGGCGTGGCGCCCAGCGGCGGCGCGGGACGGCCGGGGTAGTCGGGCGGCGGGTTGAGCCGCTGTCCGGGGAAGCCGCCCTTCTCGTACTTCAGGAGCTTCTTCGCCTTCTCCGGGTCGGTCTCGCCTTCGCCGTACGCCGGGCAGAGGTGCGTGATCGGGCAGGCGCCGCACGCGGGCTTACGGGCGTGGCAGATGCGTCGGCCGTGGAAGATCACCCGGTGCGAGAGCATCGTCCAGTCGCTCTTGGGGAAGATCTCGGCGACCTCCGCCTCGATCTTCACCGGGTCGTCGGACTCGGTCCACTTCCAGCGGCGGGCCAGCCGCATGAAGTGGGTGTCGACGGTGATGCCCGGCACCCCGAAGGCGTTGCCGAGGACGACGAAGGCCGTCTTGCGGCCCACGCCGGGCAGCTTGACCAGGTCCTCCAGGCGGCCGGGCACCTCGCCGCCGAATTCGTCCCGGAGGGCGGTGGCCAGGCCCATGATCGACTTGGTCTTGGCGCGGAAGAAGCCGGTCGGCCGGATCAGCTCCTCGACCTCCTCGGGGACGGCCGCGGCCAGGTCCTCCGGGGTCGGGTACTTCGCGAAGAGGGCGGGCGTGGTCTGGTTGACCCGGAGGTCCGTGGTCTGGGCGGAGAGGACCGTGGCGACCAGGAGCTCGAAGGGGTTGCGGAAGTCGAGCTCGGGATGGGCGTACGGATAGACGTCGGCGAGCTCCCGGTTGATCTTGCGGGCCCGCCGGACCATGGCGAGATGCGACTCGGGCTTGGCGGCCTTCTTGGGGGCGGCCTTCGCGGAGACGGCCTTCTTGGAGGCGGCCTTCGCGGGGACGGCGCTCTTGGCGGTCTTCTTGGGGGCGGCCTTCGCGGGGACGGCGCTCTTGGCGGCGGTCTTCTTGGAGCCGGTCTGCTCGGAGGCGGTCTTGGCTGTGGTCTTGGCTGCGCTCTTGGCGGCGGTCTTCTTGGACGCGGCCTTCTTCGCGCCGGCCGACGTCGGCGTCGCCGTGCCAGGGCTCGCGCTCTGCGTCCCGATCTCCCCCGTCAGGGGGCGTTTCGTCGCTTTCGTCTGTTTCGACACACCGTGTTCGCCCACAGCGGAATTCACTTCGTCCCGCACTCTTCCAGCCCCCTTGGCCTGTGCTCTCACCGGCGAGTTGGACACCCGGCCAGCCTAGGGGCCGCCGCCGACATCCGCCCCGTGCGGACCCGATCACGACCCAATCGGGCCCCTGACGTACGGAAAGGCCGTCCGGTGAGTCAAACTTGTTGTGATTGATCGCACTGAGGTCGACATAGGAGAGAACTCGTGGACGACGTTCTGCGGCGCGCCCCGCTGTTCGCGGCGCTCGACGACGAGCAGGCCGCTGAGCTGCGCGCCTCGATGAGTGAGGCGACGCTTGCCCGAGGCGACGCGCTCTTCCACGAGGGCGATCCGGGCGACCGGCTCTACGTGGTCACCGAGGGCAAGGTGAAGCTGCACCGCACCTCGCCCGACGGCCGCGAGAACATGCTGGCGGTCCTCGGCCCCGGCGAGCTGATCGGTGAGCTGTCCCTCTTCGACCCGGGCCCGCGCACCGCCACCGCGACCGCGCTGACCGAGGTCAAGCTGCTCGGCCTCGGCCACGGCGACCTCCAGCCCTGGCTGAACGCCCGCCCGGAGGTGGCCAGCGCCCTGCTCCGCGCCGTCGCCCGCCGCCTGCGCAAGACCAACGACCAGATGTCCGACCTGGTCTTCTCCGACGTCCCGGGCCGTGTCGCCCGCGCGCTCCTCGACCTGTCCCGCCGCTTCGGCGTGCAGTCGGAGGAGGGCATCCACGTCGTCCACGACCTCACCCAGGAAGAGCTGGCCCAGCTGGTCGGCGCCTCCCGCGAGACGGTCAACAAGGCGCTCGCCGACTTCGCCCAGCGCGGCTGGCTGCGCCTGGAGGCCCGCGCCGTGATCCTGCTGGACGTGGAGCGCCTCGCGAAGCGCTCGCGCTGAGCATCACCGCGTACGCCGGCATCCCGTACGCCGGCATCCCGTACGCCGGCACCTCGCACGTACGAGAAGGGGGCCGCCCGGTTCGACCGGGCGGCCCCCTTCCGCGTTCTCGGCCGGGACCAGCCCGGCGTCAGCGTCGGATCAGCGCTTCGAGCCGTCCACGATCAGCGGGTTCGAGCCGCCGCTGCCGCAGGGCACCGCGTAGACCGGGTTCTTCGCCGCGGCCTCCTTGTACGCCTCGATGCACTGGTTCATGAGGACCTTGTCGGTCAGCGAATCGTTGAGGATCTTGTTGGCGCGGGCGATGCCCTCCGCCTCGATGCGGCGCCGGTCGGCCTCCGCCTTCGCCGTGCGGGAGGCCTCCAGGGCCCGCTCGGTGGCCTGCTGCTGCTGGATCTTGCGGTCGATCTGGCCCTGGAGGGCGTCCGAGGGCTTCACGTTGCGCAGGTTGACGGTGGTGACGTCGATGCCGCGCGGGGCGAGACGCTCCTTGATGAGGCCGGCGATCTCGGCGTTGATCTTCTCGCGGTCGGAGGCGTAGCCCTGCTCGCTCGTGTAGCGGGCGAAGACGTTGCGGACGATCTCGCGGCTGTCCGGGTAGACGAGCCGCTGCTGGATGGCGTCCTCGCTGCCGGCGAGCTTGTAGAGCTCGACCGCCTTGGACGGGTGCACCGCCCACTTCACGGTGACCTCGGCGTACATGACGCCGCCCTGCGAGGAACGGACCTCGACCACGTCCTTGTCGGAGAGGTTGAGGTCGACGGGGCGGGTGGAGAAGGTCGTGACGTTGGTGAACGGCGACTTGATGTGCATGCCGGAGTTCATCGGCGAGCCGACCTTGCCGAAGGCGACCGGGACGCCGACCTCGTACGCGCTGATCACGTACGTCATGCTCACGATCAGTGAGAACACGCCGGCGAGCAGGGCGCCGAGGGCGCCGAGCTTGAGGCCGCGGGTGTCGTTCGCGCGGCCGACGAAGTACAGCACCGCTGCGGCGATGACCAGCAGGATTGCTATGACGAACACGGGATTCCCCCCGAGAGCTACGGCCAGATGTAAGCGGAGCGTAAGACACACGGGGGAGGCGTAAGGTTCCCGGGGTCGCGCTCAGATCAGGCCGCGTTCCTTCAAATAGTCCAGCTGCGCCCGTACGGAGAGCTCCGCGGCCGGCCAGAGCGAGCGGTCCACGTCCGCGTACACGTGGGCCACGACCTCGGGAGCGGTCCGGTAGCCGCTCTCGACGGCCGTCTCGACCTGCGCGAGCCGGTTCGCGCGGTGCGCCAGGTAGAACTCGACGGCGCCCTGGGCATCCTCGAGGACCGGCCCGTGCCCCGGCAGGACGGTGTGGACCCCGTCGTCGGTGGTGAGCGAACGCAGCCGCCGCAGCGAGTCCAGGTACTCGCCGAGCCGCCCGTCGGGGTGGGCCACGATCGTCGTGCCGCGCCCGAGGATCGTGTCCCCGGTCAGCACCGCCCGGTCGGCCGGCAGGTGGAACGACAGCGAGTCAGAGGTGTGACCGGGCGTGGGCACCACCCGCAGCTCGAGCCCGCCGGTGGTGATCACGTCGCCGGCCGCGAGCCCCTCGTCGCCGAGCCGGAGCGCCGGGTCGAGCGCCCGCACCGCGGTCCGGGTCAGCTCGGCGAACCGCGCCGCGCCCTCGGCGTGGTCGGGATGGCCGTGGGTGAGCAGGGTGAGCCCGATCCGCTTGCCGAGCTTCTCGGCGGTCGCCACGACGTTGCGCAGGTGCCCCTCGTCGAGCGGCCCGGGATCGACGACGACGGCGAGGTCGGAGTCCGGTTCGGCGACGATCCAGGTGTTGGTGCCGTCCAGGGTCATCGCGGACGGGTTCGGCGCGAGCACGTTGTACGCGCGCGTGGTGCCCGGTCCGGAGCTCACCGACCCGCGCGGCTGCCCCGGAAGGGCTGCGGCGTCGCTCATGCCGTCCCTCCTTCCGGCCCCGCCGTCGGGATGTGCTTCGTGAACTCGTCGTGGCCCGGCCAGCTCAGGACCAGCCTTTCACCGTCCAGGCGCGCCTGCGCGAGTACGGGAGTCATGTCCTGTTCCCGCGCCGCGGCCAGGGCCTCCTCCGCGCTGCCGTACCGCTCGAGCGCCCGCAGGGTCGAGATGGTGGGCGGCATCATCGTCAGCTCGCCCCGGTCGTACCCGGCCGCGGCGTCCGCCGGGCGGATCCAGACCGTGCGGTCGGCCTCGGTGGAGGCGTTGCGGGTCCGCTGGCCGGCCGGGAGGTCCGCGACGAAGAACCAGGTGTCGTAGCGCCGGGGCTCGAACTCGGGGGTGATCCAGCGGGCCCAGGCGCCCAGCAGGTCCGAGCGGAGCACGAGCCCGCGGCGGTCGAGGAAGTCGGCGAAGGACAGCTCGCGGGCGACGAGCGCCGCACGGTCCTTCTCCCAGTCGTCGCCCGTCGTGTCGCCGACGACCGTGTCCGCGGTCTCCCCGGCGAGCAGGACGCCCGCCTCCTCGTACGTCTCGCGGACGGCGGCGCAGACGACGGCCTGCGCCTGCGCCGGGTCCGCCAGGCCGAGCCGGTCGGCCCACTCCTCCCGGGAGGGGCCCGCCCAGCGCACGGGATGTTCGTCGCGCGGGTCGACGCCACCGCCGGGGTAGGCGTACGCGCCGCCGGCGAAGGCCATGGAGGCGCGGCGACGCAGCATGTGGACGAGGGGGCCGTCCGCGCCGTCCTTCAGGAGGAGCACGGTGGCGGCCCGCTTGGGTGTCGCCGGGACCAGCTCACCGGCGGCGAGGGCGCGGATCCGGTCGGGCCACTCCGGTGGGTACCACTGTCCGTTCGACTGACCATTCGACATGGCCGGATGCTATGCGCAAGCATCGAAATGCACGAGAGCCGGTTCCCTCCAGGTGGGAGGAAACCGGCTCGTCGGCTGTCGTACGGCGCTTCCGCGGCGCGTCGGCGGCATGCCCGAAGCGTGGCCGCGGCGCGGCAACAGCGCTGCCGCGGCGTGCCCGAAGCGTGGCCACACCACTTCTACGGCATCAGGGCCTGCCGGCCCGCGGCGCTCAGGCGGACTCGAGCTCCACCTGGACCTCGACCTCGACCGGCGCGTCCAGCGGGAGGACGGTGACGCCGACGGCGCTGCGGGCGTGCACGCCCTTGTCGCCGAGGACGGCCCCGAGCAGCTCGCTGGCGCCGTTGATGACACCCGGCTGGCCGGTGAAGTCGGGGGCGGAGGCGACGAAGCCGACGACCTTCACGACCCGCTTGATCCGGTCCAGGTCACCGGCGACCGACTTCACGGCCGCGAGCGCGTTGAGCGCGCAGGTGGCGGCGAGCTCCTTGGCCTCCTCGGCCGTCACCTCGGCGCCGACCTTGCCGGTCACCGGCAGCTTGCCCGCCACCATCGGGAGCTGGCCCGAGGTGTAGACGTACACGCCGGACTGCACGGCCGGCTGGTAGGCCGCGATCGGCGGGACGACCTCGGGCAGGGTCAGGCCCAGCTCGGCGATCTTCGCCTCGACGGCTCCGGCCCCGCTCACGAGGACCTCTCCCGCTTCAGGTAGGCCACGAGCTGCTCGGGGTTGTTCGGCCCGGGCACGACCTGGACGAGCTCCCAGCCGTCCTCGCCCCAGGTGTCAAGAATCTGCTTCGTCGCGTGCACCAGCAGCGGCACAGTCGCGTACTCCCACTTGGTCATGAGGCGACTGTAGCCGCTGTCGCGAGGCGCCCCGTTCCCGTAGGGGGCTCATTCAGGGACGCGTCCGGGGCGGCCCTCTGATTGGTCCGGGCCGCCAGTGGTTAGGCTCGAAGACGTGAGCAGGCTCCAGGTCGTCAGCGGCAAGGGCGGTACCGGTAAGACGACGGTCGCCGCCGCACTCGCGCTCGCCCTCGCGACCGAGGGCAAGCGGACCCTCCTCGTCGAGGTGGAGGGCCGGCAGGGCATCGCGCAGCTCTTCGAGACGGAGGCGCTGCCGTACGAGGAGCGGAAGATCGCCGTCGCACCGGGCGGCGGCGAGGTGTTCGCCCTGGCGATCGACGCCGAGCGCGCCCTCCTCGACTACCTCCAGATGTTCTACAAACTGGGCAGCGCGGGCCGGGCCCTGAAGAAGCTCGGCGCGATCGACTTCGCGACGACCATAGCCCCGGGCGTCAGGGACGTCCTGCTGACCGGGAAGGCCTGCGAGGCCGTGCGCCGGCGTGAGAAGCACGGGGGCTTCACCTATGACTACGTGGTGATGGACGCGCCGCCGACCGGCCGCATCACCCGCTTCCTCAACGTCAACGACGAGGTGGCGGGCCTGGCGAGGATCGGGCCGATACACAATCAGGCCCAGGCGATCATGCGCTTCCTGAAGTCGCCGGACACCGCGGTCCATCTGGTGACGCTCCTGGAGGAGATGCCCGTCCAGGAGACCGCCGACGGCATCGCGGAGCTGCGTGACGCCGAACTGCCGGTGGGCCGCGCCATCGTGAACATGGTCCGCCCGCACGTCCTCGACGAGGCGGCGGTACGGGCCGCCTCCGGCGACCACCGGGAGGCCATCGCCGGGACGCTGGCGTCCGTCGGGATCAAGGGCGGCACGAAGCTGGTCGAGCCGCTCCTGGAGCAGGCCGCGGAGCACGCCCAGCGGGTGGAGCTGGAGCGGGCCCAGCGCGAGGCGCTGAACGGGATCGGGGTCCCGACGTTCGAACTCCCCTTCCTGGGGGACGGTGCGGACATCGCCGGCCTCTACCGGCTGGCCAAGGAGCTGCGGAGGCAAGGGGTGGGCGCGTGACGGAGAACGCGACGAGGGAGGCCGCGGCGAAGGAGACCGCGGCCTCGACCGGTCTCGACACGGCGCCCGGTCTGGACACGGCGCCCGGTCTGGAGCTCGACCCGCTGATCGACGACCCGACCACCCGCATCATCGTGTGCTGCGGCGCGGGCGGCGTCGGCAAGACGACGACGGCGGCCGCCCTCGGCGTGCGCGCGGCGGAGCGCGGCCGGCGGGTCGTGGTCCTGACGATCGATCCGGCGCGCCGGCTGGCGCAGTCGATGGGCATCGACTCGCTCGACAACGTGCCGCGCAAGGTGGACGGCATCAAGGGCTGCGACGGCGGCGAGCTGCACGCGATGATGCTCGACATGAAGCGGACCTTCGACGAGATCGTCGAGGCGCACGCGGACGCCGACCGGGCCCGGGCGATCCTGGAGAACCCGTTCTACCAGTCGCTGTCGGCCGGTTTCGCCGGTACGCAGGAGTACATGGCGATGGAGAAGCTGGGCCAGCTCCGGGCCAGGGACGAGTGGGACCTGATCGTGGTCGACACGCCGCCGTCCCGGTCGGCGCTCGACTTCCTGGACGCGCCGAAGCGGCTCGGCTCGTTCCTCGACGGCAAGTTCATCAAGCTGCTGATGGCACCGGCCAAGGTGGGCGGCCGGGCGGGGATGAAGTTCCTCAACGTCGGCATGTCGATGATGACGGGGACGCTGGGGAAGCTGCTCGGCGGTCAGTTCCTCAAGGACGTGCAGACGTTCGTGGCGGCGATGGACACCATGTTCGGCGGTTTCCGGACCCGCGCGGACGCCACGTACAAGCTGCTGCAGGCTCCGGGCACGGCCTTCCTCGTGGTCGCGACGCCGGAGCGGGACGCGCTGCGCGAGGCGGCGTACTTCGTGGAGCGGCTGGCCGCGGAGGACATGCCGCTGGCGGGGCTCGTCCTCAACCGGGTGCACGGCAGCGGCGCCGCCCGGCTGTCGGCCGAGCGGGCGCGGGCCGCCGCGGAAAATCTTGACGAGGGTCGCATTGTGGATCAGGAGCGCGGGAAGACTGCTGGGCGTGGCTCCCGTGCCACCTCTCCCGAGCCGTCAGACCTCGCCACCGCCGCCAGCGCCGCCACCGCACGAGCCGACTCCCCGGTTGCCCCCACAGCCGGCACGGATTCGGAGACCGATCTGCCGGACACGGATCCGCCGAACCCGGATCTGTCGGACACGGATCAGTCGAGCACCGGCATGTCCGCACCGGACATGCCGGACACCGACGCAACGGACACGTACGCAACGGACATCGACGCGCCCAGCAATGACGCACAGGACCCGGCCGCACCCGACGCCGACGTGAAGGAACTCACCGCCGGTCTGCTCCGGCTCCACGCCGAGCGGATGCAGGTGCTCGCGCGTGAGCAGCGCACACGCGACCGCTTCACCGCGCTCCACCCCGAGGTGGCGGTCGCCGAGGTGGCCGCCCTGCCCGGCGATGTGCACGACCTCGACGGGCTGCGGGCCATCGGTGACCGACTCGCGCTCGGCCGCATGCCGTAGCCGACCCGTCGGCCGGGCGGCCGTCAGGGTCGCCCCGCCTGTCGGCGGAGGCACACGGTGCTCACGTGGTGCTCACGCGGCGGGCGAGCGGTGCGCAAGCGATGCGCGGTCAGGCGGCGGGCTAGCCCACCGCCGCGTACGTCTCGTACGTCGCGTCGTCGTCCATCGCCACGGGCAGCAGGCCCGCTCCCCGCTCGTACTCCGTGCGCGCGGTCTCCAGGAGCCGGCGCCACGAGGTGACGGTCGGCCGGCGACGCAGCAGGGCGCGCCGCTCGCGCTCCGTCATACCGCCCCACACGCCGAATTCCACGCGGTTGTCGAGGGCGTCGGCAAGACATTCGGTCCGCACCGGACACCCGGTGCACACCGCCTTCGCCCTGTTCTGCGCCGCGCCCTGCACGAAAAGTTCATCCGGATCGGTAGTGCGGCAGGCCGCCTGCGCACTCCAGTCAGCTACCCAGCCCATACCGGCGCCGTCCTCTCCCGAATCGAGGCTCCCCCACGGCGGTAGCGGCATATTCACCGCTGCCAGTTGGGACGTTACGGAAGGCGGGGACAGCGCAACACCCCCTTCGGGCCCAATCTTGAATGGCCCGAACGGACTATGCGTACGCGTCAGATCACCCAGGGGAGTGACGCCAGGACATCACGGCCATACCGGACATGAGCCCGATTCAGGCATGAAGCCACCGCGCTTCGGGGACGCGGGAATTCACACCTACGTCACGCACGGGTCTTGATGCCGGACCACACTGCTGTGACAGTTGGGAGCAGCTTAGGCCAAGGCATATACGTGTGTCCGGCGAATGAGAACGTAGGCTGCCCCCATGGCAAAGAAGCGCTCGGGCGGAGGTCTGACCGGGACCCAGCAGGCCGCCAAGTTCCTCGGGGTCAGTGTGCTCGCCGGAGCCGTGCTGGCGGGCATCGCCCTGCCCGCGGCCGGAGTGGTGGGGCTGGCGGCGAAGGGCACGGTCGAGGGGTTCGACGAGATCCCGTCCAACCTGAAGACGCCGCCGCTGAGTCAGCGCACCACGATCCTCGACTCAGAGGGCGGCCACATCGCCACCGTGTACTCGCGCGACCGGAAGGTCGTGCCGCTGGACAAGATCTCCCCGTACATGCAGAAGGCGATCGTCGCGATCGAGGACTCGCGCTTCTACGAGCACGGCGCGATCGACCTCAAGGGCGTGCTGCGCGCCATCAACCGCAACGCGCAGTCGGGCGGGGTCGCGCAGGGCGCGTCCACGCTCACCCAGCAGTACGTGAAGAACGTCTTCGTCGAGGAGGCCGGCGACGACCCCGAGAAGGTCGCCCAGGCCACCCAGCAGACCATGGGCCGCAAGGTGCGCGAGCTGAAGTTCGCCATCCAGGTCGAGGAGGAGCTGGGCAAGAAGAAGATCCTGGAGAACTACCTCAACATCACGTTCTTCGGGCAGCAGGCCTACGGCATCGAGGCCGCCTCGCAGCGCTACTTCTCCAAGCCCGCCGCCGACCTCGACCTCCCCGAGGCCGCCATGATGGCCGGCCTCGTGCAGTCGCCGAGCCGCTACGACCCGGTGAACGACATCCAGGAGGCGACCAAGCGCCGCAACACCGTCCTCCAGCGCATGGCCGACGTGAAGGACATCAGCCAGGCGGAGGCCGACAGAGCGAAGGCCACCCCGATCAAGCTGAAGGTGAAGTCGCCGAAGAACGGCTGCATCACCGCCGTCGACGGCGCCGGCTTCTTCTGCGACTACGTCCGCAAGACGATCCTCAACGACCCGGTCTTCGGCAAGACCGCCGAGGAGCGCCAGAAGCTGTGGAACCTGGGCGGCCTGACCGTCCGGACCACCCTCGACCCGCGCGCCCAGGCCGCCGCCAACGAGGCCGCCATCGCCAAGGTCGACAAGGACGACCCGGTCGCCGCCGCGGTGGTCCAGGTCCAGCCCGGCAGCGGCAAGATCCTCTCGATGGGTCAGTCCCGCCCATACGGCCTCGACCAGAAGCTCCACCAGACGACGCTCAACCTGTCCGTCGGCAAGAAGATGGGCGGCACGACCTACGGCTTCCAGGTCGGCTCGACCTTCAAGCCGATCACGGCCGCCGCGGCGCTGGAGAAGGGCCTGAGCCCGGCCCAGTCGTTCACGACGCCGTGGAAGATCTCGGTGCCGATGAACTCGTACACCACCTGCGCCGGCGGTCCGTCCGGCGGCGGCAACTGGGACCTGCAGAACGAGATGCAGTCCGAGGCCGGCACCTGGGACATGACCAGCGCGCTCGGAAAGTCCATCAACACCTACTTCGCGCAGCTCGAGCAGATGGCCGGTCTCTGCGAGACCGTCAACATGGCCCAGAAGATGGGGTACGAGCGGGAGCTCGGCAAGAAGCTGAAGGAGCTTCCCTCCATCACCCTCGGCGGCCAGGAGGCCACCCCGCTCGACATGGCCTCGGTCTACGCGACCTTCGCCAACCGCGGCACGTACTGCACGCCCATCGCCATCGAGTCGATCACGACGGCGGGCGGCGAGAAGCTGAAGGTCCCGCAGACCGAGTGCTCCAAGGCGATGAGCGAGCGGACCGCCGACACCGTCAACCAGATGCTGAAGGGCGTCGTCGAGGACGGCACCGGTACCAAGGCCGGTCTGAGCGACCGTGACAACGCGGGCAAGACGGGTACGACCAACGACCGCAAGGACGCCTGGTTCGTGGGCTACACGCCGAACCTGTCCACGGCGGTGTGGGTCGGTGACGACGTCGGCGAGAAGAAGTCGATGTACGACATCACCATCGGCGGCCAGTACTACGACAAGGTCTGCGGTGGCTGCCTCCCCGGCCCGATCTGGCGGATCGCGATGACCGGCGCGCTCGACGCCGGTGAGACCCCGTCCTTCGTCCCGATCCACGTGCCGCGCGGCGCGCAGCCCGGTGACAAGGACAAGGACAAGGACAAGCGCCCCGGCGACGACAACAAGCCGGGCGGGCCGAACCCGGGCACCACGCTCCCGGGCGGGATCACCCTCCCGCCGGACCTGATCGGCGGGACGGCGGGCAGGCCCGGCAACGGGAACGGCGGCCGCGACGGCTAGCCAGTGGCCCGGTAGGCGGTAGTACCCGTACGCCTGCTGTACCCGTACGCCTGCTCGTACCTGTACTCCTGCTCGTACCCGTACTCCGGTCGTACCCGTACTCCGGCTCGTACGGCGAAGGCGCCCCTCCCGATGACCGGGAGGGGCGCCTTCGTGTGTCGTGTGTCGCTGTGCGCGCGTGCCGTGCGCGGGCGGATCAGCCGGCGAGGAGCTTCTTCACGACGGCGGCGACGCGGCCGCCCTCCGCCTGCCCGGCGACCTTCGGGTTGACGATCTTCATGACGGCGCCCATCGCACGCGGGCCCTCCGCACCGGCGGCCTTCGCCTCCTCGACGGCGGCGGCCACGACGGCCTCCAGCTCCTCGTCGCTCAGCTGCTTCGGCAGGTACGCGTCCAGGATCTCGCCCTCGGCCCGCTCGCGTTCGGCCTGCTCGGCGCGACCGCCCTGGGCGAAGGCGTCCGCGGCCTCGCGGCGCTTCTTCGCCTCCTTGGCGATCACCTTCTGCACCTCGTCGTCGGAGAGCTCGCGCTTGGTCTTGCCCGCGACCTCCTCCTTCGTGACGGCGGCGATGGTCAGCCGCAGGGTCGAGGAGCGCAGCTCGTCGCGCTCCTTGATCGCGGCGTTGAGGTCGTCCTGAAGCTTGGCCTTGAGCGTGGTCATGCGCACAAGTGTGGCAGGTGCCGGGGCCGTACCGCCCGCGCATTTCCGACCGCCGTGTCCACGAAGCCGCTCGACGGGTCTGCGACGATAAGGGGATGCGCGCACGGTACGGGATCCCCCTGAAGATCACGGCAGGCCTCACGGCGACGGCAGCGGCCGGCATCGTCTACGCGGCGGGCTTCGAGGCCCGCTCCTTCCGACTGCGCCGGGTGACCATCCCGGTGCTCCCCCGGGGCATGCGTGATCTGCGGGTCCTCCAGGTCTCCGACATCCACATGGTCAGCGGCCAGCGCAAGAAGCGGGCCTGGCTGCAGTCCCTCGCCGGACTGCGTCCGGACTTCGTCGTGAACACCGGTGACAACCTCTCCGACACGGAGGCGGTGCCGGAGGTCCTGGACGCGCTGGGGCCGCTGATGGAGTTCCCCGGCGTGTACGTCTTCGGCTCGAACGACTACTACGGGCCGCGGCTGCGCAACCCCGCCCGCTATCTGAAGGAGAAGGTGCAGGGCCGGCACGGCCTCAACGGCAACCCGCCGGTGGTCGGCGCCGTCCACAACCCGTGGGAAGGCATGCGGGACGCCTTCGACGCGGCGGGCTGGGTGAACCTGACCAACACCCGCGGCCGGCTGAAGCTGCCCGGCCTCGACCTCGCCTTCACCGGCGTCGACGACCCGCACATCAAGCGGGACCGTTACGAGCGGGTGGCCGGCGGCCCCGACCAGGACGCCGACTTCTCGATGGGCGTGGTGCACGCGCCGTACCTGCGGTCCCTGGACGCGTTCACGGCGGACGGCTACGAGCTGATCCTGGCCGGGCACACGCACGGCGGGCAGCTGTGCATCCCCTTCTACGGCGCCCTGGTCACCAACTGCGACCTGGACACCGACCGCGTGAAGGGCCTGTCCACCCACACGGTCGCCGACCGCACCTCGTACCTGCACGTCTCGGCCGGCTGCGGCACCAACCGGTACACGCCGGTCCGCTTCGCCTGCCCGCCGGAGGCGACCCTCCTCACCCTGACGGCCCGCGCCTGACCACCGCTCGGGCCCGCGCCTGACCGCTCGGGCCCGCGCCCGACCGCTCGGGCCTCGGCGCCCGGGCCGGAGTGGTCGCGTACGGTGCCCCCATGCCGTACGCCACCTCTCTCTTCCGCGCACTGATCGCCCTGGCCGCGGCGACGGGCATCGTGATCGAGTGCGTCGAGGGGAACCCCCTCGTCGTCTTCAGCTTCTTCACGATCTGGTCGAACACCGCCGTCGCCGTCGTCCTCGGCCTGGGCGCCGTACGGGCCTGGCGGCGGCAACCACCCCTGGCACCGGTCTGGACGGGCGGGGTGCTGCTCTGCATCTCCGTGGTCGGGCTGGTCTTCCACCTGGTCCTGGACAACCCGGCGAGCGAGTTCAACCAGGCCGCCGAGATCGCCCGCCTCAGCGGCGCCAGGGCGGTCGCCAACCAGCTGCTCCACAGCGTGACCCCGCTCGGCGTGGTCCTCGACTGGCTCCTGCTCACCCGCCCGGGCACCCTCCGGTGGCGCCACGCCGCCCAGTGGCTCGCGGCGCCGGGCGCCTACCTGGTCTTCGCCCTGGTCCGCGGCGCGCTCGTCTCCCCCGACACCCCGACCCGCTACACGTACCCCTTCCTCGACGTCACCGCCCACGGCTACCCGGGCGTCCTCACCAACGCCCTGGTCCTCGGCCTCGCCTTCTACGCCCTGGCCCTCGCCCTGGTCACCGTGGACCGCTTCCGACCTGCGGTGGCGGGCCGCGAAAACCGGATTTCGTCTCTGGGCGCGGGTGGGCTAAAGTAATCGATGTCGCCGCGACGTGAAGAACAGAGCAGCGACATCGGGGTGTAGCGCAGCTTGGCAGCGCGCTTCGTTCGGGACGAAGAGGTCGTGGGTTCAAATCCCGCCACCCCGACAGCTGTAAGACCAGATCAGGGGCCTGATCCGCGAGAGCGGGTCGGGCCCCTGAGTGGTTTCCGGGAGTGCCGCGGGGTTCGCCGGGTTTGCGGCCAGGTGCTGCGGGTTGCGGGGGCGGTTCGCCGGGGCGGTTGCCGGGAGTGATCGCTCGGAGTGGCTTCCCAGGGTGGTTCCCCGGCGACCTTTCAGGAGGCGGTTTCCGCGGCACGGTCCCACGGTGGAGATCTCGCTCTCCCCACCGCGTCGTCCGGTACCGGTCCCTCCCCGCGTGCGGACCGGTACCGGACGATGCGTGCGGCGTCGATCCGTGCGGATACCGCGCGGACCGAAGACTGGCGGCGCGGAAGCGACCAAGAACACGCTCGTCATGAGTTGCCTCGGGGAGCGCTGAGCTGGTGCCCTGTTCGGGAGACGCGCGGCTGGTTCGCTGCTGCTCGTGATCCTGTCAGTTCTGGCTCCCGCCGGGGAGGCTCCGGCCTCGCGGCAAGGCCATAACCGCAGGTCAGACGTATAGGGTGAGTTTTCCGGTCCGGATGTCCGGGGGCGGGGGAAGTAAGGGGTAGAGGCCTTGAGTTCCGACTCGGAGGCACGCACGGCCTTCGCGGAGCGCCTCGCGCTGCTCTACAAGGAGGCCGGCAACCCGCCCCTCAAGCGGGTGGCCGAGGCGGTCGCCCAGCTTCAGCGGGTCGACGAACGCGGACGGCTCGTCCGGGTGTCCGCCCAGCGGATCAGCGACTGGCGGCGTGCCAGGAACGTGCCCGCCCAGTTCGCCGCCCTCGCGGCCGTGCTGCACGTCCTGATCCCCCAGGCCCGGCGATCGCGGCCCGTGCCCGTGTCCGCCGGGCTGTACGACCTCGCGCAGTGGCAGCGCCTCTGGGAGCGCGCGGTGACCGACCCCGTCGGCGACCGCACCGCCTCGTCCGCGGCGGAGGAGGAGCGGCCCCCGGCCGCCGCGCCGGCCGTCCCCGGTGGCGTCTGCCCGTACCTGGGACTCGCCGCGTACCGTCCGCAGCACGCCCAGTGGTTCTTCGGCCGCGAGCGGAGCACGGACGCCCTCGTCGCCCAGCTCCGCGCGGCGGAGAAGACGGGCGGCCTGGTCGTCCTCGTGGGTGCTTCAGGGGCGGGCAAGTCCTCCCTGCTGAACGCCGGCCTGGTGCCCTCGCTCAGAAACGGCGCGCCGGGAGACGAGAACCACCAGCCGCGGGAGGTCCTGCACCTCGTACCGGGAGCCGACCCCCTCGCCGAGCTGGTCCGCGGGATCCCCGACCTCGCGAGGGTCGTCCCCGCGGCGGACGACCCGGCGGAGGAGGAGCCGAGCGCCACCACGCCCTTCGCGCGGGAGGCGAGGGAGGCCGTCACGGCATGGGCGCGACGGGAGACGTCCTCCCCCGGCCGTCCGGTCATCATCGTGGACCAGTTCGAGGAAACGTTCACCCTCTGCTCGGACGAGACGAACAGGCGCGCCTTCATCCGGCTCCTCCACGCCATGTGCTCGCCCGACGGCCCCGGCGCCCCGGCCCCCGCGCTCGTCGTCCTCGGCATACGCGCCGACTTCTACGAGCACTGCCTCGGCTATCCCGAGCTGGCCGACGCGCTGCAGCACCGGCACATGGTGCTCGGGCCGCTGACCACCGCGGAACTGCGCGGGGCGGTGACCGGGCCGGCCAAGGCCGTCGGTCTGGAACTCGAGCCCGGGCTGGCGGAGCTCATCGTCCGCGAAGTGAGCACCGACGGACCCCGCGGGGCGCACGACGCGGGAGTCCTGCCGCTGCTCTCCCACGCCCTGCTCGCCACCTGGCAGCGGCGGAAGGCGGGAAGGCTGACCCTGGCCGGCTACCGCGCGTCCGGAGGAATCCAGGGCGCCGTGGCGGCGACCGCCGAGCGCGCGTGGTCCGGCCTCGACCCGGCGGCACGCTCGGCCGCACGGCTGCTCCTCCTGCGACTGGTCCGGCTCGGCGAGGACACCCCGGCCACGCGGCGGCGGGGGACGCGCCGCCAGCTGGCGGAGGAGTCGACGGACCCCGGCAAGACGGACGAGTCGCTCGAAGCGCTGGTGCGCGCCCGCCTGGTGACGCTCGACGCGGACACGGTGGAGATCACCCACGAAGCGCTGCTCCACGCCTGGCCGCGGCTGCGCGAGTGGATCGACGAGGACAGGAACGGCAACCTGCTGCGCCAGCAGCTGGAGGACGACAGCAGGGCCTGGGAGAGCTCGGACCGCGACACGTCACTGCTCTACCGGGGTTCTCGTCTCGAACACGCCCACGCCTGGGCGGAGACCGCCGGCGACCTCGCCCTGACCCGCGGCGCGGTGGAATTCCTCGCGGCCTCGGTCAGGCTGCGCAAGCGCACGGTCCGGATCGGGCGTTGTGCGGTGGCGGCCCTGGTCGCCCTGGTGGTCCTGGCCGTCGGTTCGTCGGTGGTCGCGTGGCAGCAGCGGAACGACGCCGTGTTCGAGCAGGTGCTCGCGGAAGCCGACCGCGTCCAGTACACGGATCCGTCGTTGTCCGCGCAGCTCGACCTCGTGGCACACCGCCTGCGCCCGGACGACGAGGGCACGCGCAACCGGTTGATCTCGATCGTGAACGCCCCGCTGGCCACCCCTCTCCTCGGCCACACCGGCGCCGTCTACCTCACCTCGTTCAGCCCGGACGGGCGGACCCTGGCGACCGCCAGCTACGACCGGACCGTCCGGCTGTGGGACGTGACGGACCCGACGCGCCCCGAACCGCTGGGCAGGCCCCTGACCGGCCACACCAGCTGGGTGAGCACCGCGGTCTTCAGCCCGGACGGCCGCACCCTCGCCAGCGCTTCGGACGACGGCACGATCCGCCTGTGGGACGTACGGGATCCCCGCCGCCCGCAGCCGGTCGGCACGCCCCTGGCGGGCCGGGGCGGCGCGATCTACCTGCTCGCCTTCAGCCCGGACGGACGCACGCTGGCCTCGGCCCACGACGACCACCGGGTCCGCCTGTGGAACCTGGCCGACCCGCGCCGGCCGGGGCCGCTCGGTGCCCTGTCCGGCCACACGGCCGCCGTGCGGTCCGTGGCGTTCGCCCCCGACGGCAGGACCCTGGCGGCGGGTGGCGACGACGCCACGATCAGGGTGTGGGACGTCGCCGATCCCCGTCGCCCGCTGCCCGTCGGCGCACCGCTCACCGGCCACACGGACACGGTGCACTCCGTCGCCTTCAGCCCCGACGGCCGGACGCTCGCCAGCGGCAGCTCGGACGACACCGTCCGGCTCTGGAACGTGACCGACCCGCGCCATGCCACCGCCATCGGCACGCCGCTCACCGGCCACACCGGTCCCGTGTGGTCCGTTGCGTTCAGCCCGAACGGGGCCATGCTCGCCGCCGGCAGCGCGGACAGCAGGGCGAGCCTGTGGAACGTGAGCGATCCCGCGTACCCGTCGCAGGTCGGCGAACCCCTCTCCGGGAGCAGCGGCGAGATGTACGCCGTGGGCTTCAGCCCCGACGGCCGGACCCTCGCCACGGGGAGCGGCGACAACAGGGTCCGCCTGTGGTCGCTGCCGACCTCGGACATGATCGGACGCATCGGGACGTTCCGCCCGGACGGGCGGGTGCTCGCCACGGCCGCGCGCGACGGGAGGGTCCGGCTGTGGAACGTGGACACTCCCCACGCGCCGGTGCTGCTGGGCAGGCCGTTCGTGCCCGGCGAGGGAGCCACGCGTGCGCTGGTGCTCTCTCCCGACGGCCACACGCTCGCGGTGTTCACGGGAAACCGCGCGGTGCAGCTGTGGAACATCGCCGCCCCGACCCGGCCGGTGCGCTACGGGCCGCCCGTCACGCTGCGGACACGCTTCGCGGGCCCCGGTGCGCTGGCGTTCAGCCCGGACGGGCGCGTGCTGGCCACCGCCTACGACGACCGCACCATCCAGCTGTGGGACGCCGGCGATCCGTCCCGGCTCGTTCCGCTCGGCAGGCCGCTCACGGGCCACGGCGGCTACGTCAACGCCCTCGCCTTCAGTCCGGACGGCCGAACTCTCGCCAGCGGCAGCGCGGATGACACGATCCGGCTCTGGAACGTGGCCGATTCCGGGCACATCACCCCGCTGGGGTCGCCCCTGAAGGGCCACCTGGGTCCCGTCAACGCGCTCGCGTACAGCCCGGACGGCCACACGCTGGCGAGCGGAAGCGATGACAACACGGTCCGGCTCTGGGACGTCACCGGCGCCTCCAAGGCGACCCGTCCGGTCGCCACCCTCACCGGTCACACCGAGGCGGTCGTGTCCCTGACGTTCAGCCGGGGCGGACGCACGCTGGCGAGCGGCGGCAACGACAACACGGTCCGGATCTGGAACGTCGCCGTGCCCTCCGCGGCCGCCCCCATCGGTCAGTCGATGAGTCCCAACGCCAAGACGGGCAACTTCCTGTCCTTCAGCCCCAAGAGCACGATGCTCGGAGTATCGAGCGGCACCGATACCGTCCGCCTGTGGAACCTGGACGTCGACGAGGCCGTGCGTCACGTCTGCTCGACCACTCGCAACATTCTGACCCGCGAGAAATGGGCCGAATATCTCCCCCGCCTCTCGTACGAGCCCCCATGTGATCAGTAAACAGATCCGGGTGATCCCGCTCACAACTTACCGGCGGGTTCGACCATGCGGTTCCGGCAGTACAAGTGCCTTGTTACTGTGGGGAAACAGCCCGATCGCTGGTGCATCCCCCGTCGCCAGCGGTCGGGCTCTTTCCGTCGCTTGAAGAGCTCGAAATGAATGAGTTCAATTCGCCGGCGACGCCAGAGGGACCGCCCTCGGGAGGGAGAACGGCCCTTTCTTGAGAAGCTGTTGCGGCGTGACTCCGTTACGGCCCTGCGGCTCACGCGCCTCCGGTCGTCAAGACCTCTTGAGGAGTCGTATGCTGGCGGCGTACCTCGAACTGGAACGGTGAGTACCAGATGGCGAAGGCGTACGAGAAGATCGCCGATGAGCTGAGAGAGGCCATCCGCGCAGGTCAGCTGGCTCCAGGAGACCGACTGCCGGCCGAGACCGCCCTGGCGGACCAGCACCGGAAGAGCGTCCCGACGGTCCGGGAAGCACTCCGCCTCCTGCAGGACGAGGGGCTGATCGAGAAGCAGCACGGCCGCGGCAATTTCGTCCGTCGCCCCCGTACGCGCGTGCTCCGCACGAACCTGCGCCACCAGTGGGAGAAGGCCCGGGCGCTGGAGACGGAGCAGGAGCGTCTGCGGACCGGCGCCACCGAGCACGACACCGGCCTCCAGGTGAACGACCTCGTCTTCCACGCCTCCTACGGGGAGGCCAAGGCGGACAAGTCCCTCGCCGAGGCCTTCGCCGTCCCCGAGGGCACGGCCCTGGTCGAACGGATCTACCGCACGCGGTACGCGGTCGAGACCGCGCCCTTCGCCCTCGTGAGCTCGTACCTCGTGCGCGACATGGTCGCCGTGAACCCCGCCCTCCTGGACGAGACCAACGAGCCCTGGCCCGGCGGCACCCAGAACCAGCTGCTGACGATCGGCATCGAACTGGACCGCATCGAGGAGCGGATCACCGCCCGTCCGCCGACGCCCGAAGAGGCCGAGGAGCTCGAACTCCCGCCGGGGACCTCGGTCATCGTCCTCCGGAAGACCTCGTACGACATCGACAACCGCGCTGTGGAGATCTCCGACGTCACGCTGCCCGGCGACCGCACGGAAATGCTCTTCACCACTCCCCTGGAAAGGTGGTGAATGCTGCCGTGAGCCGGCGCATCATCATCGTCACCGCTGTCCACGCCCCTTCCGCCCCCTTCCTGTCGGACGCGTACAAGTCGATCTGCGAGCAGGAACTCCCCGAGGGCTGGGAGTGGCACTGGCTCGTCCAGGAGGACGGCCAGACGGACCGGGTCGCCCCGTACGTCCCCCAGGACGAGCGGGTGACCTTCCGTCAGGGCAGGCCGGGCGGCCCCGGAGTCGCCCGCATGATGGCGATGGCGCACGCGGACGGCGACTACGTCAAGGTCCTCGACGCCGATGACCAGTTGGCGCCCGGCGTCCTCGCCCGCGACCTGGCCGCCCTCGAAGCGGACGCGTCGATCGGCTGGGCGACGTCACGCGTGCTCGACCTGCTGCCCGACGGCTCGACCGTCGGCTTCCCCGGCGACCCGGAGCCCGGCGCGATCGAGCGCGGCGAGGTCCTGGAGCACTGGAAGGCGAACGACTTCCGCGCCCAGGTCCACCCGGCGACGCTCTTCGTCCGCCGCGACCTCCTCCTCGCCCTGGGCGGCTGGATGGCCCTGCCGGCTTCGGAGGACACCGGCCTGCTGATGGCCCTGGACGCGACGAGCCGTGGCTGGTTCTCGGCGGAGGTGGGTCTGCTCTACCGCAAGTGGCCCGGGCAGGCGACGAGCCAGCCGTCGCACACGGAGGCGGCGGAGCGGGAGGCACGCATGGCGGTCGTACAGGCGCGGGCGGAGCGACTGGCGGAGCTGGGCTGGCGGTACCCGGCCGGCTAGGCCGTTTCTTTCGGATCAGGGCCGGAAAGGCCGCGGCGTCTGGCGCGGTGCATCGCAAGGCGCCGGAGCGTCGCGATAGCGGAGCTATCGGGGCGTTTCGGCAACGCGGCGAGGTGCCGTGCCAGGCGTCGCGGACCCGGCCAAGATCCGGAAGAGACGGCCTAGACCCATCGGGTCCAGTACACCCTCCCGTTGACTTCGGCTCCCGCATGAGCGCTGACGGTGCCGTTGACCATGTCCGTGTAGCTGTACCCGGACGTTCCCGCGTAGTCGCCGATGCTTTGGTACAGGTCGTTCTCCACGCCGAACCAGGTGCCTCGGGCGACCCCGCTCACTCTTGCCCAGTTCGCCCGGCAGGCGGCGCTCCACCGCAGCTCGACGAGCCCGCCGCCGGGCAGCGACGCGGAAGCCACGGTCCGGGCGCCGGTGTTGCATCCCATGGCGACGGGGTCCTTGTCGGTGCACTCGGCTCCGACGCAGGACGCGGCCGGAGCTGCGGCGGGCGAGGCCTCGGCCGCACCCAGCGGCAGCGAGGCGGCGCCGACCACGACAAGCAACACGGCGGCCCGCAGGGGCTTCAGGGGCCTCAAGGGCTTCAGGAACCTCACGGCCCGTCCGAGTCGTCCACGCAACACGCTCATCCTCCAGAGCTCAGCCGCCACCTTTCGATGCCGACGATCCAGAGATCGGCCGCGCGCTCGCCACGCTGAAGAGCGCATACGAGGGTTGTCCGGCGGCGAAGGCGTGCGCCCCGCGCAGGGGCGGGGCGCACGGGAATGAGCGGCGGTGAGGGGTGCGCTGCCCGGACCGCCGCCCGTGTCGTTCCCGCCCTCGTCAGGGAAGTCGTGCGGCGTCCACGCGCGAGAAGACGAGGTCGGTCTCGCCCGTGACCTTCCCCGTCAGCCGGACCGGCTCACGGGTCGCGCCGCCCAGCGCGGTCACGTAGCTCTCCGGCGTGTAGTCGTTGACGAGCTGGTACGGGTGGAAGCCGTGGTCCCGCATCGTCTGCATCAACTCGTCCACGGAGTCACCGACCTGCGCCATCCGATCCGGTGTGACCTCGACGGTGATCTCCGCGTCGGGGCGCAGCTTGGGGAGCATGGGAGTCATGCCCCGGACGACACTGCCCTCCGCGCCCTCCACGTCGATCTTGATCACGCGTGCCCGGGCGATCTCCTCGTCGGTGAGGAGGTCGGGCAGCGGTCGCGCCGCGATCTCGAAGGTGGACTCGGCGGGCCCTTCGTACGGAACGATGCTGTTGGCGCCCATGTTGGCGGAGCTGGCCAGCACGAACTTCAGGGTCTCTTCGGTGTCCGAGACGGCGCCGTTGACCGCGCGGACGCTGTCGTACTCGTTGAGGGCGACGTTCCGCAGGAGGCGCCGGTGGAACACCGGCGAGGCCTCGACCGCGACGACCCGGCCCTCGGCGCCGACGAGCGAGGCGGCGAGGAGGCTGTAGTAGCCGATGTTCGCGCCGACGTCGATGTACGTGTCCCCCGGCCGCAGGCGCCGCTGGAGCCACCCCGTCATGTGCGGCTCCCAGACGCCGAACAGGTAGAGGTACCGCTGGATGAGGTCCTGGGTGTCGACGGCGACGCGGGAGCCGAAACGGGTCTCGGTGACGCGGCGGCGAGGGTGCTCCCGCAGGTGAGGGTTGAGGAAGCGGCCGGCGAGCAGGGCCTTGCCGGCCGGGACCGGGGCGTCACGTACGTACCGGCGCCCGAGGGTCACCAGGGCCTCTGCGACGGGGGTGTTCATCCGCTTGCCTCTCTGTCGGGCGTCACCTGAACCGTAGCGCCCGGCTCCGGCCCACCGCCTGGTTGCCTCGGTCAATTAATGCCTGCACCGCTCTGGCCTCTTCGGGGAGGGCGTGCCACCCTGCCGCCGACGAGCGCACCGGACACGAGGAGACGGCCATGACCGCACCGAACGGCACCGCTCAATCCGACGCCGGCCCGGCTGACACAGCCCTTCGCGACCGCCACAGCGCCCGCGCGCGGAGCGCCGTGGCGCGAGCCGTCGCGGCGTGCCGCCACGCCGGCATCGACGACAGCCAGGCCAGGCTCGTACCCGACAGCCCGGAGTCGAGGGCGGCCCAGGCGGTCCGCCTGACCCACCAGAACCTCGCCTCCCTCGCCGAGACCAGCCCCGACCCGGCGGCCGACGCACGCTGCGCCCGGAACGCCGCCGCTGCCGCGACCCTCGCCGCCGAGGCGGCCAGGGCGCACGCCGGCGGTGGCGGGCCGGCCGAGGCCGCGTATCGCAGCGCGCTCCAGGCGTCACTGGCGGCCGCGGCGGCGGCGGGCGGCAGCGCCCTCGGCCGGGACGAGGACCTGAACGCCAGGGCGGAGGCCGCCGAGGCGGCGGCTGTCGCGGCGGTGAGGGCGGCGGGCTGGTTGTAGCGACGGCCGGCCGTCACGACTGTGCGCGACGCGCACCGGACGGGTCCTCCACCGAGGGGCGGAGGACCCGTCCGGTCTGCCCGTCGAGGCGGGCCCGTACGGCTCGGCTCCGGCGTCAGCGGTCGAAGGGCAGGTCGAGCATGCGGATCGCGTTGCCGCGCATGAGCTTGTAGACGACGTCGGCCGGGAGGCCCGCGACGTGGTCGGCCGCCACCTGCTTCGTGTGGGGCCACGTCGAGTCGACGTGGGGGTAGTCGGTCTCGAAGGTGGCGTTGTCGACGCCGACCGTTTCGATCGCCTCGATGCCGTGCTTGTCGCGGAAGAAGCAGCAGAAGATCTGCCGGTAGTAGTACGAGGACGGCGGCTCCGGGATCAGGCCCTTCACCCCGCCCCAGGCGCGGTGCTCCTCCCACACGTCGTCCGCCCGCTCCAGGGCGTACGGGATCCAGCCCATCTGGCCCTCGCTGTAGGCGAGTTTGAGCCGCGGGAACTTCACCAGGACACCGCTGAAGAGGAAGTCCATCATCGACGCCATCGCGTTGTTGAAGCTCAGCGCGGCCTGGACGGCCGGCGGGGCGTCCGGGGAGGCGGCGGGCATCTGGGACGACGAGCCGATGTGCATGTTGACCACGGTGCCGGTCTCCTCGCAGGCCGCGAAGAACGGGTCCCAGTAGCCCGAGTGGATGGACGGCAGGCCGAGGTAGGTCGGGATCTCCGAGAACGTCACCGCCCGTACGCCGCGGGCGGCGTTCCGGTGGATCTCCGCCACCGCCAGGTCGATGTCCCAGAGCGGGATCAGGCACAGCGGGATCAGCCGGCCGCCACTGTCGCCGCACCACTCCTCGACCATCCAGTCGTTGTAGGCGCGGACGCAGGCGAGGGCGACCTCCTTGTCCTTCGCCTCGGCGAAGGTCTGGCCGCAGAAGCGCGGGAAGGTCGGGAAGCAGAGCGAGGCCTCGACGTGGTTCATGTCCATGTCGGCGAGCCGGGCCTTCGGGTCCCAGCAGCCACGGCGCATCTGCTCCCGCGTGATGCCGTCCAGGGTCATCTCGTCGCGCGAGAAGCCGACGGCGGCGATGATCCGCTTGTACGGGAAGATCCCGTCCTCGTACCGCCACCAGTCCGTGAGCTGGCCCTCCGGGTCGGTCGTGAACCGGTACTTCCCGCCGACGTACTCCAGCTCCCCGATGCCTGCGGTGAAGGGCTTCGGCCCCCGGTCGCGGTACTTGCTCGGGAGCCAGGTCTCGAAGAGGTGGGCGGGCTCGATCACGTGATCGTCCACGCTGATCACCTTCGGGAGATCCATGGTGCCGCTGTCGTCGGTAGCCACGTCGCTTACCCCCTGCCGCTCGCCGGTGCCCCGACGAGAATCTGACGAACCGTCAGTTCGAGGTTATGGGCTGGGCCGGTGAGCGGCAAGGCTGACGCGGCGACGCACCCCTCTTGCCAGCCGCTCCGCGATCCGCTGAACTGACGATCCGTCAGGTCTGCTGGATGGAAGGAGCGCTCCGATGCGGACGATCTGGCTCGACGGAGCCGAGTGGATGGCGGTTCTCCGGATCGGCCTCGGCCTGTGGTGGCTGGAGAGCTGGCGCCACAAGGACAAGAAGGACTGGTTCGCCGGCGGCGGCATCCGCTGGGCGGCGGGCGTGGCGGAAGGGCACCGCTGGCCCTTCGTCCGCCAGGGCTTCGACCTCGTCGTACGGCCCCGCCCCCGCCTCATGGCCTACCTCGTCGCATACGCCGAACTGGCCCTCGGCCTCGGACTCGTCTTCGGCTTCCTGACGCCGATCGCGCTGATCGCGGGCCTGGTCCTCAACCTGATCTACCTGGTGCTGATGATCCACGACTGGGGCGAGCAGGGGCAGAACCTGATGATGGCGCTGATATCGGCGGTCGCGTTCTTCGCCATGAGCTGGCAGACGTGGTCGCTGGACGGCGCCTTCGGGTTCTTCCTGTAGGGCTCGGCGTAGGCGCTCAGGGGCTGGCGGTCCGGTCGAAGTCGGTGATGTTGAGTCTGACGCCCTTCGCGGTCTTGAGCGTCGTCGGGTACTCGCCCCGGGCCGTCTGGCCGGGCAGCACGTTCGTCTCCAGCTGGGTCCCGCTCGTGAGCCGGGTGCCGCCGGCGTCCACGGCCTCCCAGTCCCATGAGTAGTCGGACTTCTTGCTGCTGCTGTTCCTGATCGTCCAGACGACCCAGATGTTGGTGATGCCGGCCGCCGAACGGTCGTCCAGCTGGAAGCTGACGAGGTCCGCCCGCTCGCCCCCGGGCTGCTGGGTCCCCTCGCCGGCCGTCCTGCTCGGCGCGGGCGTGGTGCCCTCATCGCCGTCTCCCGCGGCGATCACTGCCACGATCACGCCAATGGCGATCACCGCGGCCGCGGCGCCGGCGCACCCCCACAGGCAGCCACGGCCCCGCTTCTGCTTCTGCGGCGGACCGGGCGGGGACGACCACTGCCCGGGAGGGGGCTGGCCGCCTCCCGGAGTTCCCCATCGAGGCCCGTCCTGAGGTGACTCACTCGCCGGCATGTCTCCTCCTCCGTGTCGGATATCGCCACGCTAGGAAGTCGGGAGAAGCCCCGCGAACCAGGAGCAGCCACTCAGGCGACAGCTGATGGGGCCGGCCGGGACGTGCTGAGGCGGAGGAGGTGAGGGAGGTGAGGGGGGCACAAGAGGTGAGGGAGGCGGCGTGGTCGCGGCGCACCGCAGCGACGGCCTTTCGGGCATGTGGTGGCCCTGGTCCGTGAGATGCCGCGACGACTCCTAAGATCCTCTGGACATCCAGATGACGCCGTGTCAGGGGGACGCATGGGAAGTGCCGAGCAGTGGGTCACGATCGCCGCCGTGTTGCTGGGTGCGCTGACCACCCATCTCACGACGTATTTCATGGAACGGCTGCGCAAGAAGCACGAGTTGGTGACGCGCTGGGACAGCAAGAAGCTCGAAGCGTACGAGGGCTACATCGACTGCGTCCGCGCCTGCATATTCCTGGCGGTGCACCTCTACGAATGCCGTGAAGGGCTGCGTGAGCGCGACAAGTCCGACCAGGAGCTCCTGGCCGAGATGTCGGAAGCCGGCCGGACCCGCGGCCGGGCCTTCGAGCGGATCATGCTTCTCGCCGGGGACGACGTCGTGGAGGCCGCCCACGAGCTCAACGTGGCCGCGGCCCAGGTCGACTGGCAGGCCAACGGCAAGATCGGCGGCACTCTCGAGGACTGGCGGGAGCGGAACCGTGCCGTGTTCCGGGCGATCAACGCCTTCCACGAGTCGGCCCGCGTCGACCTCGGCGTGGACGGCAGCGTCTCCGGCGAGAAGCACCCCGAGCGGGACCTGCTGCTCCCCGCCACGCGGCGCGAGGGTGACACCGCCGACGCGTGACCGGTTCTGCCGGGGCGGCGCCGTCCTACGGGTGGTGGGGCAGCAGGGCCTCGGCGGCGGCTGCCGCCACGACCTCGGCGACCGTGGACAGGGCAGGTGAGTCCAGCTTCCACTGCTGCCAGTACAGCGGGACGTCCAGGGGCCGGCCCGGTGCCAGTTCCACCAGGCGGCCGGCACGCAGCAGCGGCACGGCCTGCGGTTCGGGTACGAGGCCCCAGCCGAGGCCCGCGACCACCGCGTCCCGGAAGCCGTCCGAGGCGGGCACCATGTGCCGGATCCGTCCCGCGCCCGAGCGGCCCCCCGTGAGGGACCGGACGAACGCGTCCTGGAGGTCGTCGCGCAGGTCGAAGACCACCGTGGGCGCCGCACTCAGGTCCGCGGCCAGGTCACCCGTGACATGGCGGGCCGCGAACTCCGGCGTGGCCGCGGCCAGATAGCGCGCCGACCCGAGCTGCCGTACGGTGCAGCCCGCCACCGGCTCCGGCGAGGAGGTGACGGCCGCCATCACCTGGCCCTCGCGCAGCAGGGCGGTGGTGTGGGACTCGTCCTCCCGGTAGAGCTCGAAGCAGATCGGCGGGTCCTGCGGCACCCGGGTGAGCGCGGGCAGGAACCAGGTGGCGAGGGAATCGGCGTTGACCGCTATCGGAACCCTCGCCGGGCCCTGCTCGGCCGCCAGGCCGAGCTCGGCGCGGGCGTCCCGTTCCAGCCGGGCGAGCTGGCGGGCGAAGCGGACCACCACCTCGCCGGACTCCGTGAGCCGTACCGGCTTGGTCCGCTGCAGCAGGACCCGCCCGGTGCGCTGCTCCAGCGCCTTGACGCGCTGGCTGACGGCGGAGGGAGTCACGTGCAGGGCGGCGGCCGCGGCGTCGAAGGTGCCTTCGTCGACCACCGCGAGCAGGGTCCGGACCTGGTCCAGGGGAAGCTCTTTCATAAGTACGGCTAAGGATACTTAAGAATCTTTAGCTGTACGCAGGGAGGCTGTGCTTCGTACGGTCGGTCCCATGACCAGCAGCACCATCGCCGCCGTAATCGCCGGTTTCGGAACCGGCCTCTCCCTCATCGTGGCCATCGGGGCCCAGAACGCCTTCGTCCTGCGCCAGGGCGCCCGCGGGCACGCCGTCCTCGCGGTCGTCGCGATCTGCGCCGTCTCGGACGCGGTGCTCATCGCGCTCGGGGTGGCGGGCGTCGGCGCGGTCGTCACGGCCTGGCCGGCGGCGCTGACCGCGGTCGGTCTGGCGGGCGGGGCGTTCCTCCTCTGCTACGGCTTCCTGGCGGCCCGGCGGGTCCTGCGCCCCGACCCGGAGGCCTCCCTCGCGGCCGGCGACGGACCCGGGGCGCGGTCCGCGCGGCGGGCGGTCCTGACCTGCCTGGCGATGACCTGGCTGAACCCGCACGTCTACCTCGACACCGTGCTCCTGCTGGGCTCGCTCGCCTCCGACCGCGGCGACCTGCGCTGGGCCTTCGGCGCGGGCGCGGCCCTGGCCAGCCTGAGCTGGTTCGCCGCCCTGGGGTTCGGCGCCCGGCTGCTGAGCGGCGTCCTGTCCCGGCCGAGGGCCTGGCGGGTCCTGGACGGGCTGGTCGCGGCCACCATGCTCGCGATGGGAGGGATGCTGGTGGCCGGCGCCTAGCGGGAGCGGGCGGCGTACGTGGACGCGGGGCAATCACCCTTCAATACCCGCTCTACGATGAGGCGTCCAGAAGAAGGGTGGGTTCTCAGGTGCTGGTCGCGGACCGATATCGGCTCCAAGTGTGTGTCGGACGTGGCGGCATGGGCGAGGTGTGGCGGGCGACCGACGAGGTGCTCGGGCGGGACGTGGCCGTGAAACTGATGCTGGGTCACGAGCACGACCCGTCGGCGGCCGACCGGTTCCGCATGGAGGCGCAGACCGCGGCACGGCTGAGCCATCCGCACGTGGTCGGGGTGTTCGACTTCGGCACCTGGGACGGGAAGCTGTACCTCGTCATGGAACTGGTGGCGGGCGACAGCCTCGCCGGTGACCGGGCACGGCCCGTCGTGCTCGGTGCCGAGCAGGTCGCCACGGTCGCCGCGCACGCCGCCGCGGGGCTCGCCGCGGCGCACCGGCAGGGCGTGGTGCACCGGGACATCAAGCCGGGGAACCTGCTGATGGACGCCGACGGCACGGTGAAACTCGCGGACTTCGGCATCGCGCGCTTCGTCGACGACCCCTCCGCCGGTCTCACCACCACGGGGCAGATCGTGGGCACCGGGCTCTACCTCGCGCCCGAGCGGGCCCTCGGGCAGCCCGCCTCGCCCGCCTCGGACGTCTACTCGCTGGGCTGCGTGCTGTACCAACTGCTCACCGGGCAGACGCCGTTCCGCGCCGACACGGCGACCGCGCTGCTGTACCAGCACATCGACACGCCGCCGACGCCGCCGCGGCAGCTCGGCGTGCCGATGCCCGCCGCGTTCGAGGCGTATCTGCTGTCGCTGCTCGCCAAGCAGCCTGAGCAGCGGCCCACGGCGCAGGCCATCGCCGACTGGTTCACCTCGGGATCGTGGCGCGACCAGCCGATGCCGCTGCCCCAGGCCGTACCGCAGCCCGCTCCGCACGCCGTGCCGCCCCGGCCCGCTCCTCAGGCCGTGCCGCCGCAGGCCGGGCCGCGATCCGTACGTCCGATGGCGCCGCATCCGGCCGCCGCCGGCGCCCCCGCCCCCGGCCGGCCCGCGCCCGGCCGGCAGGCACCCGTACGACAGGCACCCGTACGGCCCGCTCCCGGACGGCCCGCTCCCGCCCCGGTCCCGCACGCGCCTCAGCCGCGGTCCCGGCGGGCCCAGCCGCCGGCCGAGAACCCGCTGGCCGCGATATCCCGGCGCAGACCGCGCCGTACCGCCGCCGTCGCCGGCGCGGTCGCGTTCATCGTCTTCCTGCTCATCGGAATGGCCTGGCTCAGCTGAGCCGGTCAACGGAGGGCGCGGGCCGGGTCGGTGGCCGTGACCCGTTCGGCGCCGCGGGCCGGTCGCCGGGGGCCGGTCGCCGGGGGCGAGCCGGGGGCGAGCCGGGGGCGAGCCGGTCAGTAGATGCGCGGGGCCATCACATGGCCCTCCTGCTCCTCCGGTCCGAGCAGCAGGCAGCGCGGCACCCCGGGGCCCGGCGTCGCGCGGACGGTCACCGGGGTCGGCGGGTCCGTCGGCAGCTCCACGTGGATGAGGACCGGGCGGTCGTCGTGACTGGTGGCGTAACCCGTCTCCTTGCCGTCCACGAGGACCTCGACCACCGGACGGTGACCGGTCTGCACGGTGGCGCTGACCGAGTGGCCGCGGTAGTCGATGTGGAAGTGGTGCCGTGCTCTCATGACGTCGCCTCCGCGCGCCGGGCCGCCTTCCCTCCAGCGTAGAGCCATCCCGGTTCGTCCGACATCGTCACGGTATGACGGCGAGGGCGGCGGCGCCCGCCAGGACCAGGACCGAGCAGATGCCCAGGTTCACCGCCTTGTACTCGAGGAAGACCGCCGCGAACTCCCGGATGGTCGCGCTGGGCCAGAAGTACGCGGCCGTCGGCGAGCCGACCACCTGCCCGTTGACGCCCGCCTTCCGGGCCATCAGGGCGGCCCTGAAGGCGTGGAAGTTGTTCGTCACGATCACGCACTCGGAACCGGGGCGCTCCGCCTCCATCAGGGCGTGGCTGAACAGCATGTTCTCCTCGGTCGTACGCGACCGGTCCTCGCGCACGATCCGGTCCGCCGGGAAGCCGCGCTCCACGAGGTAGTCGGCCATCGCGTGCGACTCCGGCACCTCCTCGTCGGGGCCCTGCCCGCCCGAGGTGATCAGGACCGGCGTCCGGTCCACCTCGCGGCGCTCGGCCAGCGTCTCGTACACCTGGCGGCCCCGCTCCAGCCGGCTCGCGAGCAGCGGCGGTACGCGGCGGCCGCCGACCAGGCCGGAGCCGAGGACGACGACGTAGTCGGCGTCGCGCCGGATGCGCATCCGGCCGTAGAGGAACGCGTAGCCGATGAAGCTGAGGAACAGGAAGGAGACGTAGCCGAGGACCATCAGGAGGGTGCCGACGACGATGCCGAGGGTCGGGGAGTGGGTGAGGACGGCGGCGGCCATCAGGCCCATGACGCCGAACATGCCGAGCCCGGCCAGCAGCGAGAGCAGATTGGCCGGCCTTCTGCCCTCCTTGCGGACCATCTTGACCCCGTTGGCACACAGCATCCCGGCGAGCGCCAGCGGGCCGAGCGCCAGCACGAGCAGCACGACGACCATCACCGTGACGGCGACGCCGGGCGGCGCGTCGTCGATCCCGGCGAGCAGGCCGAGGCCGAGGAAGGTCACGGCGAGGCCCAGGTACACGGCGTTGCTGAAGCGGCGCCGGTCGCGGAGCACACCGGCGCCGAAGAGCCCGAGGAAGACGGCTGCCACGGCGTAGGCGAACATGCCGTCATCGTAGGCCCCGCCTCCGACAACGGGCCTTCGTCGTCGGCGACCCGTACGACGGCCCGAACTCGCCGACCGACCCGCGCGCTTCGGCCGTTCCCCCGCTCCCCCGTTCCCACGTCCGCCCGTTCCCCCGTTCCCCCGTCCGCCCGGCCGGGACACAATGGCGGGCATGGAGTTCGCCGTGTTCGTGACGCTGCCCGGTCTGGTCATCCTGCTGACCCTGATCGCCTTCGGCGACCAGATCCTGCGCCCCACCGGGCGGGGCCGGCGCGGCGGTCAGGTCTCGTCGACCGGTTTCGAGCAGCTCCACGCGACCTTCTCGCAGGGCAAGCAGAACGAGCTGAAGGAGCGGCAGAGTTCGCTCGTGATGCGCGACGACGAGGAGGACGGCGCCCCGCCCCACCGCTCCACGGTGGACCTGGCGGGCGGGCGCGCCGTCATCAGGCTCACTCCGCCCGCCCGCTAGGACACGGCCTACGCCTTCGAGGCCCTGATCGAGTACATCAGCGGGAAGCGGGGCCGGTCGGCCGAGAAGCGGTAGTAGCCGTCCTCGTGCCGCGCCAGCGCCTCGAAGCGGGGGAACAGCGTCACGTCGTGCTCGTGCAGGAACTCGATCCGCAGCCCCGCCTTCGCGATCGCCGTGACGACCTCGCCGACCGGGTGCACCCACTCCACGCTGCGGTTGTGGACGGTGACGGCGTCGAGGTCCGCGTACGTGCCGGACGAGGTGTCGACCCACGGCTCGCGCACGAAGTAGTCGTTCACGATCCGGGTCGCCGTCTCGTCGTCGAACGAGTCGGTGATCGGGTGGAACTCGGCGACGTAGAGGAAACCACCGGGCGCGACCAGCGAGGCGGCCGTCTCCGCCCAGCGGTCGATGTCGGGAAGCCAGCACAGGGCCCCGCCGCCGGTGTAGACGATGTCGTACGAGGAGTCCGGCACCGCCTCGGCCGCGTCGTACGCGTCGGCCGCGACGAACGCGGCGCGGTCCTGCGTGAGGCCGAGGTCGGAGGCGAGGGAGCGGGCGACGTCCACGGCCGGCTCGGAGAAGTCCAGGCCGACGACCCGGGCGGCGCCGTGCCGGGCCCAGGACAGGGTGTCCAGGCCGATGTGGCACTGGAGGTGCAGCAGCGAGCGTCCGGTGACGTCCCCGACCTCCTCGAGCTCGAAGTCGCGCAGGGCGTCCTTGCCGGCGCGGAAGGCGTCGAGGTCGTAGAACTCGCTGGCTACGTGGAGCGGGACGCGTTCGTCCCAGCGGGCGCGGTTGGCCGCGTGCCAGTCCTCGGGGGTGGGTGCGTACATGTCCGGGAGGTTATCCACAGGCTGCGGACGGGGCGAACCATTTGTCGGGCCGACGGAGCATCATGGCTGCATGACTGAGGAGATCAAGGACGAAGACGCGGGCGCGGGCGCGGACGTGAACGAAGGCACGGACACGGGCGCGGACGGCGGGGACTTCGCGGCGGCCCCCGCCTGGGAGCAGCGGTTCCGCGCACCGCGGGTGTCGCTGCCGGAGTGGGCCGAGGAGGCCCCGGACCGCTCGCTGTTCGTGTCGAACGCGACGGGGACGTACGAGCTGTACGCGTGGGACCGGGCGACCGGTGTGCAGCGGCAGGTGACCGACCGGCCGAACGGGACGACGGACGGCACGCTCAGCCCGGACGGCCGGTGGATCTGGTGGTTCTCGGACACCGACGGCGACGAGTTCGGCGTGTGGATGCGCCAGCCGTTCGGCGGCGGCGTGGACGAGCCGGCCGTGCCGGGGCTCGCCGCCTCCTATCCGGCGGGCCTCGCCATCGGTCGGGAGGGCACGGTCGTGGTCGGCCGGTCCACGGACGAGGACGGCTCGACCGTCCATCTGCTGCGGCCGGGCGCCGAGGGGCCGGTGGAGATCTACCGGCACCGCGAGTCGGCCGGCGTCGGCGACCTGTCCCACGACGGGAGCCTGATCGCGATCGAGCACACCGAGCACGGCGACGCGATGCACTCGGCGATCCGGGTGCTGCGCGCCGCCGACGCCTCGGCGGTGGCCGAGCTCGACGACACCAAGGGCGGTACGGAGGAGCTGGGCCTGACCGTCCTCGGCTTCGCGCCGCTGGCCGGGGACACCCGGCTGCTCGTCGGTCACCAGCGGCGCGGCCGCTGGGAGCCGATGCTGTGGGACGTGGCCACGGGCACGGAGACCGATCTGCGGCTCGACCTGCCGGGCGACGTGTCGGCCGAGTGGTATCCGGACGGCTCGGGCCTGCTGATCGTGCACGGCTTCGAGGCACGCAGCGAGCTGTGGCGGTACGAGATCGCGACCGGCGCCCTGGTGCGGGTGGACACCCCGGCGGGAACGGTGTCGAGCGCGACGGCCCGGCCGGACGGCACCGTGGAGTACCTGTGGTCCTCGGCGGCCCACCCCTCGGTGGTGCGGTCCACGGACGGCTCGGTCGTCCTCGACCCTCCGGGCCCGAAGGCGCCGCCGTCGGTGCCGGTGGAGGACGTGTGGGTGGAGGGCCCGGGTGGTCGCATCCACGCCCTGGTGCAGCGCCCCGCCGAGGGCGAGGGCCCGTTCCCGACCGTGTTCGAGGTGCACGGCGGTCCCACCTGGCACGACAGCGACTCCTTCGCCGCGGGCCCCGCCGCCTGGATCGACCACGGCTACGCGGTGGTGCGGGTGAACTACCGCGGCTCCACCGGCTACGGGCGGGAGTGGACGGACGCGCTGAAGCACCGGGTCGGTCTGATCGAGCTGGAGGACATCGCGGCGGTCCGTGAGTGGGCGGTGGCGAGCGGCCTCGCCGACCCGGAGAAGCTGGTGCTCGCGGGCGGCTCCTGGGGCGGCTATCTCACCCTGCTGGGCCTCGGCACCCAGCCGGACGCCTGGGCGGTCGGTCTCGCCGCGGTGCCCGTCGCCGACTACGTGACGGCGTACGAGGACGAGATGGAGGCCCTGAAGGCGCTCGACCGCACGCTGCTCGGAGGGTCGCCGGAGGAGGTGCCCGAGCGGTTCACGGCCTCCTCGCCGCTGACGTACGTGGACGCGGTCAAGGCGCCGGTGCACATCTCGGCCGGGGTCAACGACCCGCGCTGCCCGATCCGCCAGATCGAGAACTACGTGGACCGGCTGGCCGCCAGGGGCGCGGTGCACGAGGTGTACCGGTACGACGCGGGGCACGGCTCGCTGGTGGTGGACGAGCGGATCAAGCAGGTCGCGCTGGACCTCGCCTTCGCGGCCCGCCACCTGGGGACCCGGAAGGAGGTGGACTGAGGGGCCTTGCGTACCGTGGGGGTGTGTACCGGTTCCTGAGAACGCCCCGCTGGTGGGGGATCAACGCCTTCGTTCTCCTCGCGATCCCGTTCTGCCTGTTCATGGGCACGTGGCAGATGGGCAAGTTCGAGGACCGCGTCGCGGCCCACCAGGAGGACGAGCGGCGGCCGGACCCGGCGGCGCAGTCCGCCGAGGCACTGGAGACGCTGCTGCCGGTGGACAAGGAGACCTCCGGGCGGGTCGCCCGCGCCAGCGGGCGGTTCGGCGAGCAGTTCCTGGTGCCCGACCGGGAGCTGGACGGCCGCACCGGCGCGTACGTGCTCACGCTCCTGAAGACCGACGGCGGCAAGGCGCTGCCGGTGGTCCGCGGCTGGCTGCCCCCCGGCGCGAAGGCGCCGGCGCCGCCGGCCGGCGAGGTGACGGTGACGGGCGCGCTCCAGGCCTCGGAGAACCCGGGCACCAAGGGCGTCCGCGCGGCCGGCGGGCTGCCCGAGGGGCAGCTCGGCATGATCAGCGCCGCGTCGCTGGTGAACGTGGTGTCGGACGACGTCTACGACGCCTGGATCACCCTGACCGACTCCCCGGCCGGACTGACGCCGGTGCCGGCGACGGCCGCCGCGGGCACCTCCCTGGACATGAAGGCCTTCCAGAACCTGGGCTACACGGCCGAGTGGTTCGTCTTCGCCGGCTTCGTGCTCTTCATGTGGTTCCGCCTGCTGCGCCGAGAGGCCGAGGCCTCCCGCGACGCCGCGCTGGGCCTGTAGCCGCACCCGGCGCGGGGCCGGGCCTGTGGGCCGACCAGGCGCCGGGCCGGGCCTGTGGCCGACCAGGCGCTGGGTCGGGCGGGCTTCCCCGCGGCTGGGTGGCGCCGGAGGCCGAGCCGGGTCGCTCAGGAAGCGTCCAGGACTCCGGTCCGGTAGATCGTGCCCGCGCAGGCGTTGGGGATGGTGGCCGCGGCGACGGGGCCGCCCGGGTCCGCGGTGTGGGTGACCTCGACGCTGCCGTCCGCCGGGCCGCCGTCGGTGGCGAGCTGGGTGGTGGCGGCGTTGTCCGTGCTGTCCGAACCGGTGGAGCCGGTGGTTCCGGTGCCGGCCGAGGTCGAGCCTCCGGCCGTCGACGGGCTCGGGGTCGGCGTGGGCTCCGGGCCGGTGGTGGGGCAGGTCTCGCTGGGCACCCAGGCGAACCGCACCTCGTACGCGTTGTCCGGGGTCAGCAGCAGCTTGGGCGCCTCCTGCGAGGGGTCGGGCAGGGCGCTCGCCGCGTCGCCCGAGGTGTGCTCGACGACGGTGATCCGCGAGCCGTCGGCGGCGCCGCGCGCCTCGAAGCCGACCTGCCCGGAACCGCCGACCACGCAGTCGCGGGTGGAGACGTTGGCGATGCGGAAGGTCCCGTAGACCTTCCCGGAGGCGTCCGGCGCACCGGTCTGCACGGAGCTGATGCCCAGCTGGCCGGCCTCGCAGACCGGCTTGGCCTCCGGGGCGCCGGACGGCGCGGTCTCGCCGCCGGAGCTTCCGCCGGGGCCCTCGGCCGACGCGGTGGGCTTGCCGCCGGCGCCCTCGGCCTCGCCCTGGCTGGGCGCCGCGGTGCCGGGGGCCGGGGCGTCGCTCTGCTGGCCGCCCTCGATGCCGGTCTCGGTGCCCGTGCCGCCCTGGGCCTGCTCGCCGTGCCCGGCGTTGACGGCCTTGTCGGCGGTGACGCCGCCCGAGGAGGCGACGTGCACGAGTGCCGGAACGGCCGTACCGACGAGGACCACCGCGGCGGCGACGCCGACGAGCGCCTGCCGCTTGCGCACCCGGCGGGCGGGCACGGCGCGGCGCAGGTGGTCGAGCGCGCCCTCGGAGGGTTCGAGACCGGCCACCGCGCCCTGGAGGAGGCGCCGCAGCGCCAGTTCGTCGGGCGTGCCGTTCTCCGGCGCTTCGTTCACCATCCCGCGTCCACTCAGGTCGTCCCGGTCACCGTGCTGGTCGTGCTGCTCGTTCCACGCCGCGCCGCGGCTCGCTTCCCGGTTCGCACCGCGGCTCGCCCCAGGGCCCGTCCCCCCGCTCGCCCCGGGACTCGCCCCGCGGCTCGCCGCGTGGCTCGTGGCGCGGCTCTGCGCGACGCCGTCACGGGCACCCTCCCGGGTGCCGTCACCGGCGCCGTCCAGCGGCCCGCTCATGACGTGGCCTCCATGGCGACCCGCAGCGCCGCGATGCCGCGGGAGCCGTAGGCCTTGACGGAGCCGAGGGAGATCCCGAGGGTCTCGGCGACCTGTGCCTCCGTCATGTCCGCGAAGTATCTCAGCACGAGGACCTCGCGCTGCCGCCGCTGGAGCCCGCGCATGGCCTTGATGAGCGCGTCGCGCTCCAGCTGGTCGTAGGCCCCCTCCTCCGCGCTGGCCATGTCGGGCATGGGCTTGGAGAGGAGCTTGAGGCCGAGGATGCGCCGACGCAGCGCGGAGCGCGAGAGGTTGACGACCGTCTGCCGCAGATAGGCCAGGGTCTTCTCGGGGTCGCGCACCCGCCCGCGCGCCGAGTGGACCCGGATGAAGGCCTCCTGGACGACGTCCTCGCACGAGGCGGTGTCGTCGAGGAGCAGCGCGGCGAGACCCAGCAGCGAGCGGTAGTGGGCCCGGTAGGTCTCGGTGAGGTGGTCGACGGTGGTGCCGGCTGCCATCGTGTCGTCAGCGCCCTCGCGGGGCGCCGGAATGCCGCTGACGGGGGCCGGACGGCTGGTCCTGATGGGCATGGGCGCGATCACCGGCATGCCGCCGACCGCGCGCGGCCGCCTGAGCGGGCGCACCGCGGTGCTGCGCAGCGGGATGACCGCCGCGATGTCGAGTACCTCTGCCACGCCTGTTGGACACGCTTCCCCCCGTCAGGGTTGTACGCGTACGCCACCGTTTTTGGCGGTGCGTCATTTGCCCTCATGCGTACCCGTTCTCCCCCGATGCCCCGCTGGTGCGGCGTGCTCCGCGTCACATGCTTCCGGGTGCACGCGAAGACGCTCCCGCCCGACCACTGGTTGCAGAGGGAGGGAACAGCATCGTCGTCCAGGACATCTGACCTGATCAAGAGGCATCTGAAGCCGATTTGCTCACAAGGCGTTCACAGATCCTACAAAGTTGAACGGTGAGGTGGTGCCGATTTCCGGACACCCGCGCAAACCGGAGAACCGAGGGGGCTACGGAGGAGTGATGTCGGCCGCGATCCGCTCAGCGATCTGTACGGCGTTGAGCGCGGCCCCCTTGCGCAGGTTGTCCCCGCACACGAAGAACTCCAGCGCCCGCTCGTCGTCCAGCGACCGCCGCACCCGCCCCACCCACGTCGGGTCGGTGCCCACCACGTCCGCCGGCGTCGGGTAGTCGCCCGCCGCCGGGTCGTCGTACAGCACCACACCCGGCGAGGTCGCCAGGATCTCGTGGGCGCGCGCCACGGTGACCGGCCGCTCGAAGCGGGCGTGCACGGAAGCGGAGTGCCCGGCCACGACGGGCACCCGGACGCAGGTGGCCGAGACCCGCAGCCCCGGCAGGCCCAGGATCTTCCGGGTCTCCTCGCGGACCGCCAGCTCTTCCGTGGACCAGCCGTCCGTCGCCGGCCGGCCGTCCGCCTCCGGCACGCCAGGGACGGACTCGCCCGGGGCGGACTCGCCCGTGACGGGT
The DNA here is from genome assembly GCF_042722475.1 of Streptomyces sp. NPDC127092. Taxonomy (NCBI): domain Bacteria; kingdom Bacillati; phylum Actinomycetota; class Actinomycetes; order Kitasatosporales; family Streptomycetaceae; genus Streptomyces; species Streptomyces sp. NPDC127092. The sequence continues at coordinate 156,360 of NZ_JBHXFE010000012.1, forward strand.
TCGTCCGTGACGGGTTCGCCCGACCAGGGCAGCACGTTGAGCGCGAGCGGCCCGGGGAAGGGGCCGGTGTGGTCGCCGACGGCCCTCCGCACGTCGCCGGGATGGACGCCGAGCTCGCTGCCGGTGACCAGGGCCAGCTGGTGCCGCAGCGCCGCCGTGCCCGCGCGTCCGGCGGCGCTGGCGGCCTGCTGGACCGTGACGACCAGCTCACCGAGGCCGTACTCGGCGTGCAGCGCGCCCACGGCGACGATCAGCGCCAGGGTCGAGCAGCCGGGGCTCGCGACGATGCCGCGCGGCCGTACCCGTACGGCGTACGGATTGATCTCGGGGACCACGAGCGGCACGTCCGGGTCGGCCCGGAAGGCCGCGGAGGTGTCGACCACCACCGCGCCCTTGGCGACGGCGATCGGCGCCCAGCGCGCCGCGATGGCGTCGGGCACGAGGAAGAGGGCGAGATCGACGCCCGTCAGGTTCTCCTCGCTCAGTGCGAGGACCTCGCACTCCACCCCCCGTACCGCCAGCTTGCGGCCGGCGGAGCGGGGGGAGGCGAGCAGCCGTATCTCGCCCCAGACGTCCTCGTGGTGCGAGAGCGCCTGGAGCAGCACCGCGCCCACGGCCCCGGTCGCTCCCACGACCGCGAGCGCCGGTTTGCCGCTCATGCGTCACTCACCGAAGTGCGCCGCTCGTCGACGGAGGTCCGCGGTCAGCGGCCCGTGCCGCCGTAGACGACGGCCTCGTCGGAGTCGCTGTCCAGACCGAAGGCGGTGTGGACGGCGCGGACCGCCTCGTTGACGTCGTCGGCGCGGGTGACGACCGAGATGCGGATCTCGGAGGTGGAGATCAGCTCGATGTTGACGCCCGCGTCGGACAGCGCCCGGAAGAAGTCCGCGGTGACGCCCGGGTTGGTCTTCATGCCGGCGCCGACCAGGGAGATCTTGCCGATCTGGTCGTCGTAGCGCAGCGAGTCGAAGCCGATCGCGCTCTTCGTCCGCTCCAGGGCGTCGATGGCCTTGCGGCCCTCGGCCTTGGGGAGGGTGAAGGAGATGTCCGTCAGGCCGGTGGAGGCCGCCGACACGTTCTGGACGATCATGTCGATGTTGATCTCGGCGTCCGCGACGGCCCGGAAGATGGCCGCGGCCTCGCCCGGCTTGTCCGGCACGCCGACGACGGTGATCTTCGCCTCGGAGGTGTCGTGGGCGACACCGGAGATGATGGCCTGCTCCACCGTGGAGTCCCCTGTCGGTTCGTTGCTGACCCACGTGCCCTGCAGCCCCGAGAAGGAGGAGCGGACGTGGATCGGGATGTTGTAACGACGTGCGTACTCGACGCACCGGTGCAGCAGCACCTTGGAGCCGGAGGCGGCGAGCTCCAGCATGTCCTCGAAGGAGATCCAGTCGATCTTCTTCGCCTTCTTCACCACGCGCGGATCGGCGGTGAAGACGCCGTCGACGTCCGTGTAGATCTCGCAGACCTCGGCGTCGAGCGCGGCGGCCAGGGCGACGGCGGTCGTGTCCGAGCCGCCGCGGCCCAGCGTGGTGATGTCCTTCTTGTCGGCGGACACACCCTGGAAGCCGGCCACGATGGCGATGTTGCCCTCGTCGAGCGCCGTGCGGATCCGGCCCGGCGTGACATCGATGATGCGCGCTTTGTTGTGGACCGAGTCGGTGATGACACCGGCCTGGCTGCCCGTGAACGACTGGGCCTCGTGGCCCAGGTTTTTGATCGCCATGGCCAGCAGGGCCATGGAGATCCGCTCTCCGGCGGTCAGCAGCATGTCGAACTCACGGCCGGCCGGCATCGGGGATACCTGCTCGGCGAGATCGATCAACTCGTCCGTCGTGTCGCCCATCGCGGAAACCACGACGACCACCTGGTGGCCGTTCTTCTTGGCTTCCACGATCCGCTTGGCGACGCGCTTGATGCCTTCGGCATCGGCAACGGAGGAGCCTCCGTACTTCTGCACGACAAGGCCCACGTGCGCTCCTCGCTCAGTCCTTGCCACAGCTTGGCACTGCGGTCGGTTCAGTCTAACGAGCGAGGCCGAAACGCCACCGGTATACCGAATGGTGAGATACGGCGCTCGAAGAGTGATCACGCGCCACGAATGGGGGGCGGTGCCTCCCGCGTGCCCACACGCGAACGGCCCGCCGCTTCCCCTCCGGATGTCTCACCGGGAGCGGGGGCGGCGGGCCGGGGGCCGGGCGGCAGAGCCGCCTGCCCGTCATGCCTTGGTCGGGCCTTGCGTCAGACCTTGCGGCGGCCGCGGAGGCCCAGCGGGGCCGCGATCTCCTGGATCATCACGCGGCCCGCCTCCTCCGCCAGGTCGTCCTCGGTCATGTCCTCGTCCGTGTCGAGCCCGTCCAGCTCGGCGAGCGGCTGGTCGAGGCGCACGTGGGCGACCAGGGACTGCAGGGCGCGCAGGGTCGCGGAGGCGGTCGGTCCCCAGTTGGAGAAGTACGAGAACTGCCACCACCACAGCGCCTCGCTGGTCCGTCCGGCCCGGTAGTGGGCGAGGCCGTGCCGCAGGTCGGTGACGATGTCGGCGAGGTTGTCGGAGATCCGGGCCGGGACCGGCGCCTTGCGCGGCTCGTACGGATCGAAGACCTCGGAGAACACGTCCACCGGGTCGAGCATCGTCGCGAACCGCTCGCGCAGGTCGTCCACGTCCATGTCCGGGCCCGCGTCGGGCTCGTAACGCTCGTCGGGAACGATGTCCTCGTGCGCGCCGAGCCGGCCGCCGGCCAGCAGCAGCTGCGAGACCTCCAGGAGCAGGAAGGGCACGGCGCTGTCCGGCTCGTCGCCCTTCGCGACCTCGGTCGTCGCGACGATGAAGCTCTCGATCGAGTCCGCGATCTGGACGGCGAAGTCGTCCGGGTCCTGCGTGACGGAGTGCAGCGTGGCGTCAGACATCGAGGAGCCTTCCTGCTCGGGTCCCTGAGAGCGCACCGGGCCTGTCGTCATACATCTAGCAGCCGCCGCCCCTCGAAGGCACGCCCCAGGGTGACCTCGTCGGCGTACTCCAGGTCGCCGCCGACCGGCAGGCCGCTGGCCAGCCGGGTCACCTTGAGGCCCATGGGCTTGATCATCCGCGCCAGGTACGTCGCGGTGGCCTCGCCCTCCAGATTGGGGTCGGTGGCCAGGATCAGCTCGGTGACCGTGCCGTCCGCGAGGCGGGCCAGCAGCTCGCGGATCCGCAGGTCGTCCGGTCCGACGCCCTCGATGGGGCTGATCGCGCCGCCGAGCACGTGGTAGCGCCCGCGGAACTCGCGGGTGCGCTCGATGGCGACGACGTCCTTCGGCTCCTCGACCACACAGATGACGGTCTGGTCCCGGCGCGGGTCACGGCAGATGTTGCACTGCTCCTGCTGCGCCACGTTGCCGCAGACCGCGCAGAACCTGACCTTCTCCTTGACCTCCATGAGCGCCTGCGCGAGCCGCCGCACGTCGGTCGGCTCGGCCTGGAGGATGTGGAAGGCGATCCGCTGGGCGCTCTTGGGACCGACGCCGGGCAGTCTGCCCAGTTCGTCGATGAGGTCCTGAACCACGCCTTCGTACAACTCAGCGCCCTTCTTGGGAGTGCTTGATTCTTACGGTAGTGGCTGGAAACCGGCCACAGAAGGTGTACGGCTCAGAAGCCCAGGCCCGGCATCCCGCCCAGGCCCTGCGCCAGCGGGCCCAGCTTGGTCTGCTGGAGCTGCTGCGCGTTCTCGTTGGCGGCCTGCACCGCGGCCACGATCAGGTCGGCCAGGGTCTCGGTGTCCTCCGGGTCGACCGCCTTGGGGTCGATGACCAGGCCGCGCAGCTCACCGGAGCCGGTCACGGTCGCCTTGACGAGGCCGCCGCCGGCCTGGCCGTCGACCTCGGTCGCGGCGAGCTCGGCCTGGGCGCGGGCGAGGTCCTGCTGCATCTTCTGGGCCTGCTGGAGGAGCTGCTGCATATTGGGCTGGCCACCACCGGGGATCACGGTCACTCCTCAGGTCTGGAACGCGGTAAACCGAACTGGCGAGCTCGGTGAGCTCTGCGAGCTTGCGAGCTCGGTGAGCTCTGCGGGCTCTGCGAGCCCGGTGAACCGAGCCTACGTGGTCTCCGACCCCCACGCCGAAGCAACTCTTTCGAGTGAGAAACTGCGGGCTCCTCTACCTGATCAACACCCTCTTGCGGGCGGAAATCCCGGGATTCCGGGCCCACAGCCCACCATTCGGCGGTAGGAAGGGCAGGCACCACGTGCACCGCACGTCACAGAAGGACACGAGCGCTGAGCTGAACAGAGGAGTTCCCCGGTGAGCCAGCAGCCGGACATGCAGCCACAGCCGGGGAACCCCGAAGGCCCGGGCAAGCCCGGACGTCCGGCCGCGGACCGAGATCTGACCGGATCGCCCTTCCCGCTGGGCGACTGGGGCGAGCCCGCCGAACGCCTCGACGAGCTCTACCGCTGGGTCGAGTCCAACGCGCTGCGCACCGCCGAGTGGTACCTCTCCGACCGCGTCTGGAAGCGCCGCTGCGCCCGCGCGCTGCGCGTCGGCACGGCCCTCGGCGTGATCGCGGGAGCCGCGCTGCCGCTGCTCGACCTGACCGGGGTGGCCGAGGGAACGGCCGGCTGGGGCTATCTGTCGCTGCTGCTCGCCGCCGCCTGCCTGGCCTGCGACCGCTACTTCGGCCTGACCTCGGGCTGGATAAGGAACGTGGCCACGGCCCAGGCCGTGCAGCGCCGCCTCCAGGCGCTCCAGTTCGACTGGGCCTCGGAGAGCGTGCGCGAGGTCCTCGGCCCCACCGAGGGCACCGCCAGCGAGGCCGCCGAGCGCTGTCTGGGCATCCTGCGCCGCTTCTCGGAGGACATCACCGAACTCGTACGGGCGGAGACCGCCGACTGGATGGTCGAGTTCCGCTCGGGCCCGGCGCCGCTGGCCCTGCAGTCCGTCGGCACCACCCCGGCCCGCCCCGAGAGCGGCCACCCGTCCGGCCGCTTCCCGCTGCCGCCGGGCACCCGCCCGAACATGCCGCGCCAGCGGCCGCCGGAGCCGCGCTGAAGCCGTAGGGGGAGGCCCGTAGGGGGGCGGTGGCCCCCTGGCCGTACTCGTACCCGTGCAGGAAGGGGCTGACGCCCTAGCTCAGGATGATCATCGAGCCCTGGCCCAGGCTCCGGGTCGCCGCCGCGTGGAGTCCCAGCCACACGTGCCGCTCGCGGGCGAAGGGGCTGTCGTCCTGGTACGGGACGGGGGCGGCGGGCTCCTCCAGGGCGGTGGGCCGGTCCGGGGGCCGCGGTGCGGCCGGCGGGTTGGCGGGGTCGATGCCGATCGCGGGCGCCACGAACTCCAGCTCCCGCAGCAGCCCCTGCGAGGAGCCGAGCGGTCCGCCGCCCGCCAGCAGCTCGTCGTTCGACAGCGGCACGGGGAAGTCGACCGGCACGTACGCGCCGGCGTGGTCGTAGTGCCACACCAGGTGGGACTGCTGGGCCGTCGCCTCGAACATCTCCAGGAGCTGCTCGTAGTCCCCGCCCAGCTCGCCGACCGGTTCGACGGGCAGCCCGCACATCTGGAGCAGATAGGCGCGGCGCAGGAAGTGCAGGGCCTCGTAGTCGAACCCGGCGATGGGGGCGACGTCACCGGAAAGGCCCGGCATGTACGCGTAGACGGGCACGGTCGGCAGGCCGGCCGCGGTCAGGGCATGGTCGTAGGCCGCGATCTCTTCCGCGAAGGGGTTGTCGGCGCTGTGGCACAGCACGTCGACGAGGGGGACCAGCCACAGGTCACAGGCCAAGACAGGCTCGCTCTCCGTCAGTCGCCGTCAATTTCAGGGACCGCCAGGGTAGTCGGGGCCTCGGACCACGACTACCTGCCGGCCACCTGTGGGGGTGCCTGCCCCCGGAAGACCCGCCTCAACCCGTGGCGTCCGGGCGGCCCGCGCCGCCGGCGCGCGCGTCCAGCCGGTCGGCCCACTCCAGCGACCGCGCGTTGTAAGCCCGTACGACCGCGACCGCGCCCTCCGCGTCACCTCGGGTGATCGCGTCGACCAGGTCGACGTGCCCGCTCCACAGCCAGCCCAGCAGATCGCGGTCGGAGCGCAGATAGGGCACGGAGAAGACCCAGGCCTGCACGCGGAGCCGGTGCAGGAAGTCGGCGATGTAGTCGTTGGCGGCGACGAGACGGCCCAGCTCGCGCCAGTAGCGGATGTCGTAGCCGATGAGGACGTCCAGGTCACCGGCCCGGGCGGCGCGGGCGGCGGCCTCGCCGCGGCGCCGTATCGAGACGAGCGCGACCCCGACGGAGACCTCGGGGTCGGCGGGCGTGGTCTGCGGGGCGTGGCGTCGGAAGATGCCGTCCACGACGAGCATCCGGGCCTCGACCATGCCCCGGTAGTCGTCGACGGAGAACTGGTGCACCCGGAAGCCGCGGTGCTGGTCGGAGTCGAGGAGCCCCTGGGCGCAGAGGTCGACCAGGGCCTCGCGGACGGGCGTCGCGGACACGCCGTACTGCTCGGCGATCTGCTTGACCGTGAACTCCTCGCCCGGCTGGAGACGCCCCGCGAGGACTTCGTCACGCAGCGCGTCCGCGATCTGCCGACGAAGGGTGTTGCGGGTGACTGCTCCACTGGCGGGCATGATCCTCGGCCCCCTCCTATGACTTCCGGACACCCTAGTCCAGGCCACGGAGGGGGCCGGTCACGTCACGCGGCGTGAGGCGCACGGCCCTTCTCGGACCGCGCGCCCGCCGCCGGACGGTGCGCTTGCCGTCGGGCGGTGGGCCTGCCGTCAGACCGTGTGCTCGTCGGCGACCGACAGGGCCGCGTCCAGGGCCGCCAGGCCCTCCTTCGCCTCCGCCTCGGTGATGTTGCAGGCGGGGACCGCGTGGGTGCGGTTCATGTTCACGAAGGGCCACAGGCCGTTCTTCTTCGCCGCGGCGGCGAAGGCGGCCATGGGCGCGTTGGCCTCGCCCGCCGCGTTGTACGGCACCAGCGGCTCGCGGGTCTCCTTGTTCCTGACCAGGTCGAGCGCCCAGAAGACGCCCAGACCGCGCACCTCGCCGACGGACGGGTGGCGCTCGGCCAGCTCGCGCAGGCCGGGGCCGAGAACGGTCTCGCCGATGTGGGCGGCGTGCTCGACGACCTTCTCGTCCTCCATCACCTGGATGGTGGCGACGGCGGCGGCACAGGCCAGCGGGTGACCGGAGTAGGTCAGGCCGCCGGGGTACGGGCGGGTCGCGAAGGTGGCGGCGATCTTCTCGCTGATGGCGACGCCACCGAGCGGCACATAACCGGAGTTGACGCCCTTGGCGAAGGTCAGCAGGTCGGGCACGACGTCGAAGTGCTCGGCGGCGAACCACCTGCCGGTGCGGCCGAAGCCGGCCATGACCTCGTCGAGGATGAAGACGATGCCGTACTTGTCGCAGATCTCGCGGACACCGGCGAGGTAGCCGGGCGGCGGGGTCATGATGCCGGCGGTGCCCGGGACGGTCTCCAGGATGATCGCGGCGATCGTGTGCGGGCCCTCGAAGGCGATGGTGTCCTCGAGGTGCTGGAGGGCGCGGCCGCACTCCTCCGCCTCAGTGGTGGCGTAGAACGGCGAGCGGTAGAGGAACGGCGCCCAGAAGTGCACGACACCGGCGGAAGCGGTGTCGGAGGCCCAGCGGCGCGGGTCGCCGGTGAGGTTGATGGCGGTGGAGGTGGCGCCGTGGTACGAGCGGTAGGCGGAGAGGAGCTTCGTACGGCCCGTGTGCAGCCGGGCCATGCGGACGGCGTTCTCGACGGCCTCGGCACCGCCGTTGGTGAAGAAGATCTTGTCCAGGTCGCCCGGGGTGCGCTCGGCGATGAGGCGTGCGGCCTCGGAGCGGACGTCCACGGCGAAGGCGGGCGCGAAGGTCGTGAGCTTCCCGGCCTGCTCCTGGATCGCGGCGACGACCTTGGGGTGCTGGTAGCCGATGTTGGTGTAGACGAGGCCGCTGGTGAAGTCGAGGTAGCGGTTGCCGTCGTAGTCCCAGAAGTACGAGCCCTCGGCGCCGGCGACGGCGAGCGGGTCGATCAGGCCCTGGGCGGACCAGGAGTGGAACACGTGCGCGCGGTCGGCGGCCTTGACGGCCGCGCCGGCCTGGGGATCGGGCTCGACCTGAGGGGTCGCGACATGAGGGGTCATGGCTCCGAGGGTAAGGAAGCGCAGGTGGGACGGGCCATGGCCATCTTGTCCACCGAGACCGGGGCGGACGAGACAGGTTGCCGGGAGCCGCGGATGCGTTGCCGGGACCCGCGGAAGCGTTGGCGAGAGCCGCAGATACGTTGACAGCATGCTGTCGCTATGACAGTCTGCTGTCATAGCGAAGAGAAGCTGAGAGAAACGCTGAGAGAAGCGCCGAGAGGAACGCCGGGAGCAGCGCCGAAGAAGGCGCCGTTCCGCAGCCGGGGAGGCCGCCATGTCCAGCAACGCCCGCACCACCGTCCATCTCGCCGTCTACGACACGCTCGCCGACTGGGAGACGGGCCACGCCACCGCCTGGCTCGCCCGCGCCGGATTCACCGTCCGGACGGTCGGCCCGGTCGCCGGGGAGCCCGTCACCACGATCGCGGGCATCCGGATCGTTCCCGATCTCGCGCTCGCCGACCTCGACCCGGCGGACAGCGCGCTGCTGATCCTTCCCGGCGCCGAGAAGTACGACGAGGGCGACGAGCTCGCGCCCTTCACCGCCAAGGCCCGCGCCTTCCTCGACGCGGGCGTCCCCGTCGCCGCGATCTGCGGCGCCACGGCCGGCCTGGCGAAGGAGGGCCTCCTCGACGACCGTCCGCACACCAGCGCCGCCTCCTTCTACCTGGCGGCCACCGGCTACAAGGGCGGCGGACACTACGTCGAGGCCGACGCCGTGACGGACGGCGACCTGATCACGGCGGGGCCGACCGAGCCGGTCGCCTTCGCGCGCGAGGTCTTCGCCCGCCTCGGCGCGTACGAGGGGAAGCGGGACGCCTGGTACCGCCTGTTCCACGACTCCGACCCGGCGGCCTTCGCCGAGCTGGCCGGATGAGCCGCCGACAGCAGGAAGCCCTGTCCCGCACCGCGCTGAGCGTCTTCCGCCTCAACGGCCAGTTCCTCGCCGTCTCCGAGAAACTGGCCGGACCGGCGGGGCTGACCGCTGCCTGGTGGCAGGTCCTCGGCGCGGTGCTGCCGGGCCCGCTGCCCGTCGCCGGGATCGCCCGCGTCATGGGCATCACCCGCCAGAGCGTGCAGCGGATCGCCGACCTGCTCGTACGGGAGGGCCTGGCCGTCTACGAACCCAACCCGGCCCATCGCCGCGCCAAGCTCCTCACCCCGACCGAGGCGGGCAGGGCCGCGATCCGCCGCATCGACCCGGGCCACGCGGAACTGGCGGACCGTCTGATGCGCGAACTCGGCGGGCAGGAGGCCTTCGAGGAGACGGTCCGGGTGCTGGAACGACTGTCGCGGGCGCTGGATGCGCTCGACGGGCGGGACGGGCGGGACGGGCGGGATGCGCCTGAGGCCCCGGACGCGCCGGAGGCGCGGGGCTCGGCAGACTCGCCGGACGCCGCGGACTCGCGGGACGCTGCCGACGCACCGGACAGCGGCGACGAGCAGAGCGGCTGACTTCCGAGCGGTCCTCTCCTCTCCGGGGCGGTCCGGCAGGCCTCAGCGAGAGAGAACGCGCTCCAACAAGCCGACGAGCAGTGCGCGTTCGGCGACCGACAGCGGCGCCAACAACTCGTCCTGCGCCTCCGCGAGGATCTTGTCGAGGCGCTTGAGCTGCCTGCGGCCCTGCGCGGTGAGGGTGACGACGTTGCGGCGGCGGTCGTCCGGGTCGGGAGTTCGGGCGACATGCCCGCGCTCCTCCAACTCGTTGATGACGGAGACGAGATCGCTGCGGTAGATGCCGGTGCGGCGGCTGAGGCCGGCCTGGCTGGTCGGGCCGAACTCGTCGAGGGAGACGAGGACCGCGTAATGCCACTTCCGGGCGTCCTCGGCGGCCAGGCGTTCGCTGACCATGCGGTCCGCCCGGGCTGAGGTCATCGCGAGAAGACGGCTGGGCAGCCCGCGAAGACGGTCGGGGGCCTGCCGATCGTCCACGTGGTCCATCTCGTCCATCGCGGCGTCGTCGACACTCTCGACACTCTCGGCACTTTCGGCACTCGCGGGGCGCTCGCTCATGCCGTGCAGATTACCCCTTGCGTTAGTGGTCCGAACGATCTACTGTCGTTAGTGCCACAAACGTTAGTCGAATGAACGTTAGAGGAGTGAACGAGCATGTCCGAGACCCAGACCACCCGCATCACGGCCGGCACTCCCGCACCCGGCGCAGACTCCCGAGCCCTCGGCCTCGCCCACTACGCCGCCCGGGGCGTCCTGGAGCACGTCCTGGCCCGGCACGGCGTCACCTTCCAGCAGCAGATCGCTCTGCGGGCGGCCGTCACCGCCGAGACGGCACAGACGCCGGACCAGCTCGTGAGGAGCGTCCGGTCCTCCCTCAAGGCCGATCCGGCCGAGGTCAGCGCCACGCTCGACGAGCTGCTGAACCGGGGACTGCTCGTCGCGGAGGGCCCGCATCTCCTCCCCACGCAGGCGGGCCGCGAGCTGCTGGCCGCCGTCGCGGCCGAGACCGCTCCCATCTCGGCCCGTGTCTGGGACGGCATACCCGCCGAGGACCTGGCCGCAGCCGGGCGCGTCCTCGCCCTGGTGACCGCCCGTGCGAACGCGGAGCTCGCGGCACTGACCGCCTGACGCCTGACCGTCTGACCGCTTACCGCCTGACGGGCAACGCCGGTGGCGCGGATGGCGCGGGCGGCACACGGCACGGTCCCGCCCACGCCATGCCGTGGCACGGGTGCCCCGGCGCCCCGCCCAAGCCGGCACACCGCCCCGGGCCGGCACACCGCCCCGGGGCCAGGGCGGCGGCTCAGATCATCAGGACGATCCGGCCGGGCCGGCGGCCCGCCTCGGCGCGGCGGTGGGCCTCGGCGGCCTCTTCCAGGGGGAGGACGTCGGCCACACGGGTGACCAGCTCGCGGTCGGCCACCTTCTGCAGGATCTCCGTCAGGCGGGCGGCGTCCGGGCGGGCCCTGTCGAACTCGACGCGGATGCCCCGCTCGGTGACCGGGACGCGGTCCGGGGCGATGGCGACGAAGACACCGCCGTTCTGGAGGGAGGCCAGCATCGGGGTGCCGATCAGGGCTCCGTCGAAGATGCCGTCCACGCCGCCCGGGGCGATATCGCCCACGGCGCGGAGCACGTTCACCGGTTCGCCGCGGGGGACGCATTCCTTGGCGCCGAGGAGCTTCAGTTCGCTCTCGTCCCCCTCGTACGAGACGGCGATCACGTCCAGTCCGGCCGCCGCGGCGAACTGGACCGCGAAGCGGCCCACGACACCGCTGGCACCCGTGACGAGCAGTGTCGAGCCCGGCGGGAGGCCCAGCTGGTCGAGGCCCTGGGCAGCGGTGATGGCGGCGAGCGGGACGGAGGCCGCCGTGGTGAAGTCGACGTCCTCGGGAATGGGGGCCAGCCACTCCGGGGCGGACCAGATGACCTCCGCGTAGGTGCCGTGGCCGGTCAGCTCGTCGTACCAGGGAATCAAGCCCGCCACGCGGGTGCCGGCGGGCAGGGTGCCCTGCGGGCCGGTAGCCGGGTCGAGGAGGCGGCCCGCGAAGTCGGTGCCGAGGACGAACGGGGGCCGCAGCATCCCCATCTGGGCGACATACAGGCCGGCACGGATCCGGAGGTCGGCCACGGTCACACCGGCGGCCTTCAGCCGCACCCGCACCTTGCCGGGCGCCTCGCCGGCCTCCGGTTCGGGGCGGCGGGCCATGCTCAGCACCTCGGGTCCGCCAAAGGCGGTCACTTCGACGACACGCATGGGGTTCTCCTCCTGCGGAAGCCCCCTCGTGGCCATTAGACCCACGCCCGCCATGCCCGGCAACAGCTGAAGGAGGCCCGGGTGACGGCCGGCCCGAAGCCGGGGTGGCGGCCGGCACGAAGCCGGGTGGCGCCCGGCGCGAAGCCGGGAGCTGTAAGGGGAAGCTGACGGAAGGAGGAACTTCAGATGGCGGTGTGGTGGGTCCGGCCGCGGACCGCACACATGTCCGTACGGTGGCGCGCGTGGACTGGGTCAGCCCTGAGAACGTCATCGCCGTCCTCACCGCGCTGCTCGGTGTGGCCGTCACCTTCGCCGTGCTCGCCATCGAGCGCCGGGTGCCGCGCCGCAAGCGCGTCGGCTACCGAGTGCAGCTGGACACGCCGGTGGGTGACCGGGTGACGCGGCTGTTCAACGGGCGGGCCGACATGGCCGACGCCACGCTCGTCCTCCTGCGGATCGAGAACGACGGCGGTGTCTCCATCGGCCGTGAGGACTACCACCAGGAGAACCACGGCCTGACCGTCCGGTTCGCCCGACGGAAGGTGGAGGTCGCCGCCGCCTCCCAGGCGCCCTTCGACAGCGACGCCCTGGTGACCACGGACAGCGAGATCAAGCTGCCCAAGGTGCCGCTCAACCCGGGCGACTTCTTCAAGGTGCTCGTCCTGCTCACCGGCGGCGCGGCCAAGGACGAGATCACGGTGACCGGCCCGATCCGGGACGGCGGCGGCGACGGCGGCGTCCACGTCAACCACAGCGCCACCTTCGACGACAAGCCGCCCCGGTTCAGCGCGGTGGCCCGCCGCCTCACCATCACCCTCACCGTCTGCGTCGTCGCGCTCGCCTCGATCATCGTGCTGCGCGGCGAGGTCCCGCCGCCCATCGGCTGTGCCCGCGGCACGCTCACCGTCACCGGCTCCACCGCCTTCGAGCCCGTCCTCAGCGACGTCGCCCGGCAGTACGAGCGGGACTGCGAGGGCGCCACGGTGGTCGTCGACGCCCGCGGCTCCACCGCCGGCATACGGGCGCTCGCCGAGGCGGGCGCCCAGCACGACAAGGGCTCCCCCGCCCTTGTCGCCCTCTCCGACGGCCCCAAGCCCGACGGCTACCCGCAGCTGCGCGACACCAGGATCGCCGTCTCCCTCTTCACCCTTGTGGTCAACGACGGGATACCCCTCGACAACCTCACCCTGGAGAACGTGCGCGCCCTCTACCGCGGCGACATCACCAACTGGCGCAGCCTCGGCGGCCCCGACCTGCCCGTCCGGCTGGTCAGCCGGGACGCCGACTCCGGTACCCGCGAGGTGTTCCAGCGCCGGGTCCTCGGGCGCAACGAGCCGGCCAACTCGTCGCGCAACTGCGCCGCCAAGGACGATCCCGAGGCCGCGGTCATCCGCTGCGAACTCGACAGCACCGCGCAGGTCCTGTCCACCGTCGCGAGCCTGCCCGGCGCGCTCGGCTACACCGAACTGCGCTCCGGCACCGGCCTGAAGGGCCTGCACCGGATAGCCGTCGACGGCCGAAGACCGCAGGTCGACGAGCTGGGCAGCTCGCCCTACCCGTTCCGGGAGATCGAGTACGCCTATACGTGGGGACAGCCCGCGCCCGGCTCGCTGACCTCCAGTTTCCTGGTCTACCTGGGGCGCGGCGGCGGTCAGGAGGTGGTCAGCGGACACGGTCATCTGCCCTGCGCGACGCCCAAGGGCCTGCGGATCTGCGGAGAGGGATGACGGCGGGTCTGGCATCCTCTTTCGACGTGGATCCCTTGAACGCGGAAGACCCGGTCACCATAGGGCCGTTCCGGCTGCTCGGCCGGCTCGGCGTGGGCGGCATGGGCCGGGTGTACCTGGCCCGTTCGGCGGGCGGACGCGCCGTCGCGGTGAAGGTCGTGCACCCCGAGCTGGCGGCTCAGGACGAGTTCCGGCGCCGCTTCGCCCGGGAGGTCTCCGCCCTGGAGCGGGTCGGCGGCACCGGAACCGCGCCCGTGCTCGGCGCCGACACGGAGGCCGAGCTCCCGTGGGTCGCCGTCGGATACGTTCCCGGGCCTTCGCTGCGCACCGTCGTCGGCGACGAGCACGGGCCGCTGCCGCCCGAGAGCGTGCGCACCCTCGCCTCCGGGCTCGCCCGCGCCCTCGCCCACATCCACGCCGCCGGACTGGTCCACCGGGACCTGAAGCCGTCCAACGTGCTGCTGACGGTCGACGGCCCGCAGATCATCGACTTCGGCATCGCCCGCGCCCTCGACACCGTCACGGACGGCGGGCTGACCAGCACCGGCGCGGTCGTCGGCTCGCCCGGCTTCATGTCGCCCGAGCAGGTGCGCGGCGAGAAGCTCAGCCCGGCGTCGGACATCTTCTGCCTGGGTTCGGTCCTCGTGTACGCGGCGACCGGCCATTCGCCCTTCGGCGGGTCCGACAGCGGCGTGCACGCCACCATGTTCCGGATCGCCCACGACGAGCCGGAGCTGACCGGGCTCGCGCCCGAGCTCACCGGGCTGATCCGGGCCTGTCTCGCGAAGGACCCGGAAGCCCGGCCCTCGGCCACCGAGCTCGTCGACACCCTCCAGGTCACCGACCCCTGGCTGCCCGCCGACGTCCTCGCCCGGCTCGGCCGGCACGCCGCCCGGCTCCTGGAGGCCGAGAGCGCGGGCGGCGCCGAGGCCGGCGATCCCACGCCCGCCACCCCGCTGCCGCCGACCGGCGGTCCCGGGCCCGGCCCCCGGCGCCGCCGCAAGGGCCTGTTCGCCGCCGCCACCGCCCTCGTCGTGGCGGCCGCCGCCGGCCTCGCGTACGTCTACGGGCCGCTGGCCGGCCTCGGTCCGGGCGGTGGCGGACAGAACGGCAAGGCGCGCGGCGGCACCGGTACGGCGTCGGCTTCCGCCCGGCCCTCCGGGATCGTCCCGGCCGCGTTCCTCGGCGCCTGGGAAGGCGTCCTCAAGGGCACGGCGGACGCCCCGTACGAGACCAGCCGGATCGAGGTGACGCAGGGCGCGGCGGGCTCCCGGAGCGTCGTCTACACCCATGTCACCGGCGAGCGGCTGTGCATCGGCCGGGCGGTGCTGCTGTCCGCCACCGAGAACGAACTCGTCCTCGGCGACTCCGAGATCACCGCGAGCGTTCCCGCCCAGCGCTGCACCCCGGTCGCCCGCCAGACCCTGCGGCTGCGCTCCACCGACGTCGTCGAGTGGAGCTCCGGCGTCGCGAAGACCACCTTCCAGCGGGTCCCGTCCGGCGCGGCCGTCGTGCCCGCCGCGCTCGTCGGCACCTGGCTGCAGAACCCGGACCAGGTGACCCAGCCCGACGCCGACCGCTACACGTACCAGCTCACCGTCACCCAGGGCCCGGTCGGCGCGCCCCTGATCCGCTTCGACCAGTCCTTCCCGCGCACCGACAAGGAGGGCAACCCCACCTCCGAGGACGTGCGCTGCGTGGCCACCGCCGTCGTCGGCGGCGCGGGCAACCTCCTCGTCATCGGACCCGAGACCCGCGACCCGGAGACCTGGGACCCCGAGTGCGCCGAGAACGGCTCCAGCAACCTGCGGATCGTCCGCTACCAGGGCAAGGAGCTGCTGCACCTGTACTCCATGGCCTCGGACGGCGAGCCGGGCGAGTTCGTCCGCAGCTAGCCATGTCCTAGAGAGCGACCTGGGACGACGCCGACGAGGCGACGGCGGCCGCCGCCCGTGCGTAGTCGCGGACCAGGGGGCGGGTGTCGTCGGCGCGCCAGGCGAGGGCGAGGCGGGACTCGGAGACGCCCTCGACGGGGCGGGTGACGACGCCGCCGCGGGTGAGCAGCGGGGCGTTGCCGGTGGCGACCAGGCAGATCCCGAGGCCGCCGACCAGGGCCTCGTACGTCTCGTCGGCACTGGCGATCTCGGCGCCGACGACCGGCGGGCGGCCGTCCCGGGCGTCCAGGGCCAGCCAGTAGTCCCGGAGTTCAGGACCGGTGTCCGGCAGGGCGAGGAAGGGCTCGTCGAGGAGTTCGGCGAAGGCGATTCGTTCGCGGGCGGCCAGCGGGTGGTCCTCCGGCAGGGCGACGAGGCGCGGTTCGGTGGCGACGACGACCCAGCGGAAGCGTTCCGCGCCGGCCAGCGGCAGCCAGACGAAGGCCACGTCGCTGCTGCCGTCGGCGAGCCCGGCCGTGGGGTCCTCCCAGCCGATCTGCCGCAGCCGGGTCCGGGCCCGCGGGTGGGCCTCGGTGAAGCGGGAGCGGATCGCGGGCAGCAGCCCGCCGCGGCCGGGGCTGGTGCTCATCCCGACGACCAGGGTGCCGCGCGCCTCCTCCCGGGCCGCGCGCACCGCGCCCTCCGCCTCGTCCCACGCGGCGAGCACCGCGCGGGCGTGCGGCAGCAGGGCCGTACCGACGTCGGTGAGGCGGACGCCGTGCCGGTCTCGGTCGAAGAGCGGGGCGCCGAGCTGCCGTTCCAGGGCCCGGATCTGCTTGCTGAGCGCGGGCTGCGAGACGTAGAGCCGTTCCGCGGCCCGGGTGAAGTGAAGTTCCTCCGCGACCGCGAGGAAGTACCGCAGATCCCGCCCGTGCACGTCCGTGGTCATAACCATGGGCTATCACGACGGATCTTGGACGGGCAACGCCCTTGGCCCGCATGCTCGTTGTGTCGCCACCGCCGAGCCGATCGGCGGGCAGCCCACGAGGGGAACACCGTCATGAGCAAGGTCTGGCTGATCACCGGTGCCAACAGCGGCTTCGGACGCGCCTTCACCGAGGCCGCGGTCGCGGCCGGGGACGTCGTGGTCGCCGCCGCCCGCCGCGCGGGCAGCCTGGACGAGCTGGTCGCCGCCCACCCCGACCAGGTCGAGGCCGTCACCCTGGACGTCACCGACCACGCCGCGGTCGACCGGGTGGTGCGCGAGGTCGCCGAACGCCACGGACGCATCGACGTCCTGGTCAACAACGCGGGCCGCACCCACGTCGGTTCGGTGGAGGAGACCGACGACGCCGAGCTGCGTTCGCTCTTCGACGTGCACGTCTTCGGTCCGGCGGCGCTGACCCGCGCCGTCCTGCCGTACATGCGGGAGCGCCGCTCCGGAGCGATCGTGCAGCTCAGCAGTGTCGGCGGGCAGATGTCGATGGCCGGCTTCGGCGCGTACAGCGCGACGAAGTTCGCCCTGGAGGGCATGTCGGAGGCGCTGGCCGCCGAGGTGAACCCGCTCGGCATCCACGTCCTGATCGTCGAACCCGGGGCCTTCCGCACCAGCCTGTTCGGCAATGGCAGCCTCAGCGTGGACACGATCGCCGACTACGCGGACACGGTCGGCGCCACCCGCGCCTACGTGGAAGGCGGCGACGGCGGCCAGGCCGGCGACCCGGCGAAGGCCGCGGCGGCCGTCCTGGCCGCCCTGAACGCCGAGGAGCCGCCGCTGCGACTGGCGCTCGGCGACGACTCCATCGACACGATCTACCGGCACCTGGAGCAGGTACGGGGCGACCTCGCCGCCTGGGAGAAGGTCGGCCGCGACACCCGGCTGGAGCAGTAGCCGTCCCGGCGGGAGTGTCGAAGCCCGCCCGCCCGGGTGGGTCTCGGCGTCCCCCGGCGCCCGTCCGGTGCCGGGGGGCGCCTCAGGAGCCCAGCAGGCCCAGGACGGCGCGGACCGCGGCGGCCACCGGCTGGCCCAGGGTCTCGGCGAGCGAGGCGATGCCCAGGACCGTCATCAGCGCCTGCCGGCGCTGGGCCGGTTCGGTCTCCTCCTCGCCGGTGATGGCCGGGAGGTTCGCGTCGACGGCCTGCGCGTCCTGCGCCGACAGCCGGGGCCGCAACTCCTCCAGCAGCAGGACGAGTTCCCGTACGGCACGGGTCAGTTCGTCCGCCGCCCCGGCGTGCTCCGCGGAGGGAGCGCCCTGGTTGAAGACCATGCCGGTGTTGCCCGAACCGCCGTGCATGTTGACGGTGTTGCCGTAGTAGTGGTTTTCGCCGTCCGTCATGGCGCCATCATCCCCACGTTGCCCTGACCGCCGTACATGTTCACGGTGTCACCGAAGTAGTAGTTGCTCGGGCTGCCGATCATCAGCCGCTCGACCCGCACCTGGAGCTCGGTGTCCGGGTGCTCGATCGCGTGGGCGATGGACTGGACGAGCTGATGGAGCGTGGCCGGGTCGGGAGCGGTGACCAGCGCGGTGGACCGGCCGTTGGACTCGACCGCGAGCACGTGGTGGGACTTGGAGAAGACGACGATCAGCATGTCGACGAGGGCCCAGACGATGGTGAGGACCGCCACCCACCAGACCAGCGTCAGCCAGCCCTCGAGCTCCTCGCTCGCGCCGAACCGGACGAGCCCCATGAGGAACGTGAAGCCCAGCGCCACGCTCAGCGTGATCACCAGCCGCTTCAGGAAGCGTGCGACCGCCTCGCCCCGGCGCGGCTGGAGCAGGAAGGTGTAGACGCGGGCGATGTTGTGCAGCGGGTAGGCCGCCCCCGCGACCCACAGCAGCCGCTTGCTGATGACCATGTTCACGGTGCTCTGCACGGTGGGTGCCGCCACGGGCCGCGGCGGCACGGACGGTCGCGCCGGTGACGGGACGGACGCCGGCTCAGGTGACGGCGCGGAATGCGCTGCCTCCGGTGCGGGCGCGGAGTGCGGCTCCGGTGGCGGCGCGGACGGCTTGTCGGGTGTGGTCATGCTTCCCCCTGAGGCCTCGGTGAACGGAGACGACGAGACAAGCGGAGGTCTCCCGGGGCCCACAAGGTTCGAACAAGCCGTTCTCGCCGCTCGGCCGTACGCCGCCGGGGAAACCGACGGCGGGCCGCCGTACACAGCCGTGCGAAGCAGTGCCCCGCCGGATACGCGAAGGGCCCGCGCCCCGGGCCGGTCGGCCGGGGTGCGGGCCCTTCGTACGCTCGCGCGCGAGGACTACAGGAACGAGTTGATCTCGATCGTCTCGTCGCGGCCCGGGCCCACGCCGATCGCGGAGATCGGGGCGCCGGACATCTCCTCCAGGGCCTTCACGTACGCCTGGGCGTTCTTCGGCAGGTCGCCGAAGGTCTTGGCCTTGGTGATGTCCTCGGACCAGCCCGGCAGCATCTCGTACACCGGCTTCGCGTGGTGGAAGTCGGTCTGCGAGTACGGCAGCTCCTCGACGCGCCTGCCGTCGATCTCGTACG
This sequence comes from Streptomyces sp. NPDC127092, assembly GCF_042722475.1. NCBI lineage: Bacteria > Bacillati > Actinomycetota > Actinomycetes > Kitasatosporales > Streptomycetaceae > Streptomyces > Streptomyces sp. NPDC127092. The sequence continues at coordinate 175,311 of NZ_JBHXFE010000012.1, forward strand.
CGACGCAGACCGGGATCTGCTCCCAGCCGGTCAGCACGTCGAGCTTGGTCAGGAAGAAGTCGGTGAGGCCGTTCACGCGGGTCGCGTAGCGGGCGATGACCGCGTCGAACCAGCCGCAGCGGCGGTCACGGCCGGTGGTCACACCGCGCTCGCCGCCGATCCGGCGCAGCGCCTCGCCGTCCTCGTCGAAGAGCTCGGTCGGGAACGGGCCGGCGCCGACGCGGGTGGTGTACGCCTTGAGGATGCCGATGACCCGGCTGATCTTCGTCGGGCCCACGCCCGCGCCGGTGCAGGCACCGCCGGCGGTCGGGTTCGAGGAGGTGACGAAGGGGTACGTGCCGTGGTCGACGTCGAGCAGGGTGCCCTGGCCGCCCTCGAAGAGCACGACCTTGTCGTCGTCGAGCGCCTGGTTGAGGATCAGGGTGGTGTCCGCGACGAACGGCTTGATCTGCTCCGCGTACTGGAGCATCTCCTCGACGATCTGCGCGGCGTCGATCGCGCGACGGTTGTAGAGCTTGGCGAGCAGCTGGTTCTTGCCCTCCAGCGCCGCCTCGACCTTCTGGGTGAGGATCGACTCGTCGTAGAGGTCCTGGACCCGGATGCCGACGCGGTTGATCTTGTCGGCGTAGGTCGGGCCGATGCCACGACCGGTGGTGCCGATCTTGCGCTTGCCGAGGAACCGTTCCGTCACCTTGTCGAGGGTGACGTTGTACGGCGTGATCAGGTGGGCGTTGCCGCTGATCAGCAGCTTCGAGGTGTCGACGCCGCGCTCGTTCAGCCCGCTCAGCTCGGAGAGCAGGACCGCCGGGTCGACGACGACGCCGTTTCCGATGACCGGGGTGCACCCCGGGGAGAGGATTCCGGAAGGGAGAAGGTGCAGCGCGTACTTCTGGTCGCCTACGACGACCGTGTGGCCGGCGTTGTTGCCGCCCTGGTAACGCACCACGTAGTCAACGGACCCACCGAGCAGGTCGGTGGCCTTTCCCTTGCCCTCGTCACCCCACTGAGCACCGAGCAGCACAAGTGCGGGCACAGGCGTACACCCCTTCCGGGCGGGGCATGTCCAAGGTCAGGGGGCCGACGCCGCCTCACCGGTGTGCCCCGGAATAGACGAAGCCCCTGGCGCAATAGCGCAAGGGGCTCTTGCACAAAGAGACTACCCGAGGAAGGACCGAGGTGTCGGCTCACGACCAGCTGCTGGTCATCATCGACCCGGTCGCCCGCCGAAGTGACGGCGAGTCCGTGCGGATCGCGAAAGATGTGTTGTCGGCGGGCGCGGAAACGAAGATCTGCCTGCCGGACGATCCCGAGGAATTCGCCCGCGCCCTTGCCCGGCGCGGCTCCCGGCGCCCTGTGGTCCTCGGTGACGACCGCGCGCTGCTCCGCACCGTGACCCTGCTGCACCGCGAGCGGGAGGCGGGCGGCGGAACGCTCTCGCTCGTCCCGATCGGCTCGCCCGACCGGGTGGCGACGGCCCGCGCGCTCGGCGTGCCGGCCGGCACGGTCGCCGCGTCCCGGGCGGTCCTCGACGGGGCGGTGCGCCGGCTCGACCTGCTCGTGGACGACAGCGACGGCGTCGTCCTCGACCACCTCGACGTGCCCGCGGCGCCCGCCCTCGCCGCCGCGCCCGTCACCGTCTGGGACACCTGCCGCTCCCTGGTCCGCACCCTGGTCAGGCCCGCCCCGACGGCCCTGGCGGAGCGCGCGCACCGGCTGCGCGTGGAGGCGGACGGCGTGCTGCTCACCGACCTCGACACCCCCGTGGCGGGCCTCACCGCCCGCGCCCTGGCGGGCACGCTGTCCCTGACCCTGGTCCCGGCCGGCGCCGCGCCCGTCCACACCACGGCCCGCACCCTGACGGTGGCCGGCCCCGACTTCCGCTACCGCGCCGACACGACGGTCTCGGGCCCGGTCCGGCGACGGACCTGGACGGTACGGGCGGGGGCGTGGGGGCTGACGGTTCCCCGGGACGGCACCCGGGCCCAGGCCGTCCCCGATCCGCCGTGCATGGCCTAGGGGGTGTCGCGTCGCGAGCCGGGCCTGATCGGCGAGACACCGCCTAGGCTCGCGGTGGCACAGGAGGACAGAGGGAACGGGGGGTCCTGTGGTGGAGTGTGCGTTGGACCGGGAGGCGACCGCGCGGGCGCTCGGGCGGTACCGGCGGCGGGTGTCGCAGGGTACGGCGGCCGGCGCGGTCCTGGTGGGGCTCGCCCTCGTCTTCGTCTTTCTGCCCGCCGACGGCACCTGGGCGACGAACGTGGCCGCCGGCCTGGGCACCACCGGGCTGATCGTGCTGCTCGTCGGCCTCAGTGCGCTGCGGACCGCGGGACTGATGCGGCGGACTCTGGCGGCGGGCCCGTGGTCGGCGCACCCCGCCGTGGCGGTCGTCCGCGGCGGCATGGTTCCCGCGTCGGTCGTCCTGAGCTCCCCGGACGACGGGCAGGCGTGGCCGCTGGTCGTGGCGGCGACGAAGCAGCGTTTCGAGCAGGTACGGCCGGGCCCCGACGCCGTCCTGTGGTGGTGCGGCGACCCGGGCAGCGGCGGCGTGATCGCTCCGCCCGGTGGTGCGGAGCTGGTCTGGACGAGGGCGGTACGGGGCCACCACACCCGGCACCGGACCGTCGCTCTCGCGGCGGCCGCGGGGCTGCTCGACCGGCCGGCGCCCGTGCAGCCGCAGGGCTGTCTCTTACACCCATCGGACACTGCCGACAC
>NZ_JBHXFE010000013.1:0-75714 GCF_042722475.1 Streptomyces sp. NPDC127092
GAGCGGCGGGGTCCGCTGGTGCTGTCGCTTACGGCTGGCTGGTCACGCGGCGGCTGTTCGGCGGTCGGTGGAGCGTGCGCTCGGCCGGCGGGGCCGGGCCGCTGGGGACGGGGCGGCCCGGTGACCCGATGGCTCGAGGCCCGGTGGTTCGAGGTCCGGTGGTTCGAGGTCCGGTGGTTCGAGGTCCGATGACTTGAGGCCCGATGGCTCGAGATCCGCTGGCTCGATGGCCCATCGGCTCAAGGCCCGCTGACCACACGGCCGACGGCTCGACCGCTCAACGGCCTCTGGTCCTCTGGTCTTTTGGTCCTCTGGCCGGTGACGGTTCAGATTCGGGCGTCGTGGTGGCGGTGGTCGTGGTCGTCTCTCGGGCCGTGGACCGGGCCCGAGGGGTGGGCGTAGGCGGGTGTGGTGCGTTCCTGGTGCCGGGGCTCCGCCTCCGGGCGGAAGCCGGGAGGCGCGACGTCCACGGCGCGTTCGTCGGGCTCGGTCAGGCGCTCGGCGGAGGCGTAGGCGGCGCGCTCGCGCGCGGTCGGTGACAGGGCGACGAAGGCGGAGGTGATGAAGAGATAGGACCCGAGACCGACGGCGAGCGGAAAGATGAACTGCATGACCGTCGCGCCCGGGAGCGTGGCCGAGGACGGGGAGACGTCGACCCGTACGGCGAGCATCCCGGTGTAGTGCATGCTGCTGACCGCCGCGCCCATCACGAGGGAGGCGAGCGCCACCGCTGCCGGGGCGTGGATGTTGAGGGCCGCCCAGAGGGCGGCGGTGGCGGCCACGACCGCGATGACGACGGAGAGGACGACGAGCAGCGGGTCGTACCGCACGTGTCCGTGCAGTCGCAGTGCCGCCATGCCCATGTAGTGCATGCTCGCCACGCCGACGCCGGTGGTCAGACCGCCGATCAGGAGCGAGCGGAGCCGGTCGCGTCCGTATCCGACGGCGAAGACGCCGACGCCCACGACGGCCATGGCGACGATCAGGCTGAGGAGGGTGAGGGGTACGTCGTAGCGGATGTCGGTGCCGGTGACGCCGAAGCCCAGCATCGCGACGAAGTGCATCGTCCAGATGCCGGTGCCGATCGCGGAGGCGGCGGTGAGCAGCCAGTTGCGGCGCGAGCGGCCGGTCGCGTCGAGGGCGCGTACGGTGCAGCGCAGTCCGAGGGCGGCGCCGATGCAGGCCATCGCGTACGACAGCACAGGTGTCAGCCAGCCATAGGTGGCGTGGTCCAGGTGTCCCATGACCCAGGGACGCTAGTGCGCCCCTGGGGGCGCACTAGGGGCGCATTTCGAAAGCTGATGGAATATGACAGAGAGATGTACCCGAACGATCGCGACAGTCTCGAACATGCGCGCAGATAGTTCACTCACACAGGGGAGATTCGGGGCGCCCTGGGCGAAAATCTCACGCCTGTGGGTGACCTGGTGGTGAGGGATCATGGGGCACATGAGCGATGACCCCACGCACGTACGGGAGTTCTTCGGCGCTCGCGCCGCCGACTGGGACTCCAGGTTTCCCGACGACGGACCCGCCTACGCCGCCGCCGTCGCCGACGTCGGCCTGCGCCCCGGTGACGCGGTGCTCGACGCGGGCTGCGGCACGGGCCGTGCCCTGCCGCCGCTGCGCGACGCCGTCGGCCCCACGGGCACCGTCGTCGGGATCGACCTGACGCCCGAGATGCTGGCCGAGGCGACGAAGGCGGGCCGCGACAAGGACGGCGCCCTGATCCTCGCCGACGTCGCCGGGCTGCCGCTGCGCGACGGCGCGCTCGACGCCGTCTTCGGTGCCGGGCTCGTCTCGCACCTGGCGGACCCGGGGCGGGACCTGCGCGAGCTGGCCCGGGTGGTACGGCCGGGCGGCCGGCTGGCGCTCTTCCACCCGATCGGCCGGGCCGCGCTGGCTGCCCGGCACGGTCGCCAGATCACCGACGACGACCTGCGCGCCGAGCCCAACCTCCGCCCCATGCTCGCCCGTTCGGGGTGGGAGCTGGTCGCGTACACCGACGAGGACGACCGCTACCTGGCACTGGCCGTGCGCCGTACGGAGTGACTGCCCAGGCGATCCGTCGATCCGTCGATCCGTCGATCCGTCGATCGTAGGCGGTGTGGCCGGCGGCGCTCCGGGCCCCGGGCGTCCGGCCTCGGTGATCGCAGGCTACGCAGTCGCCGATGCTCCGGGCCCCGGCCGGGGCACCGGCTATCGCAGGCGGTGCTGCCCCGGCGGCGCTCGGCGCCCCGGGCATCCGGGGCGGGAGCCTCCGGGGCAGGAACCTCCTGGAGGCACGGGTGAGCACGACGCCCGCACCGTCGCTCGGCCCGCCCGTCGGGACGGCTCCAGCTCTCGACGCGCGGGTTACTCACTGGTTAGGGTGCGCCGACGACCAGATGGGGAGGCAGACGTGGGCGAAACGGAACCCACCGCGACCGGCGCGGACGACGCCGTCATGTCCGCGGCGGAGGGCGCCGTCGCAGCCGGCGACGACGACGCGCTGTACGTGCTGACGGCGGCGCTGCTCACACCCGCGCAGTTCCCCAGCGTCCTCGGCGACGACTACCCGGCGGCCTGCGCGGCACTGCGCCTCGAGCCTTATGCGGAGGGCTACGGCCTGGTACTCGGGCAGGACGGCACGGGAGCCCGGTGGACCGTGGTCGTCGACGACGTGTCGCTCGTCGCCGTCGCCATCGCCTCCTGGGACTGCGGCATGGAGTACGACCTCTCCCCCGACGAGCGGTCCGTGGTGTCCGCGCTGCCGGGCTGGCCGCTCGCCGTCGCCACCGCCGCGCCCGGAATCCCGGCGCCTCACGACCCGGCGCCGGAAGAGGGCTCCCCGGCGCCGCTCGCACCGCCGGACGGCAACGCGTGGGGACCGGCTCAGCGGCGCCTGGGCGCCGACATGGTGGCCTTGCAGTGGAACGAGTGGCGCGCCCGGATGGGTGACGACGGGGCCGGGAGCGCAGCCGGTACGGAGACCGGCGCGGAGGCCGGTGACGGCGGCGGAACGACGACGGAGACCGGGGCGGAGGCCGCCGGCGGCGAGGGCGAGGGCGGGAACGAAGGCGGAGGCGCGTCCGAGGTGGCCGGCTCCGACCCGTACGAGGGTGTCCGCCGCGCCCTGAAGGAGCTCGGTGAGTACGTCGTCGAGGCGCCGCCCGTCGGTCGCGTGCGGTCCAGCTTCGCCGGCGGCGAGGCCCGGATGCTGCGGGCCGACGGTCCCGGCTGGTCGCTGGTGGCGCGGACCGACGACATGGCCTTCGTGCTCCTCGACGACGAACCGCACGAGGTCCTTCCCGTGACCCGCGGTCCGAAGCTGCCCGCGCTGCTCGAATCGCTGGACGCGATGGCCGTCCGACCGAGCTGACGGCTCCCTGTGGGCCCGTCCCGGCCGGGCCCGTAGGGAGCGGAAGACCGGCCCGGGCCCGTTCGGGCCGGGACGCGACGGGAGAGGTCGGACGGGTCGGGACCGGCCCGGGGCCTTCCCGGTCGGGCTCTACGCGGTCAGCTCGCTGCGGAGCGGCGCGCCGACCTCGTGCAGGTGGCCGAGCGCCTGGCGGTAGGAGTCGACGAAGCCGGTCTCGGTGTACGGGATGCCGAGCGCGCGGCAGTGAGCGCGGACCGCGGGCTGGGCGAGCCGCAGGTGCGGGCGCGGCATGCTGGGGAAGAGGTGGTGCTCGATCTGGTAGTTGAGGCCGCCGAGGAACCAGTCGGTGAGGGCGCCGCCCCGGATGTTGCGGGAGGTCAGCACCTGACGGCGCAGATGGCCCCAGGAATCGCCGTCCGGGTGGGCGTCGGGCATCTCCATGCCCTTGTGGTTGGGCGCGAAGGCCATGCCGAGGTGCACGCCGAGCAGCATCTGGTGGAGCAGCGCGAAGACGAGGGCCTGGACCGGCGTCAGCAGGGTGAGCAGCAGGGCCGCGTATCCGGCGACATGGGCCAGGAGCAGGGCGCCCTCGACGAGGCGCTCGCGCCGGGTGCGGTAGGGGCCGGTCCGGGAGAGCAGGGCCTGGATGCCGTAGACCTTGAGGGCGATTCCTTCCAGGGTGGTCAAAGGGAAGAAGAGCCAGGCCTGGTGGCGGGTGAGCCAGCGGCGCAGTCCGGTGCGGTCGGCGGTCTGGTGGGCGGCGAAGACGAGGACGTCGGCGGCGACGTCCGGGTCCTTGTCGAGGTGGTTCGGGTTGGCGTGGTGACGGTTGTGCTTGTCGTTCCACCATTCACGGCTCATGCCGAGAAGCAGGTTGGCGTGGACGAGCTGGACGGCACGGCCGAGCTTGCGCCGGTCGGTGATCTGGGAGTGGCCGGCGTCGTGGCCGACGAAGGCGATGCGGGCGGAGAAGAGGGCGAGCGGCAGCGCGAGCGGGAGGGCCCACCAGGAGGGGCCGATCAGCGCCAGGCCGGTGATCACGGCGAGGACGCCGAGGAGGTTGGCGGCGATGTCGCGGGCGTACCAGCCGACGCGTCGTTCGAGCAGACCCTGTTCCTTGACGGTGCGCAGGAGCGGCGCGAACTCGCTGCCACCCGGGGTGGCCTGACGGCGGCGGGCGGAACTCGGTTCGGGCGCGGCGGGCAGCGATGCGGGGGCGTCGATCGTCGCGGTGGCCTGAGGCATGGCGGTCTCCGGGGTCCGTGGCGGGGCCGTGGAAGGGGCCTGGGGAAGGCCGTCGCGAGGCCCGCGCCGGCTAGGAAAAACCTAGGGATCGGTGATCGTCCGGGACCATGGCGTCACCACCCGGACCCGCTCGGGGGCCGGCCGGGGGCCGGGGGTGGGGTCTTCCCCACCTGCCGCTCTCGGACGTGACGGGGATCACGATGCCGGGGCCCACGGGAGGGAGGTCGCGTGGGGTACCCTCGGCCGCTCGACCCAGTAGTCAAATTTGAGGAATGTGTTGTCGCCGTCTCCGTCGCAGTCGCTCCCGTCCTCCTCTTCGCCCTCCTCTCCTCAACTCACCCGCTGCGCCGCCCTGTTTCTGCCCGCCGATCCGCCGCGCGCGGGAAGGATCGCCTTCTGGTCCGCCGAGACGCCTCCCGCCGAGTCCGGCACCCTCGCCGAACTGACGGTCGTCGACGACGACGTCCGGCCGCGGACCGTGCCCGCGCTCACGTTGTCCGTACGGGAGGCGCTGCCGGTCCTCGCGCGGGCACGGTTCGCCACGGACGCCTCGCCGTCCGCGGCGTTCTGGGGCGCGGCCGCCCTGTTCTCGCTTGACCTGGTCGCCCGGGGCCTGCTCCTTCCAGGCCTCACCGCAGGCGACCTGGACGCCTGGCGGGTCGGACCGCTCGGCGCGGAGGAGGTGGCGGCGCTGCGCGACCTCGCGGCCTCCATGCCGCCCTCGGCCCACGCCGTACCGCTGCCGCCTGCCGAGTACGACGAGCACGGCGAGCACGGCGAGCACGGCGGAGGTCTGCCGACGGCCGACGAGGGCCTGCTGCTGCCCCAACCCGAAGAACTGCTACGGGCATTCGCCGACGCGGTCGCCGACGTCCTCCCCCGGACCCCGGCCGCGCCGCTCGCGGCCGGCGGCCCGGCCTTCGCCGCCGACGAGCACCACACACCGCGTGCGCTGCCGGAGCACCGGGCCTGGGCGGCGGACGTGGCCGCCGGGCACGACGCGGGAGTCCGCCTGTCGCTGCGCATCGAGCTGGTGACGGCGCATGAGGCGAAGGGAGGAGGGAACACCGGAGCAGCCCGGAACACTGGGCCGGCCAGGGCAGCCGGGACCATCGGCCTCGGCGAGGGGCCCACGTCGGCCGGGAAGACCGGGCGCACCGAGGATTCACCGGCGCCGTCCTTCCGTGCCGTGCCTCAGCTGCACGCGGTCGCCGACCCCGCGCTCGTCGCGGACGCGGCAGACGTCTGGGCGGGTACGGCGCCGGCGGGCACCACGGGCGACAGCGCCTTCGGGTCGCGGGCCCGGATGGACGCGCTGCTCGCGCTGCGCCGGGCGGCGCGCGCCTGGCCCGCGCTCTCGCCGCTGCTCACCGCGGCCGTGCCGGACGCCGTGGACCTGGCCGACGAGGAGGTCGTCGAGCTCCTCGGGCCCGCCGCCCGCGCCCTCGCGGCCACCGGCGTCCGCGTCCACTGGCCGCGCGAACTCGCCCACCGGCTCACCGCGACCGCCGTTATCGGCCCGCCTGACGTTCCCGGGGTGGGCCGCTACGACGAGGAAGACGTCCGGAACGACGCTCTGCCGTCGTTCCTCTCCGCCGAGAGCTTGCTCGCCTTCAACTGGCGTTACGCGGTCGGCGACGAGGAACTCACCCGCGCGGAACTCGACCTGCTCGCCGAGGCCGGCCGGCCGCTGGTGCGTCTGCGCGACCAGTGGGTGCTGGTCGATCCCGAGGAGGTACGCAGCGCCCGATCGCGCCAGAGCCGCAAGCTGAGCCCGGTCGACGCGCTCGGCGCCGTACTGACCGGCACCGCCGAGGTCGACGGCCGCCAGGTCGAGGTCCGGGCGACCGGCTGGATGGAACGGATGCGCGCCCGGCTCGCCGATCCGGAGGGCGGCGAGCCGGAGATCGGTCAGCCCGCCGCCCTGGCCGCGACGCTGCGCGACTACCAGTTGCGCGGCCTCGGCTGGCTGCACCGGATGACCTCGCTCGGGCTCGGGGGCTGTCTCGCCGACGACATGGGCCTCGGCAAGACGATCACCCTCATCGCGCTTCATCTGCACCGGCAGTCCGACCCGGACACGGCGGTCCCGACGTTGGTGGTCTGCCCCACCTCGCTGATGGGCAACTGGCAGCGTGAGATCGAGAAGTTCGCGCCCGGCACGCCCGTACGGCGCTTCCACGGCCCGGCGCGCACGCTGGAGGGACTCAGCGGCGAGGGGCTTACCGACGAGGGGCTTACCGGCGACGGACTCGTCGACGACGGAATCGCCGGCAACGGCTTCGTCCTCACCACCTACGGCACGATGCGGCTCGACGCGGCGCGGCTCGCGGCCCAGCCCTGGGGACTGGTCGTCGCGGACGAGGCGCAGCACGTCAAGAACCCGTACTCGGCGACCGCCCGCGCGCTGCGCACGATCGGCGGAAAGGCGCGGGTGGCGCTGTCCGGCACGCCCGTGGAGAACAACCTCTCCGAGCTGTGGGCGATCCTCGACTGGACCACTCCGGGGCTGCTCGGCGGGCTCGGCGCGTTCCGTGCGCGCTACGCCTCCGCCGTCGAGGGCGGCGGCGATCCGGGCGCGGCGGCCCGACTCGCCGCGCTGGTCCGGCCGTTCCTGCTGCGCCGGCGCAAGTCCGACCCTGGCATCGCGCCCGAGCTGCCGCCGAAGACGGAGACGGACCACGCCGTCTCCCTCACCAAGGAACAGGCGGGGCTATACGAGGCGGTGGTACGCGAGACCCTGACCGCGATCGCCGAGGCGGACGGGATGGAGCGGCGTGGCCTGGTCGTCAAGCTGCTCACCGGACTCAAGCAGATCTGCAACCACCCGGCGCAGTACCTGAAGGAGGACCAGCCGCGGATCGAAGGGCGCTCGGGCAAACTGGAGCTGCTCGACGAACTCCTGGACACGATCCTGGCGGAGGACGCGAGCGTGCTCGTCTTCACGCAGTACGTGGGCATGGCCCGGCTGCTGGAACGGCACTTGGCGGCGCGCGGTGTGCCGACCCAGTTCCTGCACGGCGGCACGCCGGTCGCCGAGCGGGAGGCGATGGTCGCCCGCTTCCAGGCCGGTGAGGTGCCCGTCTTCCTCCTCTCCCTGAAGGCGGCGGGTACGGGCCTCAACCTGACGCGGGCCGGTCACGTCGTGCACTACGACCGCTGGTGGAACCCGGCGGTGGAGGCGCAGGCGACGGACCGGGCGTACCGGATCGGGCAGACCCAGCCGGTCCAGGTCCACCGGCTGATCGCCGAGGGCACGATCGAGGACCGGATCGCGGACATGCTGGAGCGCAAGCGCGCGCTCGCCGACTCGGTGCTCGGTTCCGGCGAGGCCGCCCTGACGGAGCTGACGGACGCCGAGCTGGCCGAACTGGTGCGGCTGCGCGGGGAGGACGAGACACGATGACCGCGCACGGCAACAGGAAGGCTCACGAGACCGGTCACGGGAGCGGTCACGAGACCGATCCCGGCACTGGTCACGAGAGCCGACACGCGACCGGTCACGACAACCGCGGTTCCGCACGCAGGCGAAAGGAAGACGCGATCAGCGAGGAACGGACCTTCACGGCACTGCCGCCCGTACGGGGCGGGGCGTTCGCCCGCACCTGGTGGGGCCAGGCGTGGCTGAAGGCGCTGGAGGACACGGCGCTCGACGGCCGGCAGCTGAAGCGAGGACGGCAACACGCCCGGTCCGGTGCGGTCGGCGCGGTGTCGGTGCGGCCGGGCCGGATCACGGCGGTGGTGAAGGACCGGGACGGCACGGCGTACCGCAGTGACGTGCTGCTGCAGGAGCTGTCCGAGGAGGAATGGGACCGGCTGATCGGTCTGGCCGCCGACAGCGCGGGGCACATCGCGGCCCTGCTCGACCGCGAGATGCCACCGCACCTCGTCGAGGACGCGGCGGCGGCCGGCCTCGAACTGCTGCCGGGCATCGGCGACCTGGAGCCGGAGTGCGGCTGCGAGACCTGGGACCACTGCCCGCACACGGCGGCCCTGTGCTACCAGGTCGCGCGGCTCCTCGACGAGGATCCGTTCGTGCTGCTGCTGATGCGCGGGCGTGGGGAACGGGCCGTGATCGAGGCGCTGCAGGAGCGGAGCGCCGCCCGTGTGGCGGAGCCGTCGGCGGACTCCGGGGCGGTCGCCGTACGACGGCCGTCGGGCGTCTCGGCGGAGGAGGCCTTCGCGGCGCGGGACATCCTGCCGCCGCTGCCCGCGCCGCCGGTACCGCCCTCCGCGCCGGGCGAGCCTCCGTCGCTGGACACCGAGACCGACCCGGAGCCGGGGGTGGATCCGACGGCCCTGGAGTTCCTGGCGGCGGACGCGGCCGCCCGCGCCCGACTGCTGCTGTCCGGCGCGAGCCCCTTCGACGAGCCTCCGTTGACGGCCGCTCAGGACGCGGTACGGCTCGCCGCGGGCGCCCCCGCGCCGTGGATCGCGGCGCGACTCGCCAAGGGCTCAGGACGCGACCGTACGGCTCTCGACCTCGCGGTACGGGCCTGGCGCCTGGGCGGCCGTGCCGCCCTGGCGGTCCTGGAGGAGGAGTGGAACCCGACCCCGGAGGCCCTGCGCCGCGCCGAGGCCCGACTGGCGGAGACCTGGGACGAGACCGAACGCCCCACCCTGCACCCGTCGGGTCCGGCCCGCTGGACCGTCGCCGGCACGGAAACCCAGCTCCGCCTCGGCCCTGACGGCCGCTGGTGGCCCTACCGCAAGGAACAGGACACCTGGACCCCGGCGGGCCCAGCGGACCAGGACCCGGCGGCGGCGCTGGCGGGGCTGGAGCCTGGCCCCATCTGATCCGCCGCGCCCGCTCCTGGCGGTCATGGCGGAGACGCAGGTCCGGGGGCCGGGCGGCGTGGGACGGTCGGGGCGACGGGCCGGGCGCGTACGCGAGCCCCATCCCCCGCCCCCCCCGCCCCGCCCCCTCACCCCTGCCGCACGGAATCCTGGAGCGCGTCCGTCAGCCACATGTGGGGCGCTCCCAGGGTGAACGGGTCGCTGCCCGCCTCGGCCACGAGGCGCCAGTAGCGGCGCATGCGCGGGTCGCGGTCGGCGGCCACCCAGGACAGCAGGCGGGCGCGGAAGGCCGGTGTGTCGCGGTCGCGGCGGGCCGAGGCGTGTACGGCGACGAAGAGGTCGAGTTCGGGGCCCGGCCGGGGCGGCTCGCCCGCCCGTACCAGCGGCCAGGCCTTCGCGCACGCCTCGCCGAGACCGGTAAGGAAGTCGTCCTCGTCGGCGATATGCTCCGCGTTGGCCCGCGCCATGGCCAGCAGGAGGCGACCGAGGTCCCGGTCGCCGGCCAGGGCGAACAGTTCGGCGAAGGCGACCACCTGCGACGTGCTCGGGTCGTCGGGCGGTTCGGGTACGGCCATGGCCACGAACGCGTCGAACATCTCCGCCGACACCGGAGCGACGATCGTGCGCCGCCAGAAAGCGATCAGCGCGTCGCGCGCGGCGGCGCCGTTCTCGACGGCCGCCAGCAGTCCGAGTCTCCCGGCCCGGTCGGCCGGGGCCGCCTCCTCGACGGCGCGCAGGGCCGACCGCCGCCACGCCAGCTCCGCGAGCCGCGCGTCGAGCGCGACGCGCTCGGCCGCCACCGCCTCGGCGACGGAGCGTTCCCCGGCGACGACCTGTCTGACGGCTGTGAGCCCGAGTCCGAGCGCGCGCAGTCGTTTGACGAGGCGGAGTCGTTCGACGGCCGCCTGGTCGAACCGCCGGTGTCCCCCGGAGCTGCGCACCGATTCGACGATGCCCTCGTCGCCGTAGAAGCGAATGGTCCGCACCGGAACGCCGGTCAGCCGTGACAGCTCACCGATCCCGAACGTGTCGTCGACCCAGGGCACTTGAACCTCCACCGGACTGGAGCTCCTACGGTACCGGCGTGACCGCGAGAGGAGATTTGCGATGACATCGAAACGGAACATTCAGGACACCCAGGACACCCTCCACGCCGTGCGGCTCGTGGAGGGGCTGCGGGAGCAGACCGCCGGCTTCGCGCGCGCCGTCACCGTCCGGGGTCCGGAAACCCCCGTGCCGACCTGCCCGGAGTGGTCGCTGGGCACCCTGGTGGGCCATGTCGGCCAGGAGCACCGCTGGACGGCGCGGCTCGTGCGCGAGCGCCGCCAACTGGCCGTCCCCGATCCGCGCGAGGCCCGGCCCGGCCCGCCGGACGAGTGGGCCGGGTGGCTGCGCGAGGGCGCGGAGGAACTGATCGGCGCGATCAGGGAAACCGGCGCCGAGACCGTGATCGAGACCTTCTTCGGGCCCCGGCCGGCGGGCTTCTGGCTGCGCAGGATGCTGGGCGACACGGCCGTCCACCACTACGACGCGGCGTACGCGACGGACAGTGCGTTCCGGATCGCCGACGACCTGGCAGCCGATGTGATCGGCGAGCACCTCGGCCTGCTGGCCGAACCGGCCTTCCAGGCGGTCAGGCCGGCGCTCGCCGAGCTGCGTGGCCGGGGCGAGCGGATCGGGTTCCGGCCGGGCCCCGGCGCGGGAGGCGAGGGCTGGGTGGTCACCCGAACGCCTGAGGGGCCCCGGTGGGCCCGCGGGCCCATGGACTACATGGACATCGACGTGGTGGTGTCGGGAACGGTGGCGAACCTGATGCTGTTGGTGTCCGGGCGTGTCGCGCCGGAGGACGACCGGCTGACGGTGACGGGTGACCGCTCCCTGCTCCACCACTGGCTGGCGCGCACGGGGCTCTGACGGGAGTCACACGGCTGGTCACACGGCTGGTCACACGGCTGGTCGCATACGACCCCGGTCACATACGAATGGTCACTGCAGCGGAGCGGTCAGCCTTGCCGTTCCCGTCGGGGCGGCCAGGCTGCAGGCGACGGTGGTCTGGCCGAGCAGGTAGCTCGTGCGGTACGGGTACTGGACGAAAGTCGACCAGCGGGTGCCGAGGGGCTGTTCCGCGGCCTTGGTCCGCAGCGGCTCCCGGCACAGGGCGGCCGCCGCGTCCCGTACCGCGCCGTCGTCGGCGTACGTGCCGGTGAGGCGGAGCCGGGCGACGAGTTCGGCGTCGTGCGGCGTGTCGCAGGCCCGGCGGACGACGGTTCCGGGCGCGTCGCGCTCGATGCCGAAGCAGTCGCCGACACGCAGTCCGTCGTACGGGCTGGGGGCGGGGGCCGGCGGTGTACGACGGGGCTCGCCACTGCGCGGCCGGGGGCTCGTGGTGCCGGAGGCGGTCGGGGCGCCGGTCGGCGGGTGCGAGGTGGTCGGTACGCGCCGGTCGCGGTCCGCCGGGTGCTTCGTGGCGGGTCGCTTCGACTGCGTGGGCAGCGGTGACGGGCTCTCGCCCTGGGGCGCGGGCCGCTGTCCGGACGTCCCGGACGCCGTGTGGGCGGGTGCTCCGGCCGACCGGCCGGAGGTGGTGCCCCCGGAGGTGCCCGCACCCGGCTCGGCCGGGGCGGAGGGCATGGCGTTCGGGTCGCCGTCACCGTCGCCCGAGCCGCCGCGTGCCGTGACGGCGAGGGAGAGGGCGAGGATCGCGGCGAGCACGGCGACCGGCAGGACGACGACGCCCGGCCGTCTCGGTGGCCGGGCGTCGCGGGACGGGGATTCCGTCGGCGGGTGGAGCATGGGAACCAGGGTCACCCGTCGTCGGTCATGTGGCGAGCGATATCGGTGAGTTGGGCCTCGCTCGTACAGAACCGTGACATTCCCGTGGCTCGTGCGAGAGGCCCTGTGGGAGCCCGTACGTACGAGATGCTCGCGTACGGAATCCCTGCGACCTCCTGCCGTGCGGGATCCACGGCCGCCTGCCTGCCTCTGCCTGCCTGCCTGCCCTGACGCTCGCGGTCCCGCTCGCGCCTACAGGCCTACAGGCCGAGCTGGCGCTCGGCCGCCTCGACGGTCTGGGAGAGGAGGACGGCGATGGTCATGGGGCCTACACCGCCGGGAACGGGCGTGATGAGGGAGGCGCGCTCGACGGCGCTGTCGAAGTCGACGTCGCCGACGTTGCCCGGGTTGTAGCCGGCGTCGATCACGACGGCGCCGGGCTTGATGTCCTCGCCCTTGATGAAGTTCGGCTTGCCGACGGCGGCGACCAGGACGTCGGCCTCGCGGACGGCGGCGGAGAGGTCGGTGGTGCGGGAGTGGCAGTAGGTGACGGTCGCGTCGCGGCCGAGGAGCAGCAGACCGGCCGGCTTACCGAGGATGGCGCTGCGGCCGACGACCACGGCGCGCTTGCCGCTGAGGTCGACGTCGTACGCGTCGAGCAGCCGCATGATGCCGCCGGGGGTGCAGGAGACGAAGCCGGGCAGACCGAAGCCCATGGCGGCGAAGGAGGCCATCGTGACGCCGTCGACGTCCTTCTCCGGGGCGATGGCCTCGAAGGCGGCGCGCTCGTCGATGTGCGGACCGACCGGGTGCTGGAGCAGGATGCCGTGCACCTCGGGGTCCTCGGAGAGCGCGGTGATCGCCGCGACCAGCTCCTCGGTCGTCGTCTCGGCGGGCAGTTCGACGTGCTTGGAGCGGATTCCGGCCTTCGCGCAGCGGTTCTGCTTCATCTTCACGTACGTCACGGAGGCGGGGTCCGCGCCGACGAGGACGGTCGCGAGGCAGGGCGTGGTGCCGGTGCGGCGGGTGATCTCGGCGGCGCGCGCGGCGGTCTCCTCGACCGTGCGGCGAGCGAGCGCGGTGCCGTCCATGAGGCGTGCGGTGCTGGTGGACATGGGCCACTCCTGAGCGTCGTCGATGACCGGTTGATCGCCCAGGCGCACGGCAGCGGCACGGTCGCGCGGGGTGTGCGCGTCCGCCGGGCCGCTCCCCGGTGGTGATCCACCTCAAGCGCCAGTCACGGCCCGGGCCCCACTCTACGTGACGACCGCGGGCGGCCAAGTCGCGGGGCGCGTAACTGGTCAGGGCGCATATGCGGGCCCGTCCGGGCGCTTGCCGACAGGGCGCACGCGCATCACGATGACGTCCACGCACCGTCCGGGGCGGCGTCCGCGCAGGCGGACGAGGCGCGGACGAGGGTGGTGGACGAGGAGGGAAGAGGGAAGAGGGAAGAGCGAGGAGCGAGGAGCGAGGAGGGCGGACAAGGCGGGGCGGCCTCGCTGAGGAGGCCGAGTGGAGCGATGCGTGGGCGGGGACAAGGGGAGGCCGATTTGAGCGATGTGTGGGCGGGAACGCCTGAGACCTCTGCGACGTCTGGGGCACCTGGAGTACCTGGGGTACCTGGCCTACCCCAGGTACCTGCGGCTCCTGGGACAGCGGCCGCCGTGCGGCGCGCGCACGAGGAGTTCACCGCGGCAGCGGCCGCGGCAACCTCGAAGGCCGGCCGGCCCGGCGACTCCGCGCGCCCCAGCGACTCCAGCCGGTCCATCGACTCCGGCCGGTCCAGCGGCTCCGGAGTCGGCCGCCAGGCGCCTCCCCCCGTCTCCCCGCCCGTCCGGCCGCTCGTCGCCGAGTCCTGGCGGCGTTCGGCGCGGGCGCGTGTGAGTCCGGACGGCGCGGCTCCGGTCGAGCTGGACGAGGAGGAGCTCGCGGGGCACCGCGAGGCGCATCCGCTCGCCGTGGCGATGCCGATGATCCGGGAGCTGATGGGGGCGTACGCGCGGGACGGCGAGCATCTGCTCGCGGTGTGCGACGCCGCCGGGCGGATGCTGTGGGTGGAGGGCCATCCGGGAACGCTGCGGAAGGCCCGCGCGATGAACTTCGTGGCCGGTGCCCGCTGGTCGGAGACCGCGGCGGGGACGAACGCGCCGGGCACCGCGATCGCCGTCGACCGGCCGGTGCAGGTCTGCGCGGCCGAGCACTTCCGGCGGCCGGTGCAGCGGTGGACGTGTGCCGCGGCGCCCGTGCACGACCCGCACACCGGGCGGCTGCTCGGGGCGGTCGACGTCACGGGTGGGGACGGGCTGGCGCATCCGCACAGTCTGGCGTTCGTGCAGGCGGTGGCGCGGGCCGCCGAGTCGCAGCTCGCGCTGCTGTCCCCCGTCGCGGCGCCCGGCAGGCCGCGACTGACGGCCCTGGGACGGGACGAGGCGCTGCTGCACGTGGCCGGGAGGCGGCTGCGGCTGAGCCGGCGGCACAGCGAGATCCTGGTGATCCTCGCGCAGCGGCCGGAGGGTGTGGGTGGCGACGAGTTGCTGACGCTGCTGTACGAGGACGAGTCGGTTACTCCGGTCACGCTGCGGGCGGAGCTGTCGCGGCTGCGCGGGCTGCTGGGCCCCGAGCTGCTGGCGTCCCGTCCGTACCGGCTGGCGGAGGCGGTGGACGCGGACTTCGCGACGGTGGACCGGCGGCTCTCCTCCGGTGCGGTCGCGACGGCGCTCGCCGACTACGCGGGGCCGCTGCTGCCCGGTTCGCGGGCGCCGGGTGTCGTACGGCTGCGGGAGCGGCTCGCGGGGCGGCTGCGGGCGGCGCTGGTGGACCGGGGCGATCCGGGGCTGCTGGCCGACTGGGCGTACAGCACCTGGGGTGAGGACGACGTGACGGTGTGGCGGGCGCTCGCCTCGGCCGTGCCGGCCGCGGAGGCCCCCGCGGTGCGGGCCCGGCTGGCCGCGCTGGACGCCGAACTGTCCGCGGGTGCAACGGTGTTGCAACGTACGGTCGCGCACCATCGGCGGTGAACGCCGGCCAGGGACGGCCGGCGCGGTCCGAGGGAGGCCCTGCCCATGCCCCGTTACGCCGCACCCGGCACCGAGGGTTCGCTCATGTCGTACGCGAACCGCTACGACCACTGGATCGGGGGTGAGTACGTCGCCCCGGCGCGCGGGCGGTACTTCGAGAACCCGAGTCCGGTCGACGGCCGTCCGTTCACGGAGGTGGCGCGTGGCACCGCCGAGGACGTGGAGCGCGCGCTCGACGCGGCGCACGCGGCGGCCCCGGCGTGGGGCCGCACGTCGCCGGCCGAGCGCGCGCAGGTCCTGCTGCGGATCGCGGACCGGATGGAGGCCTCGCTGGAGGCGCTGGCGGTCGCGGAGAGCTGGGAGAACGGCAAGCCGGTGCGCGAGACGCTGGCCGCCGACATCCCGCTCGCCATCGACCACTTCCGCTACTTCGCGGGCGCGCTGCGCGCCCAGGAGGGGGCGCTGAGCCAGCTGGACGAGGACACCGTCGCGTACCACTTCCATGAGCCGCTGGGCGTGGTGGCGCAGATCATCCCGTGGAACTTCCCGATCCTGATGGCGGTGTGGAAGCTGGCGCCGGCGCTGGCCGCGGGCAACGCGGTCGTCCTGAAGCCGGCCGAACAGACCCCGGCCTCCGTCCACTTCTGGATGAGTCTGGTGGCCGACCTGCTGCCGCCCGGCGTGGTCAACATCGTCAACGGTTTCGGCGAGGAGGCCGGCAAGCCGCTCGCCTCCTCGCCGCGGGTCGCGAAGATCGCGTTCACGGGCGAGACGACGACGGGCCGGCTGATCATGGGCTACGCGGCGGAGAACCTGAAGCCCGTCACGCTCGAGCTGGGCGGAAAGTCGCCCAACATCTTCTTCGACGACGTCTCGTCGGCCGACGACGACTTCCTCGACAAGGCCCTCGAAGGCTTCACCATGTTCGCCCTCAACCAGGGCGAGGTCTGCACCTGCCCCTCCCGCGCCCTCGTCCAGCGTGGTCACTACCACGACTTCCTCCAGGCGGCGATCGCCCGCACGGAGGCCATCGTCCCCGGCCACCCCCTGGACACCGCCACCATGATCGGCGCCCAGGCCTCCGCCGGCCAGCTCGACAAGATCCTCTCGTATCTGGAGATCGGCCAGCAGGAAGGCGCCAAGATCCTGACGGGCGGCCGGCGCGTGGAGCACGGCGGCGAACTGGAGGGCGGCTACTACGTCCAGCCCACCATCTTCGAGGGCGACAACCGCATGCGGATCTTCCAGGAGGAGATCTTCGGCCCGGTCGTCGCGGTCACGTCCTTCGCCGACTTCGACGACGCCGTCCGCACCGCCAACGACACCCTCTACGGCCTGGGCGCCGGCGTCTGGACCCGGGACGCCACCACGGCCTACCGCGCGGGCCGCGCCATCCAGGCGGGCCGCGTCTGGACCAACTGCTACCACGCGTACCCGGCGCATGCGGCGTTCGGGGGCTACAAGCAGTCGGGGGTGGGCCGGGAGACGCACAAGATGATGCTGGACCACTACCAGCAGACGAAGAACATCCTCCAGAGTTACAGCCCCAAGAAGCTCGGGTTCTTCTAGGGACACCACAGGCGCCTCGCCCTTCGCCCGGCAGGCGCCTCGTCCACCCGCCCCCGGCAGGCCGCCGACCGCCCGTGCCCGTCCACGGCAGCATGAACCCCGCAAGGCCATCGCCCCGGGAAATCTTCGCGATCGACGCGACGGACGCCGCCCCTCCCCCCGTAGAGCAGACGGCAGAAAGCCGGTTTCGGGAGGGGATCGAGGGATGGCGGGACGTTGGTCGGGGCGGATGCGCAGAGGTGTCAGGGGTACGGCGGTCGTGGCGGCGGCCATGGCGGCGCTGACCGGGTCGCAGGCGGCGGGGCTCGTGGCGTGGACCGCCGACGCTCAGGCGGGAACGGCACCCGGCACACAGACGCCGGGTGACACGTACTACCTGACCGAGCTGCCCCCGCTGGGAGTCGTCAGCCCGGCGACGCGGCCCGCGGCCCCCTCCGTCTTCGTGGCGGACCGCGGGGCGCTGCCCGCCACGGTCTTCGCCGCGTACCGGCGGGCGGAGGCGGCGCTCGCGCGGAGCACCCCGCGCTGCGGGCTGCGCTGGCAGCTGCTCGCCGCGATCGGGCAGGTGGAGTCCGGCCAGGCGCGGGGCGGACGGGTGGCCGCGGACGGCACGACGTACACGCCCATCATCGGTCCGCAGCTGAACGGCCGGGGCTTCGCCCTGATCCGGGACACCGACGGCGGCGCGTACGACGGCGACCCGTCCTACGACCACGCCGTCGGCCCGATGCAGTTCATCCCGTCCACCTGGGCCGGGTGGGGCGCCGACGGCAACGGCGACGGGCGGGCCGACCCCCACAACGTCCACGACGCGGCGCTCGCCGCCGGGAACTACCTGTGCGCCGGGGGACGCGACCTGTCCCGGCGGCCGGGCCTCGACCGCGCGATCCTCTCCTACAACCACTCCACCGCGTACCTGAGCGTCGTGCTGTCCTGGTACGCCTACTTCAGGGACGGACACCGGATCGTGCCGGACCTGAGCGGGGCCGGGCCCGACCCGGATTCCGGTACGGGTGCGGGCACGAGGGCCCCGGCCCCCGATCCCGCACGGGCCGAGCCGGCCGCCCCCGGGCGGCGTTCCGGCGCGTCGCCGTCGGCGTCCCCGTCCTCCTCCCGGCCGAAGCCGACGGCGGGGCCGGCGCCCGCGCCCACGGCCAAGCCCTCGGCGACGCCGTCGCCCGCGCCGGAGCCGCTGCCTTCCCTGGTCACAGCCCCTGACCCGGGTGTCGGGCTGCCTTCCGACGGCATCCTGCCGGGCACCGGGACACTTCCCGGCAACGGTTAGGACTCACTCGCGGCCCACCCCCTCCACAACACCGGGTACCCGCCGGTAACGTCCCGGCCCATGGCACCGGAAATCCGTGACGAAGCGGCCCACCTGCGATGGCAGCGCATGTGGAGCCATCGCGAGCAGTTGCTCAAGGTGGCGCGCCGCAGATCCATGAGTGCCGAGGACGCCGAGGACGCCGTCCAGGAGGCGATGCTGCGCGCCGCGCAGCACGCGCACCTGGACGACGAGCGGCTCGGGGCGTGGCTGACCACGGTGACCATGCGCCTGTGCGTCGACCGTTACCGGCAGGTCCACCGCGAGGCCGAGGTAGGCAGCGCTCCCAGGCTCACCGCCCCCGGCCCCGTCCCCGTCGAGGAGGTGGTGTGCGACCGGGCGGAGGCCAGGTGGGTGGCGTTCCGGAGCAGGGAGCTGCCGGCCCGCCAGGCGGAGGCCCTCCGGCTGAAGGCGGAGGACCGGGACGTCGACCAGATCGCCCGGGAGATGGGACTGAGCTACCAGGCCGTCGAATCCCTGCTCGCCCGGGCGCGGCGCACGCTGCGCAACTCGCTGGCCGGCACGCTGGCGGTCGGCCTCTGGCTGATCGGACGCGGGCGCGACCAGGCGGGTCAGGCGGGCGTCCCCGCCCATGCCCTCGCCGCGACCTCGGTGGCGACGCTGGCGGTGGTGGGCCTGGTGGTCGTCCCGTTCGCGTACGAGGCGGGCACGCCGCGGCCCGCCCGCCCGGCGGTGTCGGATCCGGCGGAGGAGAACGCCCGTTACGTCCTGCGGGTCCCCACGCCTTCGGCGCGTCCGGTGACCCCGGCAGACCCGGCACATCCGGCCGGAGAGGCGTCACCCACCGCCCTCCCGCCGTCGATGTCGCCGTCGCCCTCCCTCGTGCCGGTGCCGGTGCCGGTGCCGGTCCCGGCGCCCGAGGTGACCCTGCCGGAACCGGACGTCGAAGGCGTCCTGCCGGAGGCGTCGGCCCCGCTGCCGTCCCTGCCCGCCGCCCCCTCCGTGGGGCTGCCGCCGGTCCCGGTCCCCGGCACCGGCGCCGTACGGGTCGCCCTGCCGGACGTCCCGGTCACCCCGGACGCCCCCGCCGGCCTGCCGTAAAAAAATCTTCGAATCTCCGCGACGGACCCGCCGCCCCTCACCGTAGAGCAGACGTACGAGCCGCTCCCGCTGAAGGGTGAACCGGATGGGTGTCGAGATCTGCGTGGAAGGGCTGACCAAGTCCTTCGGCCACCAGGTCATCTGGCAGGACGTGTCCCTGACACTGCCCGCCGGCGAGGTGTCCGTCATGCTCGGCCCCTCCGGCACCGGCAAGTCGGTGTTCCTCAAGACACTGGTGGGCCTGCTCAAGCCGGAACGGGGATCGATACGGATCGTCGGCCAGGACATCACCAAGCTCCGCGAGCACGACCTGTACGAGGTGCGCAAGCTCTTCGGCGTGCTGTTCCAGGACGGCGCCCTGTTCGGGTCGATGAACCTCTACGACAACATCGCCTTCCCGCTGCGCGAGCACACCCGCAAGCCCGAGAGCGAGATCAGACGGATCGTCCTGGAGAAGATGGACATGGTCGGTCTGATCGGCGCCGAGGAGAAGCTGCCCGGTGAGATCTCCGGCGGGATGCGCAAGCGGGCGGGGCTCGCGCGGGCGCTGGTGCTCGACCCGGAGATCATCCTCTTCGACGAGCCGGACTCGGGGCTCGACCCGGTGCGGGTGGCCTATCTCAACCAGCTGATCGTCGACCTGAACGCGCAGATCGACGCGACCTTCCTGATCGTCACCCACGACATCGCCTCGGCCCGCCAGGTCCCGGACAACATCGGGCTGCTCTTCCGGCGCGAGCTGGTGATGTTCGGCCCGCGCGAGCAGCTCCTCACCAGCGACGAGCCGGTCGTACGGCAGTTCCTGGGCGGCCGGATGCAGGGACCGATCGGCATGGCCGAGGAGAAGGACGCGGCCCAGGTCGAGCAGGAGCTCGCCGGTCTGGGCGACGACGACCGGCCGGCCCCCGCCCTGCCGCCGCGCCTGCTGCCCGGCCCCGGGATCACCCGCCCGCCCCGCTGGCAGGCCATCGCCGACCGGGAGAAGGAGGACGGTGACGCATGAGCCTCTCCCCGAAAGCCGCCCTCCACCACTCCGGCAGCCTCTTCGCCATGGCCCTGGACGTCCTGCGCACCCTGCCCCGACGCCCCTTCCAGATACGGGAGTTCATCCAGCAGGCGTGGTTCGTCGCGTCCGTCACCATCCTGCCCACGGCCCTGGTCTCCATCCCCTTCGGCGCGGTCATCGCGCTGCAGATCGGGAGCCTGACCCGGCAGCTCGGCGCACAGTCGTTCTCCGGCGCCGCCTCCGTGCTCGCCGTACTGCGGGAGGCGTCCCCGATCGTCACGGCGCTGCTCATCGCCGGGGCGGGCGGTACCGCGATCTGCGCGGACCTCGGGGCGCGCAAGATCCGCGAGGAGATCGACGCCATGCAGGTCCTCGGCATCGACCCGATCCACCGGCTCGTCGTCCCCCGGGTGCTCGCCACCATGCTCGTCGCGGTGCTGCTGAACGGGCTGGTCTCGGTGGTCGGAGTGGCCGGCGGCTATTTCTTCAACGTCGTGATGCAGAACGGCACTCCCGGCGCCTACCTCGCCTCCTTCACCACCCTCGCCCAGCTGTCCGACCTGTGGGCGGCCGAGGTGAAGGCGCTGGTCTTCGGCGCCATCGCCGCGATCGTCGCCTCGTACAAGGGACTGACCGCCAAGGGCGGCCCCAAGGGCGTCGGCGACGCCGTGAACCAGTCCGTGGTCATCACCTTCATGTTGCTGTTCGTGACGAACTTCGTGCTGACCGCCGTCTACTTCCAGATCGTTCCGCAGAGGGGATGACGATGACTCTGCCCAACCCCCTCGGACGGGCCGGACGCTCCCTCGACGAGCTCGGCACCCAGCTGGTGTTCTACGGCCGGTCCCTCGCCTGGACCGGTCGCACCCTGCGCCGCTACAAGAAGGAGGTCCTGCGCCTGCTCGCCGAGGTGAGCTTCGGCCGCGGGGCACTGGCGGTCGTCGGCGGCACCGTCGGCGTCATCGCCTTCCTCTCCTTCTTCACCGGCACCGAGGTCGGCCTCCAGGGGTACGCCGCGCTCAACCAGCTGGGCACCTCCAACTTCGTGGCCTTCCTCTCCGCGTACTTCAACACCCGCGAGATCGCCCCGCTCGTCGCCGGGCTCGCGCTGTCGGCGACGGTCGGCGCGGGCTTCACCGCGCAGCTCGGCGCGATGCGGATCAGCGAGGAGACCGACGCCCTGGAGGTCATGGGCGTCCCGTCGCTGCCGTTCCTGGTCACCACCCGGATGATCGCCGGCTTCGTGGCCGTCATCCCGCTGTACGTGATCGGGCTGCTGTCCTCGTACTTCGCGGCCCGGACCATCACCACCGGCTACTACGGGCAGTCCGCGGGGACGTACGACCACTACTTCCAGCAGTACCTGCCGCCGGTCGACGTGCTGTGGTCCTTCGGCAAGGTGATCGTCTTCGCCGTCGTGATCATCCTGGTGCACTGCTACCACGGCTACTACGCGAGCGGCGGCCCGGCGGGCGTCGGTGTCGCGGTCGGGCGTGGCGTGCGCACCTCCATCGTGGCCGTCAACGTCCTCGACTTCTTCCTCAGCCTCGCGATCTGGGGCGCCACCACGACCGTACGGATTGCGGGGTAGGGCCGGTGCGCACCACCAGACTCAGGCTGTACGGGATCGTGTTCATCGCGGTCATCGCCCTGCTGCTCTCCCTGTCCGTGGCCGTCTACCAGCAGGTGTTCACCTCCGTCGTACGGATCACCCTGGAGGCCGACACCCTCGGCAACCAGCTGGAGCCCCGCGCCGACGTCAAGCTGCGCGGACTGCTCGTCGGCGAAGTGCGCGAGGTGACGGCCGACGGCGAGAAGGCGACGCTCGGCATCGCGCTCAGGCCCGAGCACGTCTCCCTCATCCCGTCCGACGTCCACGCCCGGCTGCTGCCCAAGACGCTGTTCGGCGAGAAGTACGTCGACCTCGTGGCCCCGCCCGGGCGGTCCTCGGCACGGCCCATCCGCGACGGCGACGTCATCACCCAGGACCGCACCACGGTCGGCATCGAACTCCAGCAGCTCATGAACGACCTGCTGCCGCTGCTCCGCACGGTGCGGCCCGCCGAGCTCAATGCCACCCTGTCCGCCTTCGCCACCGCGCTCGAAGGACGCGGCGACAGGATCGGCGACAACCTGGTCCGCCTCGAGGACTACCTGCGCCGGCTCAACCCGCACATGCCCTCCCTCAAGGAGGACATCTCGCGGTTCGCCGACGTGGCCGAGGTGTACGGCGAAGCCGCGCCCGACCTGCTGCGGATCCTGGACAACACCCTCACCACCAGCCGGACGATCGTCGAGAAGCGGGACCAGCTGTCCTCGCTGCTCACCGGGACCGCCACCGCCGCGGACACCACGGAGGGCGTCCTCGACGAGAACTCCGCGCGGCTCATCACCCTGGGCCGCGTCTCCCGCCCGACCCTCGCCCTCTTCGCGCGCTACTCGCCGGAGTACCCGTGCCTCCTCGCCGGGCTCGTGCGCCAGGAAGCCGCGTCCGAAGAGGCGTTCAGGGGCGGGAAGATGCGCATCACCCTCGAGATCGTCCGCTCCCGTCCCCCCTACCGACCCGGCGAGGAACCGCGCTATGCCGAACGATCCGGCCCCGACTGCCACGGGCTCCCCCACCCCCGCGTCCCGGCACCCGCGACCAAGCTCGACGACGGCACGTCGGCGAAGCCCCCGGGCGGTCCCGTCTCCGGTACGCCGGCCGAACAGCACGCCGTCGCCTCGCTCGTGGCCCCGGTCATGGGCGTGCCCGCCGACGAGGTGCCGGCGGTCACGACGCTCCTGTTCGGTCCGCTGGCACGAGGAACGGCGGTGAGTCACGCGTGAGCGCCCGGTCCACAGCCCCGCAGCTGATCAAGCTCGCCGTGTTCGCGGTGGTGACCGTCGCGGCGACCGCGGTCCTCGCGGCCACGATCGTCAATCTCTCCTTCACTCCCGAGGAGACCTACACGGCCGTCTTCAGCGATGTCACCAGCCTGGAGGAGGGCGACGACATCCGCGTCGCCGGAGTGCGCGTCGGTGAGGTGGAGGAGATCCGGATCAAGGACGGGAACCTCGCCGAGGTCACGTTCAGCGTCTCCCGCGACCGGCCGCTGCACACCACCAGCCGCGCCGTCATCCGCTACCGCAGCCTCGTCGGGCAGCGCTACATCGCCCTGACCGAAGGCACGGGCAAGGGCGAACGGCTCGCTCCCGGCGGACGCATCCCGCTCTCCCGCACCGAACCGGCCCTCGACCTCAACGCGCTGCTCGGCGGCTTCAAGCCGCTCTTCGCCGCCCTGAGCCCCGAGGACGTCAACCAGCTCGCCACCGAGATCGTCAGGACCCTCCAGGGCGAGGGCGGTACGGTCCGCAGCCTGCTCGCGCACACGGCCTCGCTCACCACCACGCTCGCCGAACGCGACAAGCTGATCGGATCCGTGATCACCAACCTCAACACCGTCCTGAAGACCGTCGACCAGCGCAGCACCCGCTTCTCCGACCTGCTCACGCAACTGCAACGGCTGATCTCGGGCCTCTCGGCCGACCGCAAGCCCATCGGCGAGTCGCTGGCAGGCATCAACGGGCTCACGGAGGCCACCTCGGGCCTCCTCAAGGACGCCCGGCCGCCCCTGAAGACCGACATCGCCGAACTGGCCGAGCTCACCGGCACCCTGAACGACCACGAGAAGACCGTGGAGGGCGTCCTTCAGAGGCTGCCGGGCAAGCTGAACAAGCTGACCGGCACCGCGTCGTACGGCTCCTGGTTCAACTTCTACCTCTGCGACTTCGACGGCCGGATCGTGCTGCCGAAGACGCAGGAGGTCATCACCCCCGAGCTCCATGTCGCCCGGGCGAGGTGCGGCCGATGATCCCCTTCCGCGAACGGAATCCCGTGGTCATCGGCGCCGCGGGCCTCACCACGATCGCTCTGCTCATCGCCGCCGCGTTCAACGTCGAGAGCCTTCCGCTCATCGGCGGCGGCGACACCTACAGCGCGGCCTTCCCCGAGGCCGGCGGGCTGCGGCCCGGCGACGAGGTACGGATCGCCGGCGTCAAGACCGGCAAGGTCGACGACGTCGAGCTGGCCGGCGACCACGTCAAGGTGACCTTCCGGGTCACCGGAGACCCGGAACTCGGCAGCAGGACCGGCGCGTCCATCCGGATCAAGACGATCCTGGGCGCGAAGTACCTCGCGCTCGACCCGAAGGGGCCCGGCCGGATGAAGCCGGGCAGTGAGATCCCGCTGAGCCGCACGGTCCCCGCGTACGACGTGGTCGAGGCCTTCAGCGACCTCACGACCACCACGGAACAGATCGACAGGCAGCGCCTCGCCACCGCCCTGGACACCCTCTCCACCACCTTCGAGGACTCCCCGGCCGAGGTCAGGGCATCCATCCAGGGGCTCTCGCGGATCTCCCGCACCGTCGCCTCCCGCGACGAGGCGCTGCGCGAACTCCTCGGCCACGCGAACGGCGTCACCGGTGTACTCGCCACCCGGAAAGAGGAGTTCGGCAGGCTGGTGAAGGACGGCGACAAGCTGTTCAAGGAGATCGAGTCCCGACGCCAGGTCATCCACGCCCTGCTCAGGAGCTCCGTCGCGCTCGGCGTCCAGCTCTCCGGTCTCGTCGCCGACAACCGCGCCACGATCGGACCGGCGCTCACCCGTCTGAACACCGTGGTCAGGATGCTGGAACGCAACCAGGCGAGCCTCGACCGGAGCGTCCAGCTCCTCGCGCCCTTCGCCAGGCTCTTCACCAACACCCTCGGCAACGGCCGGTGGTTCGACAGCTACATCCAGAACCTGGTCGCCCCCGGACCGGTGACCCCCCGGACAGGAGGATCACGATGAAGCGCCTGTGGTCCGTCGTCGCCGTGCTCGCGGTCGCGGCCGCCCTGGTCGTCGTCCTGCTGCCCCGGGAGTCGACCGTCCGGGTGACCGCGTACTTCCCGCGCACGGTCGGCATCTACCCCGGCTCCGACGTACGCGTGCTCGGCGTCCGCATCGGAGAGGTCAAGGAGATCACGCCGGAGGGCGACCGGGTGCGCGTCGAGCTGGAGTACGAAGCGCGGTACAAGGTCCCGCCGGACGCCAAGGCGGCCATCATCAACTCCTCGGTGGTCAGCGACCGTTACCTCCAGCTGCTGCCCGTCCACCGGGGCGGCCCGGCCATGCGGAGCGGCGCCGTGATCCCCCTCCACCGCACCGCGGTGCCGGTCGAGCTGGACCGCGTCTTCGACAGCCTCCGCATGACCTCGGACGCGCTGGGCCCGAAGGGCGCCAACAAGGACGGTTCGCTGTCCCGGCTGCTGGCCGTCAGCGCCGACAACCTCCAGGGCCAGGGCGACCGGCTGAACCAGACGGTCCAGGACCTCTCGCAGACGGTCACCACCCTGTCCGACGGCCGGCAGGACCTCTTCGGGACGGTACGGAACCTGCAGGTGTTCACCGCCGCGCTGGCCGCCGACGACGCCTCCGTACGGTCGTTCAACGACAGCCTCGCCAAGGTGGCCGAACAGCTGGCGGGGGAACGCAAGGACCTCGCCGCGGCGATCAAGCACCTGGCGGCGGCGCTCGCCGACGTGTCCGACTTCGTGAAGAAGAACAAGAAGGCACTCACCGCCGACGTGAAGGGACTCGCCGACGTGACCAAGGTGCTCGTCACCCAGCGCGCCGCCCTGGAGGAGCTGCTCGCCGTCGCCCCGGCCGGCCTGTCCAATCTGCAGAACGCCTACAACGCCTCCTCCGGCACGCTCGACACCCGCGGCAACCCCGAACAGCTCCAGGACCCGGCCGCCCTGCTGTGTTCCCTGCTGAAGACGACCGGGGAGAAGGCCGGGGAGGCCGACTGCCGGAACCTGAAGAACCTGTTCGACTCGCTGCCCGAGCCGCCCGAGGCCGACCCCCTGACCGGAGCGGCGCTCCCCGTGGCGGGAACGGCCTCGACGGACCGGACGCTCGGCGGAATCCTGGAGGCCCGCACATGAAGGCTCCCCGAAAAGCGGTGGTGTGGGCGGCCTCCGGTTCCCTCCTGCTCACCGGCTGTGAGTTCAACGGTCTTTACGACGTGCCGCTGCCCGGCGGCGCCGCCGCCGACGGCCACAGCTACCGGATCACGGTCGAGTTCCGGGACGTCCTCGACCTCGTGCCCCAGTCCACGGTGAAGGTGAACGACGTCACCGTCGGCTCCGTCGAGAAGGTGGAACTGGCCGGCTGGCACGCCCGGGTCCGCCTGCGCGTCTCCGGCTCCGTCAAGCTGCCCGGCAACGCGGTCGCCGAGCTGCGGCAGACCAGCATGCTCGGCGAGAAGTACGTGTCGCTGTCCGCGCCGGCGGACACCGCCCCCGTCGGCCGCCTCACCGACGGCGCGACGATCCCGCTGTCCCGCAGCGGCCGCAACCCCGAGATCGAGGAGGTCCTTTCGGCCCTGTCGGCCCTGCTCAACGGCGGTGGAGTCGCCCAGCTCAAGACCATCACCGTCGAGCTGAACAAGGCCCTCGAAGGCCGCGAGGACCGGGTCGCCGCCCTGCTCGCCGAGCTGGACACCTTCATCGGCGGCCTCGACACGCAGAAGAAGGAGATCGTCCGCGCCCTGCAGGGCATCGACCGGCTGTCCGCGACCCTCGCCAGGGAGAAGAAGACGATCGGCCAGGCCCTCACCACCGTGCCGCCCGCCCTGAAGGTCCTGGCCGACCAGCGGACCAGACTCACCGCCATGCTCACGTCGTTGTCGAACCTCGGCGCGACGGGCACCAAGGTGATCAACGCCTCGCGCGCCGATGTGATCGCCAACCTGCGGGCTCTGCAGCCGATCCTCCGGCAGCTGAACAAGGCCGGCGCTGATCTGCCCAACTCCCTGGAGCTCCTGACGACCTACCCGTTCCCCCGCAACGTGGTCGACGCCGTCAAGGGCGACTACGTCAACCTCAAGGTCACCGCCGACCTCGACCTGCGCAGCCTCTACGGCAACCTGACCGAGGCCCCCGCAAAGCCGGGAACGCCCGCGCGGCCGGGGAAGCCCACGGATCCCGGACTTCCGGACCTGCCCGCCCCCGGGCTCCCGGACCTGCCGACCGCCCCGGCGCTCCCCGGCGCCCCCCTGCCGTCCGCGACCCCGGGCGTCCCGCGAGCCCCCGGCGAGGACGGCGACCTGGGCTGCCTGCCGCTGTGCACGTCCACCGACCCCATCGCGTACGGCAGGAGCGAAAGCGGCCTCCCGGACAACGGGGTCGACCTCGATCTCGCCGAACTGCTGCTGAAGGGACTGGTGCCGTGATCACCCGCACGGTCAGGGCGCAGCTGCTCGCCTTCGCCCTCGTCACCGCCGTCGGGGTGTCCTACGTCGGCGCCGAGTACACCGGTCTGGTCGACCGTGTCCTCGACCGCGGATACACCGTACGGGCCGAGTTCGCCGACTCCGGAGGCATCTACGCCGGAGCCGAGGTGACCTATCGCGGGGTGCCCGTGGGCCGCGTGGGAGAGCTGCGGCTGACCGGGGCCGGCGGTGTCTCCGTCGAGCTGCGCCTGGAGGACCACCCGGCGATCCCGGCCGACACGCTGGCCGTGGTGGCGAACCGCTCCGCCGTGGGCGAGCAGTACGTGGATCTCCAGCCGCGCTCCGCTGACGGCCCCGCACTGCGCGACGGCAGCACCATCCCGCGCCGGAACACCCGGGTTCCGGTGCCGACCACCGAGATGATCCTCAGCCTGGACCGGCTCGTCGACTCGGTCGGCAAGGAGGACCTGAGGACCACGGTCGACGAACTGGGCAAGGCCTTCTCCGGCACCGGCCCGCATCTCACCCGGCTGGTCGACTCGGGCAACGCCCTGGTCGAGTCGGCGTCCGGCTCGCTCCCCGAGACGATCGCGCTGATCGAGGACTCCCGGAAGGTCCTGAAGACCCAGGCCGACCAGGGCTCGGCGATCACGTCCTTCTCGCACGACCTGGCCGACCTCACCGGCCAGTTGAAGGCGAGCGACGGCGACATCCGCGCCCTGCTCGGCAGCGGTTCCTCCGCCGCCCAGGAGGTGACCGGGCTGATGCGGGACACCCGGCCCCACCTCCCCGTCCTGCTCGGCAACCTGATCAGCGGCGGCCAGATCACCCTCGCCCGGCTGCCCGGCGTGGAACAGGTCCTCGTCACCTTTCCCGTGGTGGTCTCGGGCAGCTACACCGTCGTCCCCGGAGACGGCACCACCCACTTCGGCCTGGTCGTCAACGCCGACGACCCGCCGCCCTGCCGCCAGGGCTACCCCACCCAGCGCCGCGATCCCGCGGACACCTCCGACCGCCCGGCCGACACCCGTGCCCGCTGCACCGCTCCGCGCGGCGGAACCACGTCGGTACGCGGCGCCCAGAACGCTCCCGGAAGCCGGCAGGTCGTCATCGGCTCGACCGGCGGAGCACAGCACGTGTTCGGAAAGGACTCCTGGCAATGGCTGCTCGTAGGACCCATGGCATGACCCGCGTACTGTTCGCCCGCGCGGCCCGGCCGCTGCGCCGCCGGGCGGCCCTGGCGGTGCTCGCCGTCCTGGCCGCCGTACTGACGGCCTCCGCCGTCCTTCTGGGCGTCGGGCTGTACGAGCGTCAGGAGGAGGACCGGCGGCACCAGGACATCCTGGCCGCCGCCCGTCAGTCGGCGCTCAACTTCACCTCGCTGGACTACCGGCACTACGAACGGGACAGCAAGAACGTCCTGGACGGCGCGACCGGTGAGTTCAAGCAGCAGTTCGCGGCCCAGACCACGCAGCTCACGAAGATCGTCGCCGACAACAAGTCGGTCTCGGAGGGCCAGATCCTCGACGCGGGGATCGCGCGGGCCGACGAACGCTCCGCCCGGGTCCTGGTGGTGGCCGACAGCAAGGTCACCAACGTCGCCGCCCCCCAGGGCACCTCCCGCAACTACCGCCTTCAGCTCGACCTCGTCCTCGAGGACGGCCGGTGGCTGACGTCGAACGTCGAATTCGTCGGCTGACAGGAGAAGAACGTGCCGAACCCGACCCTGCGCGCGGCGACCCTCCGCGCCGCCGCGAAACGCGCCGAGCGGGCGCGGAACACCGACGAGTCCCCCGCCCCGAAGCCGGAGCGCACTGCGCCGGAGAAGCCTGCCCGCACGGCGCCCGGGAAGCCTGCTCGCACGGCGCCCGGGAAGCCGGCCCCGGCAGGCGGCGCCCGGCCCGGGCCGCCGGCCGCGGTGCTCGCCGTCCTGGCCGTCCTGGTCGTCCTCGGCATGGTCGCCACGGCCGTCCTCGGGTGGCAGTACCGGCAGGCCGAACGCGCGGCACAGGCACGCACGGCCGCGCTCGCCGCGGCACACCGGGCGGCCCCGGCCATCCTGTCGTACGACTACCGCCACCTTGACCGGGACTTCGCCGCCGCCCGCTCCCACCTCACCGCACCGTTCCTCGACGAGTACGGCAAGACCACCACGACCGTGGTCGCGCCGACGGCCAAGCGCTACCACGGCGTGGTCAAGGCCACGGTCGCCAAGCCCCCGAGCGGCGACACCTCCCCGGCGGCATCGGTGGTGTCGTCCTCTCCGGACGAGGTCGTCGTCCTGCTCTTCATGAACCAGGTCACCACCAGCACCCAGGTCCCCACCCCACGCCTGGACCTCAACCGCGTACGCATGACGCTCGTCCGGGACCCGGCGGGGTGGAAGGTCAGCGCGGTGGACGCGCTGTAGGCACGGGCGTCGCGCGGTGCATCACCGCACGACCCAGCCGCGGCGCTCGGCCGGCCGACGCACCGGGCCGACGGGTGATGGCGCGAAGTGTGGGACGGGTGTCGTTGACGTCGCTCCGCCGAGGGCCGCAGGCTTGAGTGGTGGATCGACAGCGCATCGTGTTCGTGGTCTTCGAGGGGTTCCAGTCACTCGACCTCGCCGGACCGCTCGAGGTGTTCCAGCAGGCCGGCCGGCTCCGTCCCGGATACGTCTGCGAGATCGTGGGCCCAGCGCGTGGGCTGGTGCGGTCGGACGGCGGTCTGCGGATACACGCTGACCACGGCATCGGCGATCTGGACCCCGACGGGGTCGACACCCTCGTGGTGGTGGGCGGCAGCGGGGTCGACAGGGCCCGGTCGGACCGGGCCCTGGTGGGATGGATCGCCGCCGCCGGAGCGACAGCCCGCCGGGTGACGTCGGTATGCAGTGGCGTGTTCCTGCTCGCCGCAGCCGGGTTGGCCACGGACCACAGGGTCACCACGCACTGGAGCCGTGACGGGCAGATCAAGGACGAGCACCCGGAGTTGGACGTCGATACCCATCCGATCTTCATCCATGACAGGCGGGTATGGACCTCGGCCGGGGTGACCGCCGGCATGGATCTGGCGCTCGCCCTGGTGGAGGACGACCTCGGCCCGAACGTCGCCCACACCATCGCCCAGGAACTGGTGCTGTTCCTGCGCCGACCGGGAAACCAGGCACAGTTCAGTGTCCCGTTGTGGTCGGCCCAGCCGTCCACCGACCCGATCCGGGCCGCGGTCTCGGCGGTCCACGCCGACCCCGGCGCCCCGCACACCATCGGCCACCTGGCCGCGCGAGCCGGGCTCAGCCCGCGTCACCTGCAGCGAAGGTTCACCGCCGAGCTCGGCGTCCCGCCGGCCGAGTACGTGGAGCGCGTACGCATCGAGGCCGCCCGGCGCGCCCTGGCCGAGGGCACCGATCCCGTCTCGGCCATCGCCCGCCGGTGTGGCCTGGGCACCGCCGAGTCGCTGCGGCGGGCGTTCCACCGCCACCTCGGGGTGGCACCGTCCGACTACCGGGACCGATTCCGCTCGACACGGAAGTAACGGGGAACACTCATGACCACTTACGGCTTGCTGATCTTCGAAGGTGCCGAGGAACTGGACTTCACCGGACCGTGGGAGGTGTTCACCTCCTCCTCGATGCTACGCGGACACGCCGACACCTCGGTTCTGATAGCGGAGCACTCCGGCCCTGTGCGCTGTAACAAGGGCATGCGGGTGATCCCGGATCACACGCTCGAGGACCATCCGCGGCTGGACGTCCTCCTGGTCCCCGGCGGCAACGGCACCCGCCGTCAGGTGAGCAACCCGGCGCTGATCGCATGGATCGCCCAGGCGTCCGCCGACGCCACCTGGGTCACCAGCGTGTGCACCGGCGCGCTTCTCCTGCACGAGGCCGGTCCGGCCCGTGGCCGACGGGTGGCCACCCACCATGCGTTCGAGGACACCCTGGAGTCCCGCGGCGACATCACCGTGGTTCGTGACGCGCGTTACGTCGTGGACGGGAACCTGGTCACCAGTCAGGGGGTGTCCGCCGGGATCGACATGGCCCTCTGGCTGATCGGCCGGCTCCACGGACGCGAACACGCCCGCGCGGTGCGCCGGTACATCCAGTACGAGCCCGCGCCGCCCTACCTCGCCGATGAACCGCTTCCGTCCCCATGTCGTGGTGGACGGATGGGATGAGCCACACCTGGAGGACCACGAAATGAGACTCCCGAACACGGCGCACACCTCCCGGCCGTGGCGGATCCATGAGATCACGCCCGACTTCCGCCTCTACGACGTGTGGGCGCTGCCGACGCCCGGAGGTCCTGACGACTTCCCGCATCTGGTGCGGCAGACAACCGTGGGCGACACGTCCGACAACCCGTCCTGGGTCGCACGCACGCTCTTCGCGATCCGCTGGAAACTCGGGAAGCTGCTCGGCTGGGACGAACCCGACTCCGGAGTCGGCTCCCGGGTGCCGACGCTGCGCGACCGGCTGCCGGAAGATCTGCGTGACGGCCGGCCCGGACCCGAGTTCAGCCGCCTGCCGTTCCGCTCGGTCTACCTGACGGACGACGAGTGGGCGTCGGAGATGAGCAACCGCACCATGCACGGCGTGATGCACCTGAGCTGGGTCCCGGACGGAGCGGGAGGCTACCGCGGCCAGATGGCCGTGCTGGTGAAGCCGAACGGCCTGTTCGGGAAGGCCTACATGGCCGCGATCGGGCCGTTCCGGCACCTGCTCGTGTACCCGCCGCTGATGCGAGGCATCGCATCCGAGTGGCGAGCCGACCCGCCCCGGAACCCCACGCCCGCGCCCTGAGGGCCGCAGGCCTGGGCGACGACGCTCTACGAGCGATCGACGACGGACCGTACGTCGACCATCCGTTCGAAGAAGAACTCGTGCTTGAGGAAGGAGACGTCGTACTCGTGACCCGGGTACGGCGGAATCAGCTGGGCGGCCTGGAACAGCCGCCAGCCGTCCCGGAGCGCGGCCACCCCCGACTCGTACGGCGGCTCGTCGCTGTCGCCCGTGGTGGGTGAGGTGCGGCCGGTGCCGTCGTAGCGCGACCAGCCGACGACGTAGGAGTCCAGCGCCGAGTCCGCCAGGTACAGCACGAGCACCTGCTGCCGCAGCACCGGGGCGGTGGCGTCCGCGGTGTCCGCTCGCGCGGGAAGGATCGCTTCGGTCGTCATGCCACGGTTCCCTTCGGGCGGTTGGAGACCCTGGTCACCCAGTGGTCGAGGTCGAAGCCGTCGTCGCCGGTCAGCTCCCGCCACAACAGGATGCGGTTGTACCGCTCCAGCCGGCCGGTCGCTCCCTCGTACCACGGGAACATCGCGTCCAGCTCCGCGGTCACCTGCGGGCAGTGGAGATCCGCGGTGTCCCACAGACGTCGTTGACGCACCCGGGGATTGAAGCGGATCTTGAACATGTAGCGGAGGGTGTCGCTGTCGTTGCGCCGGCCCCCGTGCCAGATGCCGTGGTGCAGAAACACCACTGTGCCGGCCGGGCAGACCAACCGGTCCTGACCGCGCAGGTTCTGGTAGCGGCCGGTGTCCGATTCGTTGGTCCGCCGCAGATGGCTGCCCGGGACGCTGAGCGTTCCGCCCATCTCCAGCGTCACGGCCTGCGGGTAGTACATCAACTGGACGTCGAAGGCGTCCGGCCGGACGTCGATGATGGCGTCCCCGTGCAACGGCTGCGCGGCGCCGCCGTGGGGCTCGCGGGTGTGCACGAAGTGGTGGTCCACCCACGGCTCCGGGCCGACCAGGCTGCGCAGGGCCCCTGCCACTCGCGGCAGTTCCAGCAGCCTGCGGACGAAGGTGCCGTTCGCGTACGCCTCGGACAGCGGCGTCCCGTACGGCACCGGCGGCACTCCGTCCGCCAGTACCGCCATGCCCTCGGCGTTCATCTCCGCCGGGACGACCGCGTCCAGCCGTAGCGACCCGGACGCCACGAAGCGCGCCATCTTTACCGAGTTCAGCAGTTCCTGCCTCTTCTCCATGACCGCCACGCTAGGGCCCACCGGCGCACACCGCGTGGGCCGCGTTCACCCTCCACTGGTCGATTCTCACCATGTCGTCCGACACGTACGTCGAACCCCACCCCAGGAGTGGGCGGCGCGGGCCGTGGGTAGAGCACGTGACCATGCAGACGGTCCTCGCCCATCTCGACGAGCCTCCCGCCGTCGCCGCCCTCGGTATCGGCGTCCACGGTCCGGCCGGCCAGGTGGACGTCTTCTTGCTGCCGGACCTCTGGCAGCTCCATCTGTACGACTACGACGCCGACTTGACGGTCGGCGGAACCGAGCACGCGATCCGCCCCGGGCGGGTCAGCCTCGTGCCGCCCGGAACAGAGGTGCGCTACCGCTACCGAGGCCGTTCCGAACACCTCTACGCCCACCTCCGCCTGGGCACGGTCGGAACACCCCACAGGATTCCCGTGATCCAGCCCACCGGGCACGAGCTCGACCTGCTCACCGCACAGTTGCGGCAGGCACTGGCCGCCTGGCCGAACACCCCGGCCGGGGCCACCGCCGAGGTGTGGGCCGCCCTGTGGCGGATCGCCCGGCTCACGCCCCTGCGGGAGCAGAGCGCCCGAGCCGTCCATCCGGCGGTGGCGACCGCGACGGCCCTGATCGAGGCACGACTGGCGGAGTCCCTGACGGTGCCGGAGATCGCGAAGGCGGCCGGCGTCTCCCACAACCACCTGACCCGGCTCTTCCGCGCCGCCACCGGGGAAACCGTCGTCGGCTACATCCGGGCCCGCCGGATGGAGCGCGCCCGCCATTTCCTGCGGGCCACCACGCTCTCCATCCCCGCCGTCGCCGCCTCGGTCGGCATCCCCGACCTCCAGGCATTCAACAAGGCCTGCCGCCGCGAACTGGGGGCGTCACCGCGCGGGATCCGTACCGCCGGTCCCGCCCCGCGCGACGACTCGATCCTCCGGACGGACGGACGTGCGGACACGCGGACAGCACGGCAGGCCGGGGCAGCGCGGGTACAGGGCACCCCCGGCGCCGGTCACGCGAAGCCCACCACCCGATACGAGCCGTGACCGATCGCAGCGCACCGGACGGAGCGGACCTAGGCTGGAAGCAGCCGCGGGAAACCGGTCCTGGTGAGCACCGCTGTCCGGACGGAGGCGTGGCGCGTGGAGATGGCCGCCAAGCAGGATGCCCCGACCGCCGCCGTCGTGGTCGATCCGGACGGCATGGTGAGCGGCTGGAGCGAGGGCGGGCGACTGCTGCTGGGCTGGACGGCGGAGGAGACCGTGGGGCGGCCCGTGACCGACCTGCTGGCCGACCGCCCACCCGACTCCCCCGAGAACCACGGCATCGGCTCCGGCCCCACGGGGGTCGTCGCGCTGCGCCACCGGGACGGTTCCACGGTGGACGCCGTGCTGAAGGCTCATCCGCTGCGCGGCGCGGACGGCCGTGCGCTGGGTCACGTGCTGAGCGCCCAGCCGTGGGGGCGCCGCCCCGTGATCGCCGACCGGGCCTTCGAGCAGTGTCCCTTCGCCCTGGGCGTCTACGACCCTGAGCTGCGGTTCCTGTGGGTCAACGCCTCCGCGTGCCGGGTGATGGCGCACTCCGAGGAGCAGGTGCTCGGTGAGAAGTACCGCGAGCTGTTCCCCGAACTGGACGACATGGCCTACACCGACAAGCTCTCCGAGGTGGCGAGGACGGGCCGACCCGCCCGTCTCATCACGGTCTTCCGCCCGCTCGGCAGCAACTACGCCAACGCCTGGGCCACCAGCATGTGGCCCGTCCGGGATGCCGAGGGCAGGATCCGCGCGGTCGCCAACTGGGGATTCGACATGAGCGCCGAGTACTGGGCCCGGCAGCGCCTGCTCATCCTCAACGAGGCCAGCGGCGGCATCGGCCGGACGCTCGACGTGCTCGGCACCGCCCAGGAACTGGCCAGGACCCCGGTGCCGGGATTCGCCGACCTCGTCACCGTGGATCTCTTCGACGAGGTGCTGCGCGGAGAGGAACCGCCCTCCGCGACCGCGTCCGCCCCCGGGGAGACCATCGCGCTCAGCCGTGCCGCCCGGCACAGCGCGAAGGAGGACACCGACCGGGCACCCGGGCCCACGACGCCGGTCAGCCACGCTCCCGGTTCCGTCGCCGCCCGCTGCATGGCCACCGGAAGGTCCACGGTCGAGCTCGCCTCAGATCCAGGCCAGGGCGGTGAATGGGCCTTCGGGCCCGGGCTCGCCGCCGACCCGGCCCACTGGCCACCGGGCACCCCGTTGATCGACGGGTCCATCGCCGCGGACGGGCTGACCGGCCGGATCACGGTGCCGCTCCGGGCGCGCGGCGCGCTGCTCGGCGTCGTCGCCTTCTCCCGCCGCGACCGTCCCGAGGCCTTCACCGCCGACGACCTGATCCTCGCCGAAGAGCTGACCGCCAAGGCAGCCGTCGCCATCGACAACGCCCGCCGGTACTCTCGCGAGCGCACGACCGCGCTGACCCTGCAACGCAGCCTGCTGCCGCAGGTGCTGCCGAACCAGGAGGCGGTCGAGGTGGCGTCCCGCTATCTGCCCGGCGGGACCGGCGCGGAAGTGGGCGGTGACTGGTTCGACGTCGTCCCGCTGTCCGGCGCCCGAGTCGCCCTGGTCGTCGGCGACGTCGTCGGCCACGGCCTGCACGCCTCGGCGAGCATGGGCCGGCTGCGCACGGCGGTCCGCACCCTCGCCGACGTCGACCTGCCGCCGGACGAGCTGCTGACCCACCTGGACGACCTGGTCCTCCACCTCGCCGACGACCTCCGGTCCGCCGGCCACTTCCAGCCGACGGGTGAGTCCGGGGCCACCTGCCTGTACACCGTCTACGACCCCGTCTCCCGGCGCTTCACGCTGGCGAGCGCCGGCCATCCGCTGCCGCTGGTCATCTCCCCGGACGGCACCAGGACACCGGTGCCCGCACAGCCGGGACCGCCGCTCGGCATCGGTGGCCTGCCTTTCGAGGCCACCGAGCTGGAACTGCCCGAGGGCAGCCTGCTCGCCCTCTACACCAACGGACTGGTGGAAAGCCGCGAGCGCGACGTCGACCAGCGGATCGCCGAACTGCAGGGGGTCCTGAACCACTCGGCCACCTCACTGGAGGCCCTGTGCGACACGGTGACGGACGCCATGCTCACCGAACGCCGCACCGACGACGCCGCCCTGCTGCTCGCTCGCACCCACGCGCTGGATCCCGACCACGTCGCCGTCTGGGACGTCGAGCCCGACCCCGCGCAGGTGCCGCGCATCAGGAAGTCCGCCATCGAACAGGTGGACGCCTGGGGCCTGGAGGAGGCGTCGTTCATCACCGAACTGGTCGTCAGCGAGCTGGTCACCAACGCCATCAGATACGGCGAGCCGCCGATCAGGCTGCGGCTGATTCGCGATACCTCCCTGATCTGCGAGGTCTCCGACGCGAGCAACACCTCTCCGCACCTGCGCCGGGCCCGCCTCTTCGACGAGGGCGGCCGGGGCCTGTTGCTCGTCGCCCAGCTCACCCAGGGGTGGGGCACCCGGCACACCACCCACGGCAAGACGATCTGGTGCGCCCAGGCCCTCCCCCTCCCCTAGCTCCAGCCGGGCTTGGGTCCGAGCCGTTCTGTGACGCTCCTGGTTCCTCGGTGCCGTCACCGGCCCGTCGGCAGACCGGCGATGAACGAGGCGGGCACGCGACGGCCGTGGTCGGCCACGGCTGAGGACGGAGCCGTCAGGAGCTCGACAGCCGGGTGGGGTCGGCGACGAGCCTGCGGACCGTCATCAGGGCCGCGCCGAGGACCGGTCCGCGCCGGCCGAGCGCCGAGGCGCGGACCGCCTCCGAGGCCCAGGGCCGGACCGTGACCCGGGCGGCCAGTTCGGCCCGCACCGACGGCAGCAGCCACTCGGCGAGTTCGGCGTAGGCGCCGCCGATGACGAGGCCGTCCGGGTCGATCAGGTCGATCGCGGCCGTGAGGGCGAGGCCCAGGGAGCGCCCGGCGCGGTCCAGAGCGCGCAGGGTCGGCGCATGGCCGGCGCCGGCCCGCTCGGCCAGCAGGGCGACCGGGTCGCCGTGCCGCGTGAGACCGGCCTCGCGCAGCACGGCAGCGTCCCCCGCGTACTGCTCCAGGCAGCCGCGGGATCCGCAGGCGCAGGGCGCGCCGTCCGGGTGGACGGGGATGTGGCCGAGCTCGCCGGCGAAGCCCCGGGCGCCCCGGAACAGCCGCCCGTCGATGACCAGGGCGGCGCCGATCCCGGCGGCGCCGGAGACGTGCACGAAGGTCTCCATGACCCGCTCCGCGTGCCAGTACTCGGCGAGCGCCCCGAGGTTCGCCTCGTTGTCCGGGTCGGGCACGGTGTCCGGGTCGGGCCAGTGGTCGGCGAGGCCGACGGCGTGCCAGCCGAGGTTCGGTGCGCGCTCGACCAGCCCGCGCCGTTCGTTCGACACCACCCCGGGCACGGCCAGGACCCGGCCCTCGACGCGCAGTCCGAGGGCGGCGGCCTCGGCCTCCGCCTCGGCGGCCAGCGCGGCGGCCTCCGCAAGCACCTGTCCGGCCGGCCTTCCCGCGTTGGACCGTTCCACCCGGCGCCACACCCTCGGCTCGCCGCGCAGGTCCGCGACGCACGCGGCGAGGTGGGTGACGCCGATCTCCAGGCCGAGGCCGGCGGGGCCGCGGTCGCTCACGGCGAGCACCCGTCCGGGGCGGCCGACCCGCCCGCCGGAGGAAACGGCCTCCGCCTCGGTCAGCGCGCCGCGGACGATCAGCTCGTCGGCCAGCGAGGAGACGGCCGCCCTGGTCAGGCCGATGCGCCCGGCGACGTCCGCGCGGGAGAGCGGGCTGTGCGCGGCGACCGTGCCGAGAACGAGTGCGAGGTTGCGCCGGCGCATGTCCTGCTGTGAGACGGGCCCGCTCGTAGGGACCCCGCTCGCCCTGCCGACCACCGTCACGCACCGTCCCTCACTCGTTTTCCCTGGCCGGGGCACCCTGGAGTGCCGCCGACCGACGCAGGGTATCCCCGATCCGTTCGAACGCGCTGTCGTCCCTTGCCACCGGCTCGAGGACGCGGCCCTCGGCGGTGCGCCAGCGGCGGGCGACGGCGTCGGCGCTCTCGCCGGTGAGGAGTGCGGCGGCCTGGGCGGCGGCGCCGAGGGCGACCAGCTCCTCGGCGGCGGGCACCTGGACCGCCCGGCCGGACAGCCGCAGCACGGTCCGCTGCCAGGCCCGGCCCCTCGCGCCGCCCCCGATCAGCAGCAGCGGCCGGTCGGTGTCGGGGTGTTCGCCGGAGGCGCGCAGCACCTCGTCGAGGGCGGTGAGCAGCGCGTGGGCGGCACCGTCGTAGGCGGCCTGGAGCAGTTGCCCAGGGGTGGTGTCGTGCCGCAGCCCGTGGACCAGGCCCGAGGCGCCGGGCAGGTCGGGGGTGCGCTCGCCGTCCAGGTAGGGCAGGACGACGACGGTGCCGCCGGTCTCGACGTCCTCGCGGTCGCGTCCGAGCAGGGTGGCGAAGCGGTCGACGGCGAGGGTGCAGTTGAGCGTGCAGGCGAGCGGCAGCCAGTGACCGAGGGCGTCCGCGAAGCCGGCGACGGTGCCACTGGGGTCGGCGGGGCGGGCGCGGCCGACGGCGTAGACGGTGCCGGAGGTGCCGAGGCTGAGCACGGGCCGCCCGGGGGCGAGGCCGAGGCCGAGGGCGGCGGCCATGTTGTCGCCGGTGCCGGTGGCCACCGGGATGCCGGCGCGCAGCGGCAGGCCGGGGCGGACGGTGCCGGCGGGTGCGCCCGGGGAGAGGACCCGGGGCAGCAGGGCGGGGTCGAGGCCGATCCGGTCGAGCAGGTCCCGGTCGTAGCCCTCGGGGCCCCACCAGCCGGTGCCGGAGGCGTCGCCGCGGTCGGTCACGGCCTCGCCGGTGAGCCGTTCGGTGAGGAAGTCGTGGGGCAGCCGGACGGCCGCGGTGCGGTCGGCGGCCGCGGGTTCGGTGGCGCGCAGCCAGGCCCACTTGGGGGCGGTGAAGGCGGCGGTCGGGACGCTGCCGGTGCGGTGCGCGAGCTCCTTCGGGCCGTACGCGTCGCGGAGTGCGGCGGCCTGTGGCGCGGAGCGGACGTCGTTCCACAGCAGGGCCGGGCGGACCGGTGTTCCGGCCGCGTCGAGGGTGACCAGGCCGTGCTGCTGGCCGGCGATCGAGACGGCGGCGGCACGGTCGGCCCAGCCGGTTCCGGCGGTGGCCTCGGCGAGGGCCTGCCACCACTGCTCGGGGTCGCTCTCCCGGCCGGCGCCGGTGCTGACCGTGTGGGCGGCGCGGCCCTGGCCCAGGACGGCGCCGGTGTCGAGGTCGACGGCGAGGGCTTTGGTGGACTGGGTGGAGCTGTCGACACCGATGACGACGCGCTGGGCGGCCATGCGTTCCTCCGGTCGGACGTGCGGCGGGGGTTCCTTCTGACGTCCGGGCATACTAATTTGTCATCCGCCATAACAAACACCCCTCGGTACGATTCCGGAGCCGCACGATGACCATCGATCCCCTCGTCCCGACTCCCGCGCACAAGTTCACCTTCGGCCTGTGGACCGTCGGCTGGCAGGGGCGCGACCCCTTCGGCGACGCCACCCGGCCGGCCCTCGATCCGGTCGAGACCGTGCAGCGGCTCGCCGAGCTCGGCGCGTACGGCGTCACCTTCCACGACGACGACCTGATCCCGTTCGGCGCCGGCGACACGGAGCGCGAGCAGGCCGTCAAGCGCTTCCGGGCCGCGCTGGACGCAGCCGGACTGAAGGTGCCGATGGCCACCACCAACCTCTTCGCCCACCCCGTCTTCAAGGACGGCGCCTTCACCGCCAACGACCGCGACGTGCGGCGCTACGCCCTGCGCAAGACGATCCGCAACATCGACCTGGCCGCGGAGCTCGGCGCCTCGGTGTACGTCGCCTGGGGCGGCCGCGAGGGAGCCGAGTCCGGCGCGGCCAAGGACGTGCGCACCGCGCTCGACCGGCTGAAGGAGGCCTTCGACCTGCTGGGCGAGTACGTCGAGCAGCAGGGCTACGACCTGCGCTTCGCCATCGAGCCCAAGCCCAACGAGCCGCGCGGCGACATCCTGCTGCCCACGGTCGGCCACGCCCTGGCGTTCATCAACGAGCTGGAGCGCCCCGACCGGGTCGGCCTCAACCCTGAGGTCGGCCACGAGCAGATGGCCGGACTGAACTTCCCGCACGGCATCGCGCAGGCCCTGTGGCACGGCAAGCTGTTCCACATCGACCTCAACGGGCAATCCGGCATCAAGTACGACCAGGACCTGCGTTTCGGCGCGGGGGACCTGCGGCAGGCGTTCTGGCTGGTCGACCTGCTGGAGTCGGCCGGCTACGACGGCCCGCGGCACTTCGACTTCAAGCCGCCGCGCACCGAGGACTTCGACGGCGTCTGGGCCTCGGCGGCCGCCTGCATGCGCAACTACCTGCTGCTGGCCGAGCGCTCCCGCGCCTTCCGTGCCGACCCGGCGGTGCAGGCCGCGCTCACCGCCTCCCGGCTGCCCGAACTCGCCCTCTCCACGGCGGAAGACGGCCTGGCCGGACTCCTCGCGGACCGCTCCGCCTTCGAGGAGTTCGACGTGGACGCCGCCGCCCGGCGCGGCATGGCCTTCGAGCAGCTGGACCAGCTCGCTCTGGAGCACCTCCTCGGCGCCCGCTGACCCGGACCGGTGCCCCGGCCGGGTCGCGCAGGCGGCGCGACCCGGCGCGCCGGGCGGGGTTCACTCCCGCGAGGCGGGTGGCTGCGCCCGTGCTTCGATCACCAGCGCGTGGCCGGGGCGGTTGGCGAGGTCCGGGGCGGCCAGGCCGACGTGGGCGAGGTACCGGCCGGTCAGGGTGAGCCCGGTCGTGCCGCGCGCCCAGGCGGGCCAGGTGTGCTCGGGGCAGGAGAGTTCGGGGCGCACCCGCAGGGCGTAGCGGGCCGTGGGCTCCAGGCCCGGCAGGCGTACGGGCGCGCCGTTCTCGGCGACGGAGGTGTCCAGCTGGACGTAGGCGAACACGGCGTGGGCCCGGTCCCGGGAGACGACACCGTGGACCCAGGCGGCCGGGTCGGGGTGGTCGGTGCGGACCACGTCGCCGCCGTGGAGCAGCGGCCGCAGTTGCTTGTAGGCGCCGACCCACGCGGTGAGCGCGTCCAGGTCGTCCTTCGACCAGGTGGAGATGTCGGACTCGATGCCGGCGTGTCCGAACAGGGCGGTCGCGCAGCGGAAGGCGAGCGTGGTGTCCCGGTGGCTGATGTGGGCGGGGGCGGAGCCGACGTGGGAGCCGATCAGCTCGTAGGGCAGGAGGAGACCGGTCCAGCGCTGGATGGCCTGGCGTTCGAGCGGGTCGATGTTGTCCGATCCCCAGATCCGGTCCGTGCGCTCCAGGATGCCGAGGTCCGCGCGGGCCCCGCCGGACGAGCAGGACTCGATCTCCAGCCCGGGGTGGCGGTCGCGCAGTTCGTCCAGGAGCCGGTAGACCGCCGTCGTCTGCGCGTGCACGCCGGGTCGGCCCTCGTGGACGGCGTCGGCCAGGTCGCGGTTGTGGTCCCACTTGAGGTAGTCGATGCCCACGTCCCCGACCAGGGTGCTGATCCGCTCCAGCAGGTAGGCGTGGGCGTCGGGGTGTGCGACGTCCAGGACGTGCTGGCTGCGCTGCTCGAACGGGAGGCGTTCGGCATCGGCGAGGAACCAGTCGGGG
Organism: Streptomyces sp. NPDC127092; assembly: GCF_042722475.1. Classification (NCBI taxonomy): domain Bacteria; kingdom Bacillati; phylum Actinomycetota; class Actinomycetes; order Kitasatosporales; family Streptomycetaceae; genus Streptomyces; species Streptomyces sp. NPDC127092. The sequence continues at coordinate 42,050 of NZ_JBHXFE010000013.1, forward strand.
TGGGCGCGGGCCAGGTCGGAGTCGGGGTTGACCATCTCGGGCTCGACCCAGAGGCCGAACTGCATGCCGAGCCCGTGGACGTGGTCGGCGAGCGGGCCGAGCCCGCCGGGCCACACCGTCTCGTCGACGTACCAGTCCCCGAGGCCGGCCCGGTCGTGGCGGCGGTGCCGGAACCAGCCGTCGTCCACGACGAACCGCTCCACGCCGACCGTCGCGGCGGTTTGCGCGAGGGCGCGGACCCGCTCGGCGTCGTGGTCGAAGTAGACCGCCTCCCAGATGTTCATGGTGACCGGTCGGGAGGTGTTCGGGTGTCCGGGCCGGTCCCGGAGCATGCCGTGGAATCCGCGGCTGATTCCGTCCAGACCCGTGCCGGAGGTCGCGAAGTACACCCACGGGGTCCGGTAGGACCCGCCCTCCGCCAGCCGGATCTCGCCCGCGTCCAGCAGTTCGCCGCCGCCGAGGACCGTCGTCCCGTCGGCCTGCCGTTCCGCGTACTGGACGTGGTTGCCGCTCCAGGCGGAGTGCACGCCCCAGACCTGCCCCTGCCGGAAGCCGAAGGCCGGGGTGCCGGCCAGCAGCAGTCCGGCGTCGAAGCCGGTCCGGCCGCGCCGGCTCTCCCTCGACCACACGCCCTGCCGCAGCGGGGCGCGCTGCGGGGAGCGCTCACGGGCCCAGCGGCCCGCGAAGTCCAGCAGTTCCACCGCGTCCGCGGGTACCGGAAGCACGCAGGCCAGCGCGTCCAGGGTGTAGGCGTCGGTCGCCGTGTTGGTCAGGGCGTGACGCATCCGCACCACGCCGTGCTCCGTCATCTGCAGCTCGGTGTCCAGTGCGAGCCCCGCGCCACGGTCCAGGGCCCGCACGTGGACGACACCTCCCCGGCCGTCCTGGGCGCGCACGACGACCGGTTCGGCGAGCTCGAGACGCAGGGGGCGGACCCGGCCGCCGCGGTGCCCGGCCAGAGCCGGCCGTCCGAACCAGCCCTCCCCCTGGGAGGGCATCAGGCTCCCGGTCTGGTGGCCCGGGGGCCGGCCCATGGCGTGGAGCACCTGCGCGGCGTCGCCGGCACGGAAGCCGGGATCGGCACCCCAGTGCAGTACCCGGGGCACACGGGGTCCGGTGATGTCGAGCGCGAGGGCCGCGTCACCGGCCGACAGCACGACGACGTCGGATTCAGTCATCTCGTCCTCGTTCCATGGGGCTCCTGGTTCGGTACTCGGCGGGCGCCGGGCCACACCGGTGGCAGTACGGCGGGAACGCGTCGCCCTTGCCGTGGAGAGCGGTCAGCCGAGCCGGTCCGCGACGTCGGCTCCTTCCCGTACGAAGACCGGGACGCGTTCCAGCGGGGCCCGCGCGTCGAGCGTCGTTCCGCCCTCCCGCACGCGTCCCGTGAGCGGGTCGAGCCAGCGGGCGCCGGACGGCAGGTACACCCGGCGTGTCCGGGCGCCCGCCTCGTACACGGGCGCCACCAGCAGATCGGGGCCGAGCAGGAACTGGTCGTCCACGTCCCAGGCGTGCTCGTCCTCGGGGAAGTCGAAGAACAGCGGGCGCATCGGCGGGGCGCCGGTGCGGTGGGCCTCCTCGGACAGTCTCCTCAGGTACGGGCGCAGGCGCTCACGCACCAGCACGTGGTCGCGGAGGATCTCGTACGCCTCTTCCCCGTACGACCAGACCTCGTTGGGCCCGCCGGTCATGTCGGCGGAGAAGGTGGGGAAGTTGGGCGCGCGGTCGCCGTGCAGCCGCATGACGGGGCTGAAGGTGCCGTACTGGAACCAGCGGATCAGCAGTTCGCGGTAGGCCGGGTCGTCCGGGTCGCCGCCGAAGAAGCCGCCGATGTCGGTGTTCCACCAGGGGATGCCGCTCATCGCGACGTTCAGCCCGGCCCTGATCTGGCGGGCGAGGGAGTCGAAGGTGGTCGGGATGTCGCCGGACCACAGCAGGGCCCCGTGACGCTGGCTGCCGGCCCAGGCGGAGCGGACCAGCGACAGCGGCCGGTCCTCGCCCTCCGCCCGCAGGCCGTCCGACACCCCGCGGACGTGCTCCAGGGGATAGAGGTTCGCGGCCGCGGCGGCCGGCCCGGCCGCGTAGACGGCGCGCTCGGCGCGGTCCGGGGGCAGGTCCGGCTCGCAGGCGTCCAGCCAGAAGCACGCCACGCCCAGCGAGCGGTAGTTGTCGTTCAGCCGCTGCCACAGCGCGGCGCGTGCTCCCGGCTCGGTGGCGTCGTAGTACGCCATCGGACGGATCAGCGCGTCCCCGGCGTACCGGGACGGCCACGGGTACGTCAGCAGACCGCCGGCCGCGTCCCGGACGAGGTGTCCGGCCGCGCGCAGTTCGTCGTGGGAGTCGCCGCCGGGCTCGACGGTGGGCCACACCGACACGGCCAGCTTCACACCGAGGTCCGTGAGCTCCTCGACCATGGCGGCGGGGTCGGGCCACTCGCTCTCCTCGAAGCGCCAGTCGCCCATCCTCGGCCAGTGGAAGAAGTCGCAGACGATCACGGACAGCGGGATCCCGCGCTCCTCGTACTGCCGTGCCACCGCCAGGAGTTCGTCCTGAGTCCGGTACCGCAGCTTGGACTGCCAGAAGCCGGTCGCCCACTCGGGGAGCAGCGGCGGGCGGCCGGTGGCCAGCGTGTAGGAGTCCAGAACCTGGGCCGGGGTGTCGCCGGCGGTGATCCAGTAGTCGATGCGTCCGCCGCCGTCGGCCGTCCACCGCGTGGTGTCGGCACCCAGTTCGACGCGGCCCGTGGCGGGGTTGTTCCACAGCAGTCCGTAGCCGCGCGAGGAGTGCAGGAAGGGGACGGCCGCCACGGTGTTGGCCTGGACGAGGTCGATGACACAGCCCTTCTGGTCCAGGCGTCCGTGCAGATGCTGCCCCAGGCCGTGCAGCCGTTCACCGTCATAGGCCTCGAAGGACTGTTCCGTCCGGCCGCCTGCCGCGTGGACGCGATGGCCGGCGTGGTGCCCGTACGGGCCCTTGTCGGCGAGGAGTTCGCGGCCCGAGACGGCGTGGCGGAAGCTCAGCCGGCCGTCGGCCGAGGCCTCGACGGCGAGGCGGCCGTTGACCAGACGCGCACAGCCGTCGTCCGATGCGGACAGTTCGGCCCGCGGGCAGGGTGAGGGGTCCTCCAGCGCGCCGGGAGCGGCGGGGTCGATCGTCCCGGACGAGGCGCGCACCCGTACGGCGTCCGGTCCCCAGGGCTCGATGCGGAGGATCTCTGCGGCGGTGTGCCGTTCCAGGCCGCCCGCGCGGATGCCGTAGGACAAGGGTGATCCCTCTGTTCTTCTCTCGAATGGTGGGTGTGCGGGGTGCGAGGGGGGCGGGGACCCGCACGACGGTCAGGTGGCGTGCGGGGCCCCGCCGTACGGGGGCCGGGCTCAGGCCGGGTACGGCAGGTCGGCCTCCAAGGTGCCGGCCGGGCTGGTGTGCAGGGTGCCGTCCGGGCCGCCGATCCGCAGCTGCCACGGGTGCGGGCTGTCGGTGGTCACCCGGATCCGGTCGCCGGTGCGGTGCAGGTGGAAGCGGGCGGTCTCGCCGGGCCCGTCGGCGCGCGGGATCACGACGGTGCGCTCGGCGCCGTCGGCGAAGGCGTGGACCCGCAGTTCGACGTCCTCGGCCCAGGCGGAGACCGGGCGCTGGTCGTCCGCGCCGAGCGGGATGACGGAGTCGGGGCGGGCGAGGAGCGGCAGGGTGTGGAAGCCGTGCTGTTCGCGCACCCAGCGGGGGCCGGTGACCTGGTCGCCGGTCAGCAGGTTGGTCCACGTCCCCTCGGGCACGTAGTAGTCGACCGTGCCGTCCTCGGTGAAGACCGGGGCGACGAGCAGGTCGTCGCCGAGCAGGTACTGCCGGTCGAGCGTGGCGGCGGCCGGGTCGTCGGGGAACTCGAGGACCATCGCGCGCATCACCGGCACGCCGGTGGTGTGCGCCTGCTGGGCCGCGTGCTGGAGGTAGGGCGCCAGGCGGTGCTTGAGCAGCGTGAACTCACGGGTGACCTCGACGGCCTCCTCGCCGTAGTCCCACGGCACCCGGTACGACTTGCTGCCGTGCAGCCGGCTGTGCGAGGACAGCAGGCCGAACTGCACCCAGCGTTTGAAGACCGCGGGGGTCGGGGTGCCCTCGAAGCCGCCGATGTCGTGGCTCCAGAAGCCGAAGCCGGACAGGCCGAGGGACAGGCCGCCGCGCAGGGACTCCGCCATCGCGTTGAAGTGGGATTCGCAGTCGCCGCCCCAGTGCACCGGGTACTGCTGGCCGCCCGCGGTGGCGGAACGCGCGAAGAGCATGGCCTCGCCCTCGCCGCGCTCCTCGCGGAGCAGCTCGAACACGGTGCGGTTGTAGAGGTGGGTGTAGTAGTTGTGCATCCGCTCCGGGTCGGAGCCGTCGTGCCAGACCACGTCGGTGGGGATGCGCTCGCCGAAGTCGGTCTTGAAGCAGTCCACGCCCATGTCGAGCAGGGTGCGCAGCTTGCCGGTGTACCAGGCCCGCGCGGCGGGGTTCGTGAAGTCCACCAGCGCCATGCCGGGCTGCCACAGGTCCCACTGCCAGACGCTGCCGTCCGGGCGCCGGACCAGGTGGCCCGCGCGCATGCCCTCCTCGAAGAGGGCCGACTTCTGCGCGATGTACGGGTTGATCCAGGCGGAGATCCGCAGCCCCTGCTGCTTGAGCCGGGCCAGCATGCCGACCGGGTCGGGGAAGGTCTCCGCGTCCCATTGGAAGTCGCTCCACTGGTACTCGCGCATCCAGAAGCAGTCGAAGTGGAAGACGCTCAGCGGGATGCCGCGCTCGGCCATGCCGCCGACGAAGCCGTTGACCGTCGCCTCGTCGTAGTCGGTGGTGAAGGAGGTGGTCAGCCACAGGCCCAGCGCCCAGGCGGGCGGCAGCGCGGGGCGGCCGGTGAGCGCGGTGTAGCGCTCCAGGATCCGCTTGGGGGTCGGGCCGTGGACGACGAAGTACTCCAGCGACTGGTCCTCGACGCTGAACTGCACCTGGCCGACCGACTCGGAGCCGATCTCGTAGCTGATCCTGCCGGGGTGGTTGACGAAGACGCCGTAGCCCCGGTTGGTCAGGTGGAACGGGATGTTCTTGTACGCCTGCTCGCTGCTGGTGCCGCCGTCCGCCTGCCAGATGTCCACCACCTGCCCGTTGCGGACGAACGGGGTGAACCGCTCGCCCAGGCCGTAGACCAGCTCGCCGACGCCCAGGGAGAGCTGTCCGAGCATGTGGTGGCGGCCGTCGGCGTCGGTGACGAAGCCGGTACCGCGCTCGCCGGCGCTGGTGAGCACCCGGCCGCCCGCGGTGAACTCCAGCTGCCACGGCTTCGCGGTGTCCACCCGCAGGGTCAGTTCGCCGGAGCTGAGCTCCGCGACGTCGCCGTCGCGGCGGACCTTTCCGCTGCCGGGCTCGGCGCCGGGCAGGGCGAACTCCGGTCCGGGGCGGACCGAACCGGCGTGGTGGGTGGTGCGCACCCCGATCACGCCCTCGGCCGGGGACCAGCACTCGACGGTCAGCAGGGGGCTGTTGAGCGTGTCACCACGGCCGCGCACGTGTCTGACGGGTGCGTAGAGGGTCATCCGGTCCTCGCCGGAGCGGACGTCGGCGACCTCGGTGGCGTAGCGCGCGGTGACTCCCGGGCGCATCAGCCAGTAGCCGTCGGTGAACTTCATCGGGCTGGTTCCTCCGTCCGCGCGCGGTGCGCGGTGATCAGGCCCCGGTACCAGTGGTAGCTGTCCTTGGGCGTGCGGGTCAGGGTGGCGTAGTCGACGTGGACCAGACCGAAGCGCTGTTCGTAGCCCCGGGCCCACTCGAAGTTGTCCAGCAGGGACCAGACGTAGTAGCCGCGCACGTCGACCCCGGCCGCGATGGCGTCGGCGACGGCGGCGAGGTGGCGGGCCAGGTAGTCGATCCGCTCCGGGTCGTGGACCCGGCCGTCGGGGGTGAGGCTGTCGGCCTCGGCCGAGCCGTTCTCGGTGATCCAGATCGGCGGGAGGTGCGGGTGGCGGGCGTCGAGGTCGCGGAGCAGCTCGGTGAAGGCGGACGGGACGACGGGCCAGCCCATGGTGGTGAGCCGGGTGCCGTACGGGTCGGTTTCGGCGACGCCGATGTCCACGGCGGTGCGCCGTTCGGGGTCGGCCTCGCGGTGCGGGGCGGCCTCGACGGTGAGCGGCCGGTAGAAGTTGATGCCGACGAAGTCCAGTGGGGCACCGATCAGTCGCAGGTCGCCCGGGAGGCGCCAGGGGCCGTCGGCCAGGCCTTCCCAGGTCTCGGCCTCGTGCTCGGGGTAGCGGCCGGCGAACAGCGGCCCGGTCCAGACCTCGTTGTGCAGCACCTCGGCCCGGCGCAGCGCGGCGAGGTCCTCGGGCCGTGCCGAGGCGGCGTGCAGGCGTTCGAGGTTGAGCGTGACGCCGACCTCGCGCGCCCCGGCGGCGCGCAGCTCCCGGACGGCCAGGCCGTGGCCGACCAGCAGGTGGTGGGCGGCCGCCAGGGCCCCGCGGCCCTCCCGGGCGCCGGGCGCGTGGCGGCCCTCGGCGTAGCCGACGAAGGCGGAGCAGAACGGCTCGTTGAGGGTGATCCAGCGCTCGACCCGGTCGCCGTAGCGGTCGGCGGCGACGGCCGCGTACTCCGCGAAGGCCTCGGCGGTCTCGCGCACCCGCCAGCCGCCCCCCGCGGCGGAGCCGCTGACCGATGGAGTCTCCAGGGCCTGCGGCAGGTCCCAGTGGTAGAGGGTGGCGGCGGGCGCGATCCCGGCGGCCAGCAGTTCGTCGATCAGCCGGTCGTAGAAGTCCAGGCCCTTCGGGTTGACCGGGCCGGTGCCCCGGGGCAGCAGGCGGGGCCAGGAGATCGAGAAGCGGTAGCCGTCGACGCCGAGCTCCCGGAGCAGGGCGACGTCCTCGGGGTAGCGGTGGTAGTGGTCGCAGGCGGTGTCGCCGGTGGCGCCGCCGACGGTGCGGCCCGGGGTGTGGCTGTAGGTGTCCCAGATGGACGGGCCGCGGCCGTCCTCGTCGTGGGCGCCTTCGATCTGGTAGGCGGCGGTCGCGGCACCGAAGTGGAAGCCGGGGGGCAGGACCGGGTGGGCCGGCGCGCTCATGCTGTTCTCCGCCTCGCTGGTCCGTCGGGGATCGGGTACGGCGGTCACGGCTGCGGCACCAGCCCGCGGTCGCGCAGCCAGGACAGCTGGACGGGCGGGTTGGAGCCGCAGCCGCCGGCGTGGTCGGCGAAGGGCCAGACGGTCATGGTGCGGTCCTCGCCCGCGTAGTGGTTGTAGGCGGCGTAGACGGTGCGGGGCGGGCAGACCGGGTCCATCAGGCCGACGCTGAACAGGGCCGGTGCGGTCGCCCGTTGGGCGAAGTTGACGCCGTCGAAGTAGGCCAGGGTGGTGAAGGCGGGCAGCACCCGGTGCCGGCTGTGCCGGCGCAGGTAGTCGACGAGTTCCTGGTACGGCCCGTCCAGGGCGAGCTGCGCACCCTCGCGGTAGTGGCACAGGAACGGGACGTCGGGCATCACCGCGGACACCCGGTCGCCGGTGAGTCCGGCGACGGCGAGGGCCAGGCCGCCGCCCTGGCTGCCGCCGGCCAGGACGATCCGGTCGGCGTCGAGTCCGGGCAGCTCCGCGACGGCGTCCACGGCGCGCACGCAGTCGGTCATCAGCCGCCGGTAGTAGTAGCTCTCCGGGGAGTCGATGCCGCGGGTCATGAAGCCGCCGACCCACTGGGTGCCGACGCCCATGTCGCGGTCCGGGGTGTCGTGGCCCTGGCCACGGCTGTCCACCACCAGCTGGGCGTAGCCGGCAGCGGACCAGAACAGGTGCTCGGTGGGCAGCCCCCGGCCGCAGGAGTAGCCCATGTAGGTGACGACGACCGGCAGCGGGCCCGCCACGCCGCGCGGGCGCAGCAGCCAGGCGGCCACCGGTTCGCCGTTCCAGCCGGGGAAGCGTACGTCGTCGATCTCGACGGTGCGCAGTCCGTGCTGCGTGGTGACGCGTTCGGCCTTGACCGCGCCGCCGTGGGCCCTGGCCTCGGCGAGGGTGTGCTGCCAGAACTCGTCGAAGTCCTGCGGGATGGTCGACTCGGGCTTGTAGGCGTCGAGTTCGTCTACTCCGGAATCGGTGAACGGCACGGGGTTTTTCCTCCGGGTGTCGGGTTCGAGGTCAGGCGGTGCAACAGGTGGCGGTCCGCCCGCCATGGGCGGACCGCCGGTGGGTGGGGCGGCGGCCCTCAGCCGGCCGTGGCGAAGCGGAAGGCGGTGAGCCGGAAGTCGCCGTGCAGGGTCAGGCTCAGGTCGTGCGCGCCGTGGAGCGGGGCGGCGAGTTCGGAGGTGGTGCTCGTCCAGGCGTGGCGGTCGCCGGTCACCGGCACCTCGATCACGGCTACCGTCCGGTCGCCGGACCGGACTTCGAGCCGCGCCGGTCCCGCCCCCTCGAACTCGCGGGCGGTCTCGGCCTCGACCCGGACGGCGCCGGAGAGGTCGATGTCGCGGAAGCGGAGCGTGGCGGGCCGCGCGGGATCGGTGGGCGTGACGGCGTCGCCGTCGGTGCGGGTGGCGTCGACGATGGTGATGTCCTCGTAGTCGTCGAAGTCGACGGCCAGGACGCGGTGTCCGACGCCCGCCCGGCTCGCGGCGGCCGTCCCGGTCACGGTGAGCGGCGCGGTGAGCACCGGCTGGTCGGCGCCGCGGGCGACGATCACCTCGTAGCGGCCGGGGTCGACGGTGAACTTCCCGGTGGCGACGGACCAGTGGGCGAGCCGCTCGGCCGGCAGCCGGAAGGTCAGTTCGCGGCTCTCGCCCGGCTCCAGCCGGACCTTGCGGAAGTCGGCCAGGCGCAGCCGGGGCGCCTGGTAACGGGCTTCCAGGACGCGGACGTAGACCTGGACCACCTCGCTGCCGGCTCGGGCTCCGCCGTTCGCCAGGGTCACGGTGGCCTCGACCGAGCCGTCCTGCCCGATCGACGGCTGCGACAGGCGCAGGTCGCGGTAGCCGAAGTCGGTGTAGGACAGCCCGTGGCCGAAAGGGTAGAGCGGGGCGGCGGGGTGGTACTGGTAGGTCCAGCCGGCCTTGATGATGTCGTAGTCGAGCGGGGCGGGCAGCGGGTCGTCGCCCCGGTACCAGGTCTGCGGCAGGCGGCCGGCGGGCTCGGCCTCGCCGAGCAGCACGGCGGCCAGCGCGTGTCCCGTCTCCTGCCCGCCGTGGGAGGTCCACACCACGGCGGGCAGGTGTTCGTCGGCCCAGTCGAGGGCGTACGGGTAGCTGCTCATCACGACCAGGGCGGTCTCCGGGCGGACGGCCGCAACCGCGCGCAGCAGTTCCTCCTGCCCTTCGGGCAGGTCGGTGTCCGCGCGGTCCTCGGTCTCGCGGCCGTTGATCATCGGGTGGTTGCCGAGGACGACCACGGCGACGTCGGCCGTCGCGGCGGCCGTCCGGGCCTCGGCGGCGCCGTCGCGCACCACCTCGCGCTGCCAGCGCTCGGCGTCCGCCGCGCTCTCGGCGGTGACGCTCACCCGGCCGTCGGCCGGGTCCACGGCGGCGTAGCGTCCGGTGAACACGGAGCGCAGCAGGACGGTGTCGGGGCCGGCCGGTTCGAGCCGGAAGGTCTCCTTCACGAACCAGGCCTTGATGGTGTCCTGGCCGGCGGCGAGGGCGTCGTCGTCCTGGAGGCTCAGATAGCGGCCGGTGTCGGCGGCGCGCAGCGTGGTGGCGCCGCCGCCCCAGTCGGTCACGTCGTAGGCGGACTTGCCGAGCAGCTCACCTGTGGTGCGCGAGCGCAGGGTGATCCGGTCGGAGCCCTCCACGCGGGTCACCTCACCGCCGTGGGTGCCGAGGGCCGCGGCCAGTCCGGTGGCGATGCCCACCTGGTACGGCATGGTGCCGCTGTACCAGTCCTCGAAGAGGGTGTCGGCGAGCGGGCCGATGACGGCGATCCGCGGTGCGCGGGACGCGTCGAGCGGCAGCAGGCCGTCGTTCTTGAGCAGGACCGTCGACTCGATCGCGGCCTGCCGGGCCAGGGCGCGGTGCTCGGGGCTGTCGATCGCCTCCGGGCCGATCCCGGCGTACGGGTCGAGGTCGGGGTCGAACTCACCGAGGCGGAAGCGCACTTCGAGCTGGCGGCGGACCGCGCGGTCGATGTCGTCCTGGTCGATCAGGCCGCGCTCCAGTGCCTCCCGCAGCCGGCCGACGACCGTCTCGGTGTCCTCGCCGTGGTCGGTGAAGCTGTCGATGCCGGCCTTGAGCGCGGCCGCGTGGCCCTCGGCGTGGTCGTCGAAGTAGTGCTCGGGGTCGACCAGGTTGGACGGGGCCTCGGCGTCGCTCACCACGAACAGGTCGTGACCGGTCGGCGCCGCCCAGCGGCGCAGCTCCGCCTCGATCAGCGGACTGACGTGGCAGGGGCGGCCGTTGACCAGGTTGTAGGCGGCCATCGCGCCGGTCGCGGCGCCGGAGGCGATGACCGGGCGGAAGGCGGCCAGGTCGTACTCCTGGAGCACCCGCGGGCGTAGCCCGGAGGAGGTGGTGCAGCGGTCGTCCTCGTTGTTGTAGGCGAGGAAGTGCTTGAGCACGGGGGCGGTCCGCAAGTAGGTCGGGTGGTCGCCGGAGAGCCCTCGGCAGAACGCCTCGCCGACCCGCGCGGTGTGCAAGGGGTCCTCGGAGTAGCCCTCCTCGTTGCGGCCCCAGCGCGGGTCGCGCAGCAGGTTGAGCACGGGCGCCCAGGCCTGGAGGGAGTTGGGTCCGCGTTCGGGGCCGCCGACCGCGGGCGGGCGGTGGTGGTGGAAGGCCCTCAGCTCGGTCGAGACCGCCTCGGCGACCTTGCGCACCAGGTCCACGTCCCAGCTGGCACCGAGGCCGACGGCCTGGGGGAAGACCGTCGCCTCACCGAGCCAGGAGACGCCGTGCAGGCCCTCGCTGCCGGTGCGGAAGGCTGCGACGCCCAGGCGGGGGACGGCCGGCGCGTACTGGTGCAGCATCGTGAGCCGCTCGTCGGGGGTGAGCCGGTGGAGCAGGTCGTCGACACGCTTGCGCAGGGGGAGTGCGGGATTGCGGAAGCCGGGCAGGCCGGCTGCGGACGCGGGCACGGAACTCACGTGGAATACCCCTCGGGCGGACTCGGCTCGTGGTCACAGGTCGAAGCGCTTCGACGCTGGCACGCTCCAGAACCGGTGTCAACTCCCCCGGAAACATGGGGTTTTTGATTTGTTCAGGCTCTTGTCGAACCTGTAATGCGTCGTTAGTGTCGCCGAAACATCCAAGCGCTTCGACACTTCGACGCTTCGACGGAGAGGGGCCACGCCACCATGAGATCCGGGATGAAACGCAGGAGCTTCCTGACCACCGCCGTCACCGTCGCGGGAGCCGCCGCGATGGCACCCCTGCTGTCCGCCTGCGGCGGCGACTCGGGCAGGAAGGCCGGGGCGAACACCAGGGAGGGCCTGAAGGCGGCCCTGCCCGCCCATGTGCCGAACGCCGACGCGGTCAAGCCGGACATAGCCCCTGTGCACGGTGGCGCCGGCGCCGCGACGGACCCCGCCTACTTCTCCTACCCGGCCGCCCCGCCCGTCACCGTCTCCGGCGTTCCGGGCAAGGGCGGCAGCTACACGGCGGTCACTCCGATGTGGGGCACCGCCCCGCCGGTCGGCAACTCCTTCTACCAGGCGATGAGCAAGGCGCTCGGGGTCGAGCTGACCATGAAGCCGGCGGACGGGATCAACTACAACACGATCGTCCCGACGATGACCGCCGCCAAGAAGCTGCCCGACTGGATCCAGCTGCCGTCCTGGTGGAACGCCAACTTCAACACCGGCGGGCTGGCCGGCACCCAGCTCGCGGACCTGACCCCGTACCTGTCCGGCGACAACGTCAAGAAGTACCCGAACCTGGCCGCCCTCCCCACCGGCGCCTGGCAGAACGGGATCTGGGGTGACAAGCTCTACGGGATCCCCTGCTTCTCCACCGGCTTCGGCATGCCCGGTGCCGTCTTCTACCGCCGGGACGTCCTCGATGCCCGGGGCATCACCGCCGACCAGGTCAGGTCCGCCGACGACCTGATGCGCCTCGGCAAGGAACTGACCGACGCCAAGCGGGGCGTGTGGGCCTTCGACGACGTGTGGGTCTACCTCCAGAGCGCGTGGAACGTACCGATGAAGTGGCGGATCGACGACGGCAAGCTGGTCCACATGTTCGAGACGCAGGAGTTCCTGGAGGCCGTCGACTGGCACTACCGTCTGGCCACCTCCGGCTCCATGCATCCGGACGCGCTCGCCGGTGACGTCGCCAACGGGTCCACCCGCTTCTACAGCGGAAAGGTGCTCATCACGGGCGGCGGACTGGGCGCCTGGAACCTGTCCGACCACCAGTCCGGCGTCGCCGCGGACCCGCACTACCGGCGCGGCGCGTTCCACGCCATCGCCGCCGACGGCAAGAGCACCCCGGTGGCCTACATGGGCGCCGGCGCCAGCATGATCAGCTACCTCAACGCCCGGCTGAAGCCCGCGCAGATCGAGGAACTGCTCGCCGTCGCGAACTACCTCGCCGCTCCCTACGGCACGGCCGAGTACACCCTGGTCAACTTCGGGGTCGAGGGCGTCCACCACACCCGGGTGAAGGGCGTGCCGACCTTCACGGAGGAGGGCAAGAAGGACGTCCAGGCGACGACGTACCCGTTCCTTGCCGCCACCTCCTCCGTGATCAGCAACCCGGGCGGCGAACAGGTCACCAAGGACTACGCCGGCTGGTCGGCCGCCAACGTCAGGTACCTCACCAAGCCGCCCTTCTGGGGCATGAACCTCAGCATGCCGCAGTCCCTGGCCGCGGCCGAGGCCGCGGCCGGCGTCAACGACACCCTCAAGGACTGCTACCACGGCAAGAAGAAGGTCTCCGACGTGCAGGCCGCCATCGCCGGCTGGCGCTCCGGCCCCGGGGAGCGGCTCAAGCGGTGGATGACGGACAACGTCCTCGACAAGTACGGCTCCGGCCAGTGAGCACCGCGGTGCCGAAGCGCCCCGTCTCGCCGGCGCGGCTCGACCGGCGGGTCCGGCTGAAGCGCGACAAGTCGCTCCTGCTGATGACGATCCCCGCGGTCGTCCTGCTCCTGGTGTTCAACTACGTGCCGCTGTTCGGCGTCGTCACCGCCTTCCAGGAGTACGACCCGCTGGTCGGGGTCTGGCGCAGCGAATGGGTCGGCTTCGACCAGTTCCGGCAGCTGTTCGGCGACCCGGGCTTCTGGGCCGCGATGAAGAACACGCTGTACCTGAGCTTCGTCCAGCTGGTCCTGTTCTTCCCGGTCCCGATCGCGCTGGCCCTGCTGCTCAACTCGGTGATGAGCGAGCGGATCCGCAACCTCTTCCAGTCGGTGGTCTACCTGCCGCACTTCTTCTCGTGGGTGCTGGCGGTCACGATCTTCCAGCAGATGCTGGGCGGCGCCGGCGTGCTCAACCAGTTCCTGCGCCGGCACGACATCGGCACCTGGGACATCATGACCAACCCGGACACCTTCGCACTCCTCGTCACCTCGCAGGTGATCTGGAAGGAGGCGGGCTGGGGGATCATCGTCTTCCTCGCGGCGCTGAGCGCGATCAACAGCGAGCTGTACGAGGCCGCGGCCGCGGACGGCGCCGGCCGGTTCCGGCGGATGTGGCACATCACGCTGCCGGGCCTGCGCGGGGTGATCGTGCTGATGCTGGTCCTGCGCCTCGGCAACGCGCTGTCCGTCGGGTTCGAGCAGTTCCTGGTCCAGCGCGACGCCGTCGGCCACGAGGCCGCGGACGTCCTGGACACCTTCTCCTTCTACTACGGCATCGCCACCGGCGGCTACAGCTACGGCGCGGCGGCCGGGCTCTTCAAGAGCGTGGTCTCCCTCCTGCTCATCTGGGGTGCCAACAAGCTGGCGCACGCCTTCGGCGAGGACGGGCTGTATCGGAAATGACCAACGCACTCACCATGGCCTCCCGGGGCGAGAAAGGCCGCACGGCGACAGCGGCGGCCCGGCGCCGGACCCACTCCGCCCGCCCGGCCTGGGAGGAGCCGCCGACCGCGGTCGGCCAGGCCGCCAAGGGGCTCACGCTCGGCGGGACGCTCGCCGTCATCCTGGTCCCGCTCTGGATCATCGTGCTGACCAGCTTCTCCACACCCGGTGCCATCAACCGGGCCGGCGGCCTGGTGATCTGGCCGGACGGCCTGACCACCGAGACGTACCGCCAGATGCTCAGCGACCCGACCGTCTCCACCGCGCTCCTCGTGAGCCTCGGCATCACCGTGGTCGGCACCACGATCTCCATGGTCGTCTCCGTCCTGTGCGCCTACGGCCTCTCCCGGCGCCGGTCGCTCGGCCACCGCTTCGTCCTGATGCTGCTGATCGTCACGATGTTCGTCAGCGGCGGACTCATCCCGAGCTTCCTGGTGGTCACCGGGCTCGGTGGCTACGGCCAGTGGTGGGCGCTGATCCTGCCGAGCGCGGTCTCCGTCTTCAACATCCTGGTGCTGCGCGCCTTCTACCAGGAAACCTCCTCCGAGCTGATCGACGCGGCCCGCATGGACGGCGCCGGGGACTGGCGGATCCTGTGGTCCGTCGTCCTGCCCACCTCACGTGCCGTCACCGCCGTCACCGCGCTCTTCTACGCCGTCGGGTACTGGAACTCGTTCTTCAACGTCATGCTCTACATGCCGACGGACAGTCAGAAGTGGCCGCTGCAGTACGTGTTGCTCACCTACGTCAACCGGGCCAACGGCCTGCCCGGTTCCGTCAACTCGGGCTTCGGGAGCACCCACACGCAGACCGCGCCGCTGTCGCTGCAGATGGCGGTCGTGGTCCTCACCCTGGTACCACTGGTGATCATCTACCCGTTCGTGCAGAAGCACCTGCGCACCGGTGTCCTCACCGGCGCGATCAAGGGCTGAGCCGAAGCCGGGCGCCCCGGACCGGGAGCGGCCCCGCACACGAGGGCCTGATCCGGAAGACAGGCCCTGGGCCTCCCCGCCGCGTGGCCGGGCCGCTCCCCCGTAACCGACACGAAGGAAGCACAGCGATGGTGACACTCGCCGATGTGGCCAGGCACGCCGGCGTCTCGTCCAGCACGGTCAGCTACGCCCTCAGCGGCAAGCGTCCGATCTCCGACGAGACCAGGATCCGCATCGAGCGGGCCATCACGGACCTCGGCTACCACCCCAACGCGGGCGCCCGGGCCCTGGCCGGCAAGCGCTCGCACATCATCGCGCTGGTGGTACCGCTCCACCCCGAGGTGCACGTGCCCACCATGATGGAGATCGCCATCGCCGTCACCGTGGCGGCCCGCGAACACGGCTACGACGTCCTGCTGCTCACCAACGACGAAGGCCCCGAAGGCGTGCGCCGCGTCGCCGCCACCGGGCTCGCCGACGGCGTCATCCTGATGGACGTCCGGCTCGACGACGACCGCGTCCCGGTCCTGCGCGCCCAGGAGATCCCGGCCGCACTCATCGGCCTGCCCGACGACCCCACCGGACTGTCCTGCGTCGACCACGACTTCGCCACCGCGGGCGCCCTGTGCGCCGACCACCTGGCCGACCTCGGCCACCACGACATCGCCTTCATCGGCTACAGCAGCGGCGTCTACCGGCGGCACGCCGGCTACGCCGAGCGCACCCTGAACGGCTTCCGCGCCCGCGCCGAGCAGCGGGGCCTGCGGTTCCTCCACCGGCCGTGCGAGGGCACGTACGAGAGCACCGCCGGCACGCTGGCCCGCGTCCTCGCCGACCGCCCGGACACCACCGGGTTCGTCGTGCAGAACGAGGCGGCGATCGGCCCGCTGCTCAGTCTGCTGCGGGCCAGCGGACGGACCGTCCCCGAGGACGCCTCCGTCATCGCCCTCTGCCCCGAGGCGATGGCCGAGCAGCACGCCCCCCGGCTCACCTCCGTGACCGGACCGCAGAAGGACCTCGGGCAGGTCGCCGTCGACCAGGTCATGGCGAGGATCGCCGCGACCGCCGCCGGCGACGAGCCGGAGGACCGGCTCCTCCTGATGCCACCGGAACTGGTGGTCCGCGAAAGCACCGCCCCGGTTCCGCGCCGCAGTTGACACCCTTACCGGAGATACGGTTTCAGATGGACATCCACCGGCTCACCGACCGCCTCGGCGGCCTCGCCTACGGCGGGGACTACAACCCCGAGCAGTGGCACGCCGAGGTGTGGAAGCAGGACGACGAGCTGATGCGCCGGGCGCGGGTCAACCTCGCCACCGTCGGCGTCTTCTCCTGGGCCCTGACGGAGCCCGAGGAGGGCCGCTACGACTTCGACTGGCTCGACTCCCAGCTCGACCGGCTGCACGCAGCCGGCGTCGCCGTCGACCTGGCCACCCCCACCGCCTCCCCGCCTCCCTGGTTCACCCTGGCCCACCCGGACGCCCTGCCCGTCCGCCCGGACGGCACCCTCCTGACCCACGGCAGCCGGGACACCTACTGCCTCACCGCCCCCGCCTACCGCCAGGCCGCCCGCCGCATCGCCGCCGCCCTCGCCGAACGCTACGGCGACCACCCGGCGCTCGCCCTGTGGCACGTCCACAACGAGTACGTCACCCTCTGCTCCTGCGACCACACCGCCGCCGCCTTCCGGGTCTGGCTGCGCGCCCGCCACGGCTCCCTGGACGCCCTCAACGAGGCCTGGGGAACGGCCTTCTGGAGCCAGCGCTACACCTCGTGGGAGCAGATCCTGCCGCCCCGCCAGAGCCAGTGGCACCGCAACCCCGGCCAGACGCTGGACTACAGCCGCTTCTGGTCCGACGAGACCCTCGCCGCCTACCGCGAGCAGCGCGACGCCATCCGCGCCCACAGCGACCGCCCGGTGACCACCAACCTCATGCTTCCCGGCTACCAGAACCTGGACCTGTGGGCCTTCGGCCGCGAGGTCGACCTGGTGTCCATCGACCACTACCCCACCGCGCCCGGCGTCGACGCCGCCGCCCAGGCCGCCTTCGACGCCGACCGGGCCCGCTCCCTGGCCGGCGGAGCCCCCTGGCTGCTGATGGAATCGGGCACCGACACCGTCTACGACGGCGGCCGCATCCTCGGCAAGGAGCCGGGGGACATCCTGCGCCACTCGCTCGCCCACATCGCCCGCGGTTCGGAGGGCGCGCTGTTCTTCCAGTGGCGCCAGTCCCGGGCCGGCGCCGAGACGTGGCACTCGGCGATGGTCCCGCACGCCGGGCCGGACAGCCGCGTCTTCCGCGAGGTCACGGCGGTCGGAGAAGCCGTCGCCCGGCTCGGCGAACTCGCCGGCTCCACCGTCCGGGCCGAGGTCGCCGTCCTGCACGACTCCGACGCCTGGTGGGCGATGAACGCCGACGGTCTCCCGTCGTCCGAGCTCGACTACCTCACCACGCTGCGCCGCGCCCACCGGGCGCTGTGGGACGCCGGCCGGACGGTCGACTTCGCCCACCCCGAGCACGACCTCGGCCGCTACCGCCTGGTTGTCGCGCCCGCGCTGTTCCTGCTCACCGACGCGGGCGCCGAGAACCTGCGCCGCTACGTCGCCGCCGGAGGGACGCTGCTCGTCCAGCACTTCAGCGGCCTGGTCGACGAACGCCTCCACGCCCGGCTCGGCGGCTACCCGGCCGCCCCGTTGCGCGAGGCACTGGGCATCCGGGTCGAGGAGCACCGCCCGCTGCGGCAGGACGAGCGGATCACGCTCTCCGACGGCTCGACGGCCGGCGTCTGGAGCGAGGCCCTGCGCACCGAGGGCGCCGAGACGCTCGCCGCCTACACGCACGGCATGCTCGACGGCGGCCCGGCCCTGACCCGGCACGCCTTCGGCTCCGGCTCCGGCCACGGCTGGTACCTCTCCACCCGGCTCGACGACACCGGCTACGCGGCGCTGGTCGGCCGGCTGCTCTCCGAGGCGGGCGTCTCCCCGGAGCTGCCCGGCCTGCCGGCCGGTGTCGAGGCCGTCACCCGCCACGCACCGGACGGCCGGCGCTGGCACCTGCTGCTCAACCACCGCGCCGAGGCCGTACCGCTGCCGCGACCCGGCCACGACCTGCTCACCGACGCCCCCCTGAGCGAACTGTCGCCCGGCGCCTGCGCGGTCCTGCCCGCGCACTGACCTTCCACCGCGTCTCCTACCGAGGAAGGCACCATGACCGACCCGCACGAGACGATCCGCTGGGGCCACGACGCCCTGGAGCTGGAGATCTCCCTGGGCGAGCACGCCCCTGCGCGCCTGATCCGCCTGGGCGCGCCCGGCGAGAAGACCACCGCGCCGCGCCCCGCCGCACCGCTGCCGCTGCCGCTGCCGCTGGTGGAGGTGACCACCGCCGGCCTCGGCCGCGACTGGTCAGGCCGCCACCTCGTCAACTCCGTGCTCGGCTCGCGGCTGCGCGACCGTTCCCACCGCGCGACCCGGGACGGCGACTGGCACGTGCTCACCGTCGACCTGCACGAGCCGGAGACCGGTCTGACCGCCCGGGCGGTCCACCGGTCCCGGAGGGCCTGCCGGTGCTGCGCAGCGAGGTGCTGCTCCGCAACGACGGGCCGCGGACGCTGTACCTGGAGTCGGTCGGCTCGCTCGTGGCGGGCTGCCTCACCGGAGGCGACCCGGCGGCCCTGGAGGGCGCGGAGCTGCTGTGGGCGGAGAACGAGTGGTTCGCCGAATGCCGCTGGCAGCACCGGCCGCTGCGGGCCTCCTCGCCCGAGCGAGGCGGCCGCTTCCCCACCACCGCCGGCCGCAGCACCCGTGTCGTCGCCGGCGCTCGACTGGCTGGACGGCGTCCTGGACCGGCACCCGGACCTGGTGATCGAGAACTGCGCCTCCGGCGGCATGCGGATGGACCACGCTCTGCTCTCCCGGCTCCAGCTGCAGTCCACCAGCGACCAGCAGGACCTGCTGCGCTACCCGCCGATCGCGGCGGCGGCACCCACCGCCGTCACGCCCGAACAGGGCGCCGTCTGGGCGTACCCGCTGCCCGAGGACTCCCTCGACGAAGTGGCCTTCACCATGGCGGGCGCGCTCCTCGGCCGTATCCACCTCTCCGGCCGGATCACCGAACTGTCCCCGGAAGCAAGGACGCTGGTCCACGAGGCAGTCACCGTCCACAAGTCGATCCGCGCCGACCTGCCGCAGGCGCTGCCCTCCTGGCCAATCGGGCTCCCGGGCTGGGAGGACCCGTGGATCGCCCTCGCACTGCACACCCCGGCCACCACCTACGTCACCGCCTGGCGCCGCTCCGGCGAGGAGCCCGTCAGGGATCTCGGCCTCCCCCACCTGGCCGGCGCCGACGTCCGCGTCGAGGTGCTCTACCCGTCGTCGAGCCGGGCCGCCACGGCCTGGAACCCGGACACCGCCGAACTCACCCTGACCCTGCCGACGGACCCGTCCGCCGTCCTGCTGCGCCTCACCCGGCCAGCGCCTGTCATGCCCATGACATGACCATCACCACTCCCCTCCCGAACCGAAGCACCGAAAGGAACCGACCCACGTGTCAGAGCAGCCCCGGCCCGGCGGCACCGTGCCCAACCCGGTGATCCCCGGATTCCACCCCGACCCCAGCGTCTGCCGTGTGGGCGACGACTACTACCTCGTGTGCTCCAGCTTCGAGTACTTCCCCGGCATCCCGGTCTTCCACAGCCGCGACCTGGTGCACTGGACCCAGATCGGCAACGCCCTGGACCGGCCCAGCCAGCTCCGGCTCCCGCTCGACAGCCCGTCCTCCGGCGGGATCTACGCCCCCACTCTCCGCCACCACGACGGCCGGTTCTGGCTGATCGTCACCAACGTCAGCGGCGACGGCAACCTGCTCTTCACCGCGACCGACCCGGCCGGCCCGTGGTCCGACCCGGTCCGGCTGGCCGGGATCCACGGCATCGACCCGGACCTCGCCTGGGACGAGGACGGCACCTGCTGGTGCACCGTCGCCGGTGTCTCCCAGGTCGGCATCGACCCGACCACCGGCGAGACCCTCGGAGAGCCGTACCGGATCTGGTCCGGCGCCCCCGGCGCCATCGCGCCCGAGGCCCCGCACCTGTACCGGATCGGCGAGTACTGGTACCTCATGATCGCCGAGGGCGGCACCGAGCGCGGGCACGCCGTCTCCATCGCCCGCGGCCCGTCGCCCTCCGGCCCGTTCGAGCCGTGCCCGGCCAACCCGGTGCTGACCCACCGCGGCATCGCCAGTCCCGTCCAGAACACCGGGCACGCCGACCTCGTCCAGGCGCCCGACGGCTCCTGGTGGATGGTGCTGCTCGCCGTCCGGCCACGCGGCGGCACCCCCGGCTGGCACGTGCTCGGCCGCGAGACCTTCCTCGCCCCGGTCGAATGGGTGGACGGCTGGCCGGTGGTCGGCGAGGTCACCACCGAACTGCCCACCCCGGCCTGGCCGCTGCATCCCGCGCCCGCCGTACCGGCCAGGGACGACTTCGACCGGACCGAGCTCCACCCGCAATGGATCTCGCCGCGCGAGCGCCCTGAGCACCTGTGCACCACGAAGGAACGATCCGGCTGGCTCACCCTGCGCGCCGCCGGCGCCTCGCTCGACGAGAACGACGCGGTCTTCGTCGGCCGGCGCCAGCAGCACCTCGCCTGCCGGGCCCGCACCCTGATCGACCCCGCCGAGGGCCGCGGCGGCCTGGCCGTCCGCCTGGACGAGGAACACCACTACGAGATCGAGGCGGCCCCCGGCGAGGTGAAGGTCTTCGCCCGGATCGGCTCGCTGCGCACCGAGGTCGCCGCCCGCCCGGTGCCCGCCGCAGCGGTGGTGCTCGGCGTCGACATCACTCCGGAACCCCCGCGCGGCCCGCGCACCGGGCCGGACGTCCTCACCTTCGGCATCGAGGAGCCCGACGGCAGCTTCACCGCGCTCGGCACCCTCGAAGGCCGCTACCTGTCCACCGAGGTGGCCGGCGGCTTCACCGGCCGGGTCATCGGCATGTACGCCGCAGCCGGCACCGTCCACTTCGACCGGTTCGACTACGAGCCGCTCCCGCTTCCCTGATCACCCGTCAGGGGTTTCCCCATCCGCTCACACGAAAGGGACGACCCGTGAACAACGCACCACAGACCGCACCTCCGCGCAGCCGCCGACTCCGCCGGACGGTCGGGTTCCTGGTGGCCCTGGTGACCACGGGCAGCCTCTGTGCCGGCACCGCCGTCGCCGCACCGGCCGACCAGGCCCGGACCCGGGACCGGGCGGTCACGGTCCCGCAGGACCCGATGGCCGCCGTGGCCGCGATGCAGCCCAGCTGGAACCTCGGCAACACCCTGGACGCCATCCCCGACGAGACCTCCTGGGGCAACCCGCTCACCACCAGGGCGACCTTCGACGGCCTCCGGGCCCAGGGCTTCCGCAGCGTCCGGATCCCCGTCACCTGGTTCCCCCACCAGTCCGCCACCGCCCCGTACACCATCGACCCGGCGTACATGTCGCGGGTCAAGCAGGTGGTCGACTGGGCGCTCGCCGCCGGCCTCTACGCCGAGATCAACGTCCACCACGACTCGTGGAAGTGGATCGCCGACATGTCCACCGACCACGACAACGTCATGGCCCGGTTCAACTCGACCTGGCGGCAGATCGCCACCGTCTTCAGGGACGAGCCGCGCGCGCTGCTCATGGAGAGCATCAACGAGCCGCAGTTCAACAACGCCACCGACGCCCAGAAGACCCAGTACCTGCGGGAGCTCAACACCTCGTTCCACTCCATCGTCCGGAGCAGCGGCGGGGGGAACAAGGACCGCCTGCTCGTCCTGCCCTCGGAGGAGACCAACAACGCCCAGCACTGGCTCGACGACCTGTCGACGACGATCACGTCGCTGAACGACCGCAACCTGGTGGCGACCGTCCACTACTACAGCTGGTACCCGTTCAGCGTGAACATCGCCAACGGCACGACCTACGACGCCACGGCACGCAACGACCTGACCGAAGGCTTCCGCCGGGTGCACGACACCCTCGTCGCCAGGGGCGTCCCCGTCTACCTCGGCGAGTTCGGCCTGCTCACCTCGCCCTACTCCGGCGTCGTCGAGCGCGGCGAGATGCTCAAGTACTTCGAGCACGTCAGCTACGAGGCCCGGGCCAACGGCATGACCACCGCGCTCTGGGACGCCGCCAACGACTTCCTGAACCGCAACACCATGCAGTGGCAGGTCCCCGAGATGGAGGCCCTGATCAAGTCGTCCTGGAGGACCCGCTCGGGCACCGCCTCCACCGACAACGTCTTCCTGCCGAGCTCCGGCCCCATCACGGCGCAGACCATCACCCTGAACCGCAACGGGCTCGGGTTCGCGGGGCTGTGGCAGGGCGACGTCCCGCTGATGCCGTTCCGCGACTACACCCTCGACGGCGATCGGCTGACGCTGACGGCGACCGCCCTCACCCGGTTGGCCGGCGACCGTGCCCTCGGGCTCAACGCGACCCTCCAGGTCCGGTACTCCGACGGGGTCCCCTGGAAGCTCTTCGTGCGCTCGTACGACAAGCCCGCGCTGTCCGACGCCACCGGAACGGCCGACGGACTCACCATCCCGACCCGGTTCAACGGTGACCTGATGGCCAACGTGGAGTCCACCTACGCCGACGGCACCGCCGCCGGCCCGGCCTTCTGGACCACGTTCCAGTCGTTCGACAACTACCGCGCCGACTACGGCGCCAACACCACCACCATCAAGGCCGACTTCCTCAAGTCGCTCAAGGACGACGCCCCGGTGACCCTCACCTTCCGCTTCTGGACCGGCGCCACCGTCACGTACCACGTGACCAAGTCCGGCAACACGGTGACCGGCTCCGCCTCCTGACCCGCACCACTCCCTGCCCCGGCCGCCGCTCCCGGCGACCGGGGCCTCACTCTGCCGAGGTTCCGAGGAACACGGTCACGACACGCTAATTTGGGGCGCCCCAGAGCAGAGGAGAGCCCCGTGGGCAAGGTGGTCATGTACGGCTCGGTGTCGGTGGACGGCTTCATCGCGGACGAGAACGACCAGCCCGGACCGCTGTTCGACTGGTTGTCCAGCGGTGACGTCCCGTTGGACGGGAGCGGGGCGCTGAAGGTGTCGCAAGTGTCCTACGACTACACCCGGCCGTACTGGGACGAGGTCGGAGTCACGATCGCCGGCCGGCGCGTCTTCGACCTGACGGACGGCTGGGACGGAACGCCGCCGAGCGGGGTCGACCACGTGGTCGTCGTGACGCACCGGCCGGAGCCCGAGGGCTGGGACCCCGAGGCGCCGTTTCACTTCGTCGACGGCGTCGTGGCGGCCGTGGCCAAGGCGCGGGAGCTCGCGGGTGACCGCTTGGTCGAGGTCTCCGCCGGCGACGTCGGTGGCCAGGTGCTCGCCGCGGGCCTCGTCGACGAGGTGCGCATGGACGTCGCACCCGTCGTGTTCGGGTCCGGCAGGCGCTACTTCGGGTCGGTCGACGCGCAGCACCTGTTGGAGGACCCTGACGTGGTGATCCGGGGCGACCGGGTGCTGCACCTGCGGTACCGGGTGCGCCGTTGACCGCTCCGAGCGGGGCGCAGGCCGCGTCAGGTCGTCCGTCCGGCGTCTGCCCGGCGGACTCCGGGCAGGTGGACCACGAGGAGCGTGAAGGCGGCCAGCGCGACGTTGCGGGCCGCGGCGTCCAGACCGTTCCAGTCGGAGGACTGCCACATGGCGAACCACTCGCCGCCGATCGCGAGGAAGCCCGCCCCGAAGAGCAGCAGCACCATCACCAGCCCCACCGTGCTGGCCGCGCGGGCCCGGTCGTACGCGTCGCGACGCAGCCCCGTGATCCAGAACCAGGTGGCGGCGAGGAGGACCGCCGCGGCCAGCGTCTCCCAGACGATGACGGCGACGTAGGCGGCGTTCTGCAGGGCGGGCGATTCGACCGCGCGCCACATCAGGTCAGGGTCCTTGAAGGTGGTGTCCATGCTCAGGACGTGCTGGACGAACTGCTGGTTGGTCCCGAAGTCCGTGATGTTCCCGAAGGCGACCAGGGTCATGTAGAGCGCGACGGTCGCCGTCAGCGCCGTCGCCGCGACGGGCAGCGTGCCCAGCCGGAGGAGCCGGTTCTGCCGGGTGGCCGGGGCCGTTCCCGGTGAAGTGGCGCCGGAGTCGGTGCCGGTCGGCCGGTGGGCCTGTGCCATGGACGTGTCCTCCCTCGTCGTGCCGCGGGCGCGTCGACCGCGGGCTCGTACCGTCCCTTCCCCGCTCCCCGCGCGTACCACCCCCGACAGGCCTCCGGATAGGGTGAGTGGGCTCCGCGGGAGGCGGGGCCGGATTTCGTATGGGGTGGGAATGGCGAAGCACCGGCTGTCCAGAAAGGGCCGCTACGCAGCCCTGGCGACGACGGGGATCGCGGTCGTGGTCGCTGCCGGGGTCGCCGCGCAGACGTCGATGGCGGCCTCGGCGTGGCCGGCCCAGAGGACGTACACCGGGCGGGCGTTCGACACCTGCAAGGCACCCTCGCTCGCGGCGATGAAGGCGTGGAAGAAGGACGGCCACTACGGCGGTGTCGCGGTCTACGTCGGCGGCAGGAACCGCGGCTGCGGCCAGCCCAACCTGACCAGGTCGTGGGTGAAGTCGGTCGACGGGCTCGGCTGGCGGGTCATCCCCCTCTACGTCGGCGCCCAGCCGCCCTGCCAGAAGAGCGGGAACAAGGAGAGGTTCACCGCGGCCACCGCGGCCTCGGTCGGCGCGAGCAACGCCGACGACGCGGTCGCCAAGGCTTCGGCGCTCGGCATGAAGGCCGGCAGCCCGATCTACCTCAACATGGAGCCGTACGACACGGCCGACAAGGCGTGCAACGAGGCGACCCTGACCTACGTACGGTCCTTCACCAG
This sequence comes from Streptomyces sp. NPDC127092, assembly GCF_042722475.1. NCBI lineage: Bacteria > Bacillati > Actinomycetota > Actinomycetes > Kitasatosporales > Streptomycetaceae > Streptomyces > Streptomyces sp. NPDC127092. The sequence continues at coordinate 66,794 of NZ_JBHXFE010000013.1, forward strand.
GACCCTGCGCGCCAAGACCTACCGCGCCGGCCTCTACGGCTTCAGCGGCTCCAGCGCCAAGGCGATCGCCACCGCCAAGGACCGCAAGGACCTGCCGGGCAACCTCTGGTACGCCCTGTGGAACGGCCAGGAGACCACGACCAGGGACTGGCCCTGGGATCCGAAGCTGTACACCGACCACAGCCGCGGCCACCAGTACAAGGCCAACAGCAAGGAGACCAGGGGCGGTTATACCCTCACCGTCGACAGGAACTCCTGGGACGCGCCGGTCGCCCTCATCGGCTGACCGGCTGAACAGACGACGATCCCGTCGCCCGTCCAGGGCCGTGGCAGGCCCCGGACGGGCAGCGGGCGGATCGACGGGCGCCGTCCGCTCAGGCGGCGATGGTGAGTTTCACCGGCTGGGTGCCGGTCGCACTGTGCCTCTCGGCCCAGCCCTCCAGCGCCGTACGGCAGGCGTGGTCCAGGTGGTGGAGTCCCGACAGGTCGACTTCGACCGGGCGGTCCTGCGGAAGGGACTCCAGGCTGTCGAGGATCTTCGGCAGGCGGAGGAAGGTGGCGTTGCCCGCCAGGTGCGCCTGGACGGGGCCGGCGCCCTTGTCCGTGACCTCCAGCTTCACGTGCGAGGCCTCCCACGCGGTCTTGGCGACCGCCAGGGCGAGACCGATCAGGACGCCCTCGAACATGTTCACGAGGACGATGGCCGCGGCCGTGACCACCAGGACCACCGCCTCTCCCTTGTGGCCCCGCCACAGCCCCGCGAGCTGACGGAACGGGATCAGCTTCCAGCCCGCGTGCACCAGGATGCCGGCGAGGGCCGGCAGCGGGATCAGGGCGAGCGCGAACGGCAGGACGGCGGCGAACAGCAGCAGCCATACGCCGTGCAGGACCCGCGACGCCTTGGTCCTGGCGCCTGCCTCGACGTTGGCGGAGCTGCGTACGATCACGGCGGTCATCGGCAGCGCGCCGAGGAGACCGCACACCGTGTTGCCCGTGCCCTGGGCGATCAGCTCCTTGTCGTACTCGGTGCGCGGCCCGTCGTGCAGCCGGTCCACGGCCGCCGCGCTGAACAGACTCTCCGCTGACGCGATCAGCGCGAAGGCGATGATCGTGCCCCAGACGGCCACGTCGGCGAGCTGGGCGAAGGCCTCGGAGCCGGGCGGCTGGACGACGCCCAGCAGGCCCTCCACCTCGACCGTGGCGACGGGCAGGCCGAGGCCGAGCGAGGCGGCCGTCGCCAGCACCACCGCGGCGAGGGCGCCCGGCACGGAGCGCACCCGCCTCGGCAGCTTCTTCCACAGCACGATGACGGCGATCGTGCCGGCACCGATCGCGAGCGAGGCCAGGGCCTCGGCACTCCCGAGCACGTCGGCGAAAGCCCGGGGGAGGCCCACGATCTTGTCGATGCCGGTCTTGGGGGCCTTGAGGCCGGCCGCCGCGTAGAGCTGGCCGGCGATGATCACCAGGCCGATGCCGCAGAGCATGCCCTCGACGACGGAGACGGATATCGCCCTGAACCAGCGGCCGATCCCGAGGAAGCCCATGGCGAGCTGCAGCAGACCGGCGGCCAGCACGATCACGCCGAGCGTGCCCACCCCGAACGCGCTGACCGCCTCGAAGACGATCACGGTCAGGCCCGCGGCGGGCCCGGACACCTGGAGGCTGCTGCCGGCCATGAAGCCGGTGACGAGGCCGCCGACGATGCCGGTGACGAGTCCGAGCTCGGCCGGGACGCCGGAGGCGACCGCCACGCCGACGCACAGCGGGACGGCGACGAGGAAGACGACGACGGACGCGAGGAAGTCCTGGCGCAGGTGGGGGAAGCGGCGGCGCATGCCGGCCGTCGCGCTCTTCACAGCGCCTCGAACGAGTCGGTGTCCGGGCGGTGTTCGCGCACGGCGCCGGTTCCCACCTCGTAGTACCAGCCGTGCAGCCGGAGCCGGCCCTCCGCCAGTCGCCTCTCGACACACGGGTACGAGCGCAGCCGCAGCAGCTGGGTCAGGACGTGGTTCTGCACGGCCTCGGCCACCGCCGGGTCGGTCGGATCGGAGCACCGGGGCTCGTCCGCCGCGTGTGCGAGCCAGTCCCGTACGGCCGGTACGGCGGTCAGGTCCTCGCCGCGTACCAGCGCGCCCACGGCGCCGCAGTGGGAGTGCCCGCAGACCACGACGTCGCTGACGCCGAGGACCTCCACGGCGTACTCGATGGTGGCCGCCTCGCCGCTGGGGGCGCCGGAGGCGTACGGGGGGACGATGTTGCCCGCCGTGCGCAGCTCGAAGAGCTCGCCGGGACGGGCGCCGGTGATCAGGGCCGGGACGACCCGGGAGTCGGAACAGGTGATGAACAGGACCTCCGGGGACTGGCCTGCGGCAAGGCCGGTGAACTCCTCTGGGCGCTGTCCGAAGGTGCGCGCGTTGTCGATGAGGGGTTGCATGGCGTGGTGATTCCTCCTGGCGCGCGATGGGTGCGCGTCGGGTGCATGAGGGAGAGGTGTGTGGGGGGACTGCTCTGCCACGGGTCAGCAGCGGAACACCTGAAGGGCGGCGCGGGACGGGGCTCTGGAGCCTCTCGACGCGGGCTCGTGCGGGGTGCCGGTCACGGATTCGCCGCGTCCGGCCGCTGGTTCGCGATCCAGGGCGGCCGTCGGCCGGTCGGCCCGGCCGGAGGCTCGCGGGGTGACCGCGCGATGGTGGTCACGGGCCTGGGGTGACCCGGTCGGGTCGCCCCAGGACGGGTGGACCGGCGGTACCGAAGCCGCGCAGTGCGGCTCCGCACCGGACGGGGTGATCTCGGCCTGGCCACCGAGGGCGGCGTGGCGGTTGGTGTACGCGTGTGCGAAGGGTCCGGTGGTGGCGAGAACCGCCGACGCGAGCAGCACGACGGCGAGGAGCGTCAGCACGCACCGGGTCGTCGCAGCTCGTAACATGCGGCTTCCGCTTCCCTTTCGGTGGATTCAGACGCATAGTCCGAACCAACACTTCCCCAAGAGGAGGTCAAGAAGCATGTTAATCCAGCAAAGTCGCATGTGGGGTGAACGCGAGATGTCAGCCCGCGGAGAGCCCTGAAAGCGAGGAGAATTGGCCGGATCGAGTTGATCGCGAAAGCGATGCCGACGAGGCGTCGACGAGGCGCGGGTCGTGGTCCGAGCGGGTGCGGGAGGGTGCGTCAGCCGTCGGCCCGGCTCAGGCCCAGGTGGGGTTCCAGCGTCAGCCGGAGGCCGGCGACCGCGTGTTCCGGTTTCGTGGGCCACGGTGTCATCGCGCTCGCCCCGTGGCCTCCGAGCCCCACCCGCTCGTGGCCCGCGAGGGGTTCCTTCAGCGCGCCGAACAGGTGGGCCACCGTGTCGCCCCGGGTGTCGTGGAGGTCTTCCATCCCGGTGACGATGTGGAGGAAGGACTCGTGCAGTCGCAGCGGCCGCTGGTCGCGGTGGCTGAGCCGCTGGGCGCGGCGGAAGTGGTCGTCGCGGCCCTGGTGGATGTCGTAGAAGGCGCCGACGAGGACGAGCAGGCGTTCGTAGGCGTGCCGGTAGGCGCCCTGGTAGAAGGACGCCGCCTCGGACTCGCCGACGTCCTGGCGGAGGGACGCGGCGATGGACGCGGCGGCGAGCATGCCGCTGTGCATGGCGAGGTGGACGCCGGTGGACAACAGCGGGTCGAGGAAGCAGGCCGCGTCTCCGGCGGCGAACCAGCCGGGTCCGCAGAACGTGTCGGCCACGTACGAGTAGTCGCTCTCCACCCGCAGGTCGGTGACCAGGTCGGCTTCCGCGAGGAGGCCTGCCAGGGCCGGGGCGAGGGCCAGGCGGTCGGCGTAGAACGCGTCCGTGCCACCGAGCAGCCGACGGCCCTCGGTGAAGGAGTGCTTGTCGGTGACGAGGCCGACGCTGACGGTTCCGTCGTGCAGGGGGATGGCCCAGAACCACCCGTGGTCGGGCAGGGAGTAGAGGCGGATGGCGCCCTCGGGCGCGTCCGGCGCGGGCTTCGCGCCCCGCCAGTACCCCCACGTGGCCACGTTGCGGAACGCGTCGTGGAACCGGCGGGTCCGTAACTGCCGGGCGGTGAGCAGCCCGGCGCGGCCGGAGGCTTCCACCACGTACCGGAACGAGGTCACCCCCTGGTGGCCGGCCGCCGATATCCACTCCCCCGCCGTCGCCCGCCCCTCGTCGTCGAACTCGACCGCCCGCACGGCGGTTTCCTCGTGGACCCGGACGCCCTGGTCACGGGCGTGGTCGAGCAGCGTCTTGTCGAACTCCCCGCGGACGACCTGAAAGCTGTACGGGGCGCCCGGCCCCAGTCCGTCGAACCGCAGGGCCCACTCCTGGCCGCCCCAGTCGTAGAAGGCGCCCGTCTTCCGGACGAAACCGCGCCGCTCGACGGCTTCCCGCGCGCCCAGCAGGTCCAACAGGGGCAGCAGGGACGGCAGGAGGGACTCGCCGATGTGGTAGCGGGGGAAGCGGGCCTTCTCCAGCAGGGTGACGCCGAACCCCTGGCGGGCCAGCAGCGCGGCCGCCGTCGCCCCGGCCGGCCCCCCGCCGACCACCAGGACGTCCGTCTCCTCGTGCGGGTCTCCGTCGTGCATGGCGGCCTCCTGTCCTCGGGGAGTGCATGGCTCCGCCAGTGAACAGCGCGACGGTGCGTACCGGTAGACCGCCTCCGGAGAACCGGCCCCGCGGTGACCGGCGGTGTGCGTGTCAGCCCCGCGGTGACCGGCCGTGCGGTGAATCGGCGCCGCCACGCAGGTGACTCGGCCGTGGTGCTCCCGGCTCGGCGCTGCCCGGTCCGATAGACCACCGGTGCATCGCCGTACACCCTCTCTTCCGAAGGAGCAGACCCATGACCGCAGACCTGCTGAGCCGCAAGTTCGGGCACCGCTTCGACCTCCTCGACACCGACCGGGACGGCTACATCTCCGAAGAGGACTTCACCGCCCTCGCCGAGCGGCTCATCGCCCGAACCGGCGAACCCTCCGACTCGCGCAAGGTCCGTGCCCTCCGCGACTCCAAGGCCCACTACTGGATCTCCCTCAGCCGGCTCGTCTCCACCGACGGCACCGGACGGATCTCCCGGGCCGACTTCGTCACCGGCCTGGCCCAGTCACCCGACCCGAAGCGGATCTCCGCGATGGTCCGCCCCTCCGTGGAGGCCGACCTCGCCCTCGCCGACACGAACGACGACGGGGTCGTCGACGTCGCCGAGTTCACCAGGCTCTACCACGCTCTCGGCGTACCGGAGTCGCAGGCGGAGGAGATCTTCCGGACCCTCGACCGGGACGGCGACGGCGAGCTCACCCTCGACGAATGGCTCGCGGCCGCGATGGAGTTCTTCACCTCCTCCGACCCCCAGGCCCCCGGGAACAGGATCCTCGGCCACGTCTGAGCCGGGGCCGAGCCGGGTCACCGGGCGTCGTCGCAGGTGGGGTCGGGGATCGCGGTCACGGTGTACGGCGGCCGGCCCGGGGGCTCGTCGAGCTGGCTGTTGACCACGTAGAGGCGGCAGCCGTGCTTCGCCAGCGTGGTGGGCAGGTCGAAGGGTTCGTCCGTGAGGCGGTGGGTGACCGTGCCCGCGCGGAGTTCCCGGTCGAGCCGGGCGATGTAGACGCCGTGCGGGGCACCGTAGTTGAGCACGGCGTACAGCGTGCGGCCGCGCAGCACCATGCCGTCGGCACCGAAGGACTGGTCACCGAGGTCGAGCCGGCTGACCTCACGGTCCGCGGTGCCGATCCGCCAGACGGCCTCCGTGCCGTTCGACGCCACGAGGAGGGTGGAGCCCGTCGCGTCGGCCACGATGCCGTTCAACAGCCAGTACCGGGCGGGGAACTGGGGGAACGCGGCGCGGATGTCGAGCCAGGGTTCGAGCGGGCCCACGGTCGAGCCGTGGATCTCCGCCCGGTGGATGACGGGGTTGGCCCAGTCGGTGACGTACACCGCGTCGTCGGTCACGGCCAGGTCGTTGAGGTGCGGCGCGCCGAGCGGCCCGTCCTCCGCGGTGCGGCGGGCGAGCAGCCGGCCGTGGCGGTCGTGGACGGTGAGGGTCGCGCCCCCGACGGACAGGACGCGGCCGCGCCGGTCGGTGTGCACGCCCAGGGTGCTGGGGCGGTCTTCCAGCCCGCGCGCCGGGAACGGTGCGAGGTCCGGGGCGCCGATCCGGCCGCGGTACAAGGTGCCGAGGCCGTCGGAGGAGACGTACAGGGTGCCGTCCGGGGTGACCGTGATCCCTTCGGGCAGCACGCCCGCCTCGCGGGAGACGACGTAGCGGTCGGGCAGGTCCCGCGCGGCGGCGGGGACGGGTGTGCCGGCGAGGGGCGTGAGCAGCAAGGTGGCCGCGAGGCAGGCGGTTCGGACGGGAATGCGGCGCATCGGCGCGACCTCCGTGGGGATGCGGGGATTTCGTGGAAGGCGAAGGGACGAGAGGAGCGTGCGGCGTCCGCGCGCTCGGCGCACTGCCTTTCGCCCCTCGTCGAAAGGGTCCGGCGGGCGGATAATCGCTCGTCATGATCCGCCTTCACTTCACCGCCGACGATCTCCGCCGGATCACGCTCGCTCCGGCGCCCAACGCACTGGCGGAGACGGCCCTCGGCGTGGGGCTGAGCCTGCGTCAGAGCCGGCGGGCAGGCGGGGGCCGGGGCGTCGGGCAGACGCGACGTGTGCGGTCCGCCGCCCTGGAGTGGCACCGGTCCGTACGCGGAGGTCCTGGTGTCCGGGCCGGTGCGCTCGCGGAGCTGGTCGCGGAGGACGGCTTCGTACCGGACTTCCTGCTGCAGCCCGGGATCCACGACCTCGCCGGCGGTCTGGAGGCGGTCGCGGCGACACCGGCGGAGCGGCTGGCGCTCGATCTGGGCATCCCGGAGGCTGCGGGGTGGAACGGTGGTCTGGCCCGGCCGGGCCGGTGGGCGCGTGAGCTGGGCGAGGGTTCCCCGGCCGCGACCCGGGCCCTGGTCGACGACACCCGGGACTTCTTCGCCAGGCATGTGGAGCCGCTCTGGCCGCGGATCCGCCAGGACGCCCTCGCCGATCGCGCGCTGCGGTCGGAGATGCTGCTCCGCGGTGGCGTCGACGCCCTGCTGACGACGCTCGGCACGACCTGGCGGTGGCAGCACCCGACGCTCCACCTGCCCTCGGCGTCGGCGTACGACATCCCGCTGTGCGGGCGGGGGCTGCTGCTGGTCCCGTCTTGGTTCGCGACCGGCCCGTTGGTGATGTACCGCCCGGAAGCGGCGACCGTCCTCGTCTATCCGCTGTACGAGGCGCCCGGCGGGAGCGCCGCCGCCGACGGGCGGCCGGAGGCGCTCGCGGCGCTGCTGGGCCGCACCCGGGCCCAGGTGCTGGCCCTCCTGCGCACGCCCGCCACCACGACGGCGCTCGCCGAGCGCGCCTCCGTCTCCCTCGCGGCGGCCAGCCACCACGCGGGGGTCCTGCGGACCGCCGGGCTGATCGACACCGTGCGCACGGGGACGGCGGTCCTGCACAGCCTCACCCCGCTCGGACACTCCCTGCTGGCGGGAACCGCTGCGTGACGCCCCACCGCGCTCGGGCATCCGCCCTGGTGCCGGCCCGCCGCGAGCGGGCTTTCCCGCCGACAGCGCCGGCGCCGGCGGCATTAAGCCGGCGCCGGGACCGCACTCCTGGCTGCCGGATCAGCGGGCGGTGAAGGAGTGGACCGTCGTCGAGCGGTAGGTCCGGCCCGGGCGGAGCACCGTCGACGGGAAGGACGGCTGGTTGGGCGAGTCGGGGAAGTGCTGGGTCTCCAGGCAGAAGCCGTCGCCCTGGCGGTAGACCTTCCCCGAGGTGCCGGTCAGCGTGGCGTCGAGGAAGTTGCCGCTGTAGAACTGGACGCCCGGCTCGGTCGTCGCGATCTCCATCACGCGCCCCGAGACCGGCTCCGACACGGTCACGACGTGCTGCGGGGCGTCGGTGAGTCCCTTGTCGAGGACGAAGTTGTGGTCGTAGCCGCGGCCGAAGACGACCTGCGGGTGCGCGTCACGGATGTCGCGGCCGATGGGCTTGCCGGTGCGGAAGTCGAAGGGCGTGTGCGCGACCGCGGCGAGTTCACCGGTGGGTATGAGGGTGGCGTCGACGGGCGTGTAGCGGGAAGCGGCGATCCTCAGGGTGTGGTCGAGGATGCTGCCGCTGCCTTCGCCGGCGAGGTTGAAGTAGGTGTGGTTGGTGAGGTTCACGACGGTGGCCTTGTCCGTCGTGGCCTCGTACTGGATGCGGAAGTCGCCGCGCGGGGTGAGGACGTAGTCGACGCGGACGCGCAGGGTGCCGGGGTAGCCCATCTCTCCGTCCGCGCTGACGTAGCGCAGGGTGAGGCCGGTGTCCCGCCCGCGCGCGTACGGTTCGACGTCCCACACCCGCTTGTCGAAGCCCTTGTCCCCGCCGTGCAGGCTGTTGGGGTCGTCGTTGACGGGGAGCCGGTACGTCCTGCCGTCGAGGGTGAAGGTGCCGCCCGCTATGCGGTTGCCGTAGCGGCCGATGACGGCGCCGAAGTACGGGCTGCCCGCCACGTAGTCGTCGAGGTTGTCGAAGCCGAGCGACACGTTCGCGTACCGGCCGCGTCTGTCGGGGATCTCGAGGCTCTGGACGATGCCGCCGTACGAGAGCACGCGCAGCCGGGTGCCTCCCGCGGCCACCGTCCAGCGGTGGACGCGCGTGCCGTCGGGCAGGGTCCCGAAGAGTTCCTTCGCCGGTGTTCCGCCCGGCCGTTCCGCGCCTCCCGGGGCGGCGGACGCCGGGGTCGTGCCCAGCGCGGCTGCTGCCATTCCGGCGGCACCCGCCGCCATCACCGTGCGCCTGTTGATGGTCATGTCGTTGCGGCTCCTCAAGAGGAAGGTTCGATATGTCGGACGCCGTTCGGCGTCTCGGGCGTGGGGGGGGGGGGGGGTGGTCCCGCGGCGGACCAGCCCCCCCCCCCACCCGCCCAAACCCC